>NZ_JAVEPN010000029.1:0-7282 GCF_034008105.1 Trichlorobacter sp.
ACTTGCACAGTTAATTATATCAAACGATATCATTTCACCGGTATTCATAACACTCCTACTTTAGCGGTCGCGAGTGGCAATATATTTACAAATCCAATTGGTAAAGAACTTTCAATTGGTACTAAAGCTGCAGTTGCCGCCGGAACTCTGACTTATGAGTACGGTGCGAACTTCTATTGGGCCGGCGGTGGACTAGGTGGATCAATTGTCAAAGCAACTGATCTAGTTGAAGTAACCGGAAAAACTAATCCAACAGTCACCGCACCTGACTTATTTGGAAGTATGGCGTTTAAATTGTCACAAGAAGATGGCGCAACTGTTGATTTTAGCGAAATCAGTCATATTATGCCTGCGGAAAATGCCGGTAATGCCTTTGTTGATGAATTTTATAACGCAATTAATACCTTGTCAGCTAATCATTCAGGCGCGGACTTATACTTCCCATTCCTTGCAAAAATCGATGGTGTTGCTCCAACAATTTTAAATAGTTTGCAAATTACTGAAGATTCCACAGTTTTTATGTTGGCAAAAATTGATACCACTGACTATCAATACTCTCCACAGGGATTGGCGATTAATATTGATAATTTTGACTTTTAGATTTTAAAAATAATTACAGAAAGTAGGCGAAATTATGGCCCAAAAAAATAAAACGAATAACACAGTTGGATTAATAATTGGTTCAATCATTGCCATCGGCGCTGTTGCTGCAATCGTTAATCTTTCGCAACCGCAAGTCGATGAGCCGGAGTTCCCAGTAGTTAAAATTGAAGAAAATACTCGCCATAATTTCGCCGAAAGTTCAAAAATCTTATTAACTGTCGATTCAATGACTAATGAAAGTTATATTTTTTGGAATATCGAATCCGTCCTAGATCCAACAGTTTTTTCAATTAGAAAAATTAGCACCACAAGTTATCAAGTTGAAAATTTGCAACCATTCATGAATACGGTCGAAGTGGTTGCAAAAAACTACAACGAAACCAAATACTATTCAATAATTTTCGAATATTCTGTTCCGATCGAATCCATTAGTTTTGATACTACCAATTTTGATTTATAAGGGAGAATTATTATGTTAAAAATTAATAAAATTGCAATCTTGGCCGCCACTCTATTTAGTGGCCTTTTTGGTGGTCAAAACATCGCGCCTGTGAGCGCTGAAGAGGCGGCCGCCGATAATCCGTTCATTTCAAACTATTTGAGAATAGGAGCTGATGAAACTGCCCCAGGATGGATTTTACAAAATACCTGGGCAAATTTAGATTCACGATTCAGCGATATTATTGAGAATACTTTAGGCGATGCGACGGTTACGAGTAAGGCTCCCATTATCTTTTTTAATTTAAATAGTGCTTCCGGCATTGTTAAAATAAATCGGGTGTATTTTGAAATTCGCGATATAACAACTGGTCAATCCGTTCAATTCATCGATTATGATTTGACAAATGCCAATTTTGAAAATTCAATTGACGAAGTTGTTTTAAAAACGGATTCAAGTTTAGGAATAGAAGATCGCCATGTTATTAATTATCGTGAAAATATTGGATTAAGAATCAATCCTTTAATCACGACACACGACATTGCTTATGATGAAGTTAATGAGGGGTTTTATGAAGTTGCGACTTCCGAAGAACAGTTAGGCCCAGGTGTTATTACTAACGATCCAAGTGACATTTATCAAATTAAAATTCCAAGTTTAGGGAAAACTAGCACGATTAATAAACTTTACCAATACATCGGCCAGATCGATCGCGATGCGGAACAAATGTTAAATTCGACAATCTTTTTATATGGAAAAAGCAAAATTAACGATGGATTCACTTCTTATACGTCAATGCAAAGTAACATTTGGGGAAATGCAGCTTATACGCACTATATCATTTTGCCGATGTGTTCAACAAATAACATTGCAATCACTTATTTAGCAGTTGAAGGCGAAAATGCTGATGGCACAATTATTCAACCAACGATTGATTTTGCTACTGACACTGGTGGCACTTATTTTGAAATTAGCAAACTAGATGGTGAATGGACGACTTCTAACGCGGTCTACTTCCCTGGGAACAGCGCCTATAATTTAATCAGCGCAACATTAACATCTTACACAATCATTGGCGACTATGATCCAGTAATTATCGCTTGTGGCGATTTAATTGGTGCGGAAAACTTACTCTTAACTTATGATCGCCTTAAATATTCAGCGCCTTTGGTGTTGAATGAGACTAAACCGATTGGCTACATTTTTAACGGTGATAATAACGCGATGGTGATTGATATTCCATTAGCAGTCAGCGCGGCAACTATTAAAATCTATTTTGAAGCTTTGGAAACCAACATTGATGTTGATGATCCTTTTTTCATCAATTTGAAAGATGAAAACGGGAATTTAGGAATTGCCGGGGAATTACCTGCAACTGAAGTCCCGGAAAACGAATCCTGGTGGGATAAGTTGATGAGTAATTTCAACAGCTTTTTTGGCGTTGATAATCCGATTGATGCGCTGATTAAAAGTGGTCAAATGGTGTTAATCCTTATTGTTGGCGCGTTCTTAATCTTTGCAATCATCAAGTTGATTCCATTATTAAAAATCAAGAAAAAGAAATAGGGGTGTCATATGGATTTCAAATTAAAGACATCCCATATTGTTGGCAAATTATTGATAACATCATTGATTTTAATTATTATTTTCTATTTAGGAAATACGCTCAATTTAATTGCTAATCGTAGTCTAGCGCCTATCTATTCAACATCCTGGATTTCGATTGATAATGAAGTTAAATTTCACGAAAACGATACCGGTATTATTAATTTAAACGATACCGAGTATCTTTTTAATTTCACGCAAGATAATGGTTACATATTCGCAACAATTAATGATGAAGAAATTTTTGAATTCACCTTATTAAGCGATCAGCGGCTATATTGCGTCAATCTAAATGAAATGTTTTACAACGAGGCCTATTTATGAAAAGAAAATTTAAAGCAATCAACTATCGTCATTATATTTTAATTGGACTATTATCATTGATTATCATCCCGTCTTTTTGGTGGGCCAGTGGTAGTTATGTAAGATTAGGCGAATCGCTTCTTTATTTATTACGCTCTTTCATTGGACTATTCGATTTTAGCAAGGATAGTATTGCAATAGATCCGCCAAATTTAGCAATTGATGTGAATGACTTACGCTTACCGACCGATTTTAAAGCAGCAATCTATGATTTTAAAGTTCTTTCGGCTGCTTTATTTAATGAAGATTTTGCCTTTTTATACTTAATTAAATTGACCAACTTTTTATTAAAATTAACACGACTTTTAATCTGGATTCCATTCATAATCATTTTAATCATTTTAATCAATCAATTAATTATGCGCGATGGACCAGAAGATAAGTTTAAAGAATCAAAAAATCTAATTAAATTCAACAATTTTGAATCACGATACATCTATCCCACAAAAAAATGGTTAATTAGTTTATTCAATTTTTGGAAAGATTATCCAATCTATAAAATTGTCCTTATTGTTGCAATTTTAATTATCTATCGCGCTATGTCCATGGGCATTGATTTTATTGCCTGGTATTTTAATTTTGTAAAAACCTTTGATGTTACTTCTTTATGGTCAATTTTGATGTCCATAATTATCGATATTTTTATTGTTCTTATGTTATATCAAAAGTTGCCATTAATAATCATTGGTGCTTATTTAGTTTTTTATTTTCGTAGAAAAGCGGCTGAAAATCGACTTAAAGAAATGCAGAAAATAAATGAAGATGCTGTTAATGAATTAGCGGTCGCTACTTTAATTACTGGCACGGTTGGTAGCGGTAAAACGATGATGATGACCTCGATGGCGATTGATGGCGAAAAGTTAATGCGCGACAAAGCTTTTGAAATTATACAAAAACATATGCACTTTTTCCCGAATTTCCCCTGGTATAAATTTGAAAAATGGATTATAAATGGCATCGAAAATGAATCAATCATTAATCGGGCGCAATTAAAAGAACGAATTAAAGAGCGTTTTAAATCGTTTTTAAATAACGAAAATTCACAAGCTAGTCAATTGTGGGATTATGATTTTAAAAAATACTCACTGACATTTTTTAATGGGATTCGCACTATTTCCTTGGATGAAGCTCTGATTAATTATGGGCAAGCTTATTTTCTATACTTCAGTCCTAAATCACTAGCGTTTACAAATTATGCTACTAGATTCCAATTTAAACGTGAGGGCCATTTTCCTCTTTATGATTACGATTATATTAAAATCGATAAACACGAGGATCTTGCAAAGACTTTTTCTTCAATTGGCAATTTTGATTCGCGAAGAATTTTAACAAAAATGAATCCATTTGATTCCACAAAGTGGTATCAAATGGATGGTCAAATTGAAGCTTATACTGAAATCGACAAAGAGCGTGGTAATAAGGACGATTATGCCGGGTTAGAAAAAACATCTGAAGATGCTAATCAGCGAAATGATGGATTTAACCGATCAATCAAAATCACACGTCATGAATTCACCATTGATGGTTATCCATTTACTAAATTGTTATTTGATTCACAGCGTGAATATAGCGTTAATGCTGATTTGCGTGAAACGTGCGAAGATCGTATCCGGATTAAAAAAAAGGCAGATATTAAAGTTATCTTGCCTTTATTCTGGATTGATTATTTACTTTGCGAACCTTTAATCAAAATATTTAATAAGTATTATTTTAAATTTAGAAGCAAAAGAACGGACAAAACTCTTTACAACTATTTACTCGAAAAATTAATTCAGCCTTTTTATAATCATTTCATAAAAAATGTAAACTTATTCGGTTATCAACCGGTTAATTATCGTCATGAAATTGGCGCAACTGCCGATGAATCGGGCGAAAAATTTGATAAGGTTTACTATTTTATCCTGCAAAAAATGTATGCCGACGTTTACCGCACCGATTGTTATTCTAATTTTTTCGATGAACAAAGGGTAAAAGCAAAAAGCGGATTTTACCAGGCAAAGACTTATTCATCCACGATGGCTAGTGTTGATGAATTATCGAATCAAGATTCTTATTGGATTGAAGAATTAAAAAAATATACGGAAAACAACAATGTAAAATCCAAAATCGAATATAAGGAGGATGAATAAAAATGATATTGAAGATTTTAGCGGCAGAATCAACAACTTCACTTGGAGAATTGGTGGAAGCAGCTGTAAAAGGATTCTTAATTTTCATTATTATACTGATCGTTTTGGGAGTAGTCGGAATTATTTTTCGCGTTGTCAAAATTTCCAAAGAGGCAAAGAAAATGCGAAAAAAGCACGATGATAATAATAAAAAAAAAAGAGCTGATTAGCTCTTTTTTTTACAAATCCCAATAATTAGAATTAAATTCTTTTAAATCGAACTCTAAAGCTTTGGCAATCTTTTTTTTGCTAAAATCACTAGGCTCTCGCAAGTTATTTTCATAATTGCTGATTGCCTGGAATGACAATTCGATTTTTTTTGCCAATTCACGCACGTTTAGATTTTTTAAACGACGATTTATAGAAATAACTATTGCCGACGTTTTAAAATTTGGATAAAGACTTTTTATAACTGCAAATAATGCTTTTTTTAATGGCGCTTTTACATAAAATTCATCGGGATAAAAATCATATTGATCAACATGATCCATAAAATCAATGAATTCACCATTTTTAAAAACCATTACACATTCAATATTTCCAAAATATAAAATTTCTTCTGTTAATTCTTTTTCCAAAAATAGCAACAATTTTTCTCGACTACAATTTTTCTCTGGAACAAATTTCTCTGATCGATTAAATTTATTCATAAAGGCCCCTAAAATAGCGATGGCATTTTGTTGTAAAATTGTTGTTGATTCATTAATTTTTAATAAATCAAAGACAATTGATTCGGCTTTTTTTCCATAAATTTCTAAATACCGATTTAAATCGCGAATTAAAGAATCGTTTGCCAAAATCAAACCTTTTTTATAAATTTTTGAAATTAGATTTTTGTTTTTCGAAGCATTAAATGCTTCATCATATGTTAAAAATTTCATTAGCAGTCTTTTTCTTCATCAAGATCTTCATCTTCTTCGTAAGTAACATCAAAAGTGGTGTCAGCTGTACTTTTGTCATGATTAATTAACCAATCAATAACATTTCGACTGGTAACACCTTTGCCCCAAATGGCGTTAACGTGATTAGCTAAATCGTAAATAGTCCAATGCTGCGCATGTAACCATTTTTCCCAAAAATTCACTTTGCATGTGTAAATAGCGTTGTTGATGACTTCTTCCATGTCGTTTTCAACAACAAAATCACCGCCCATGCTATCGACTTCTTCCCACGCCACATCGATCACATCATCAATCGCTTTTTCTGCTTCTTCCAAAACTCCCCAATCAACTGCCATTTTTTCGGATAAGTAATTTTTAACCAATAGTCCAAATTCTTCTTTTGTCATTTTTCTGCCTCTTTCTTCTCATTTTTTAAAAGTTGAGATTCTTTTAATTAAGATGACCAGTTCTGATGGTCATTTTTTCCAAATCTTGATTTTTCGCCAAAGAAACTAAATCGTCAAATGAGTAAGTTTTTTCAATAATAAAATCTTCAAAATTTTTCTGAAAAGTATAAATTTTAAAGTATTTTCTATTTAATTTAACTGCATAAGTGTTCAAATTGAAATCATAATTACTAACTGAAAAGACTTGCCAATCTTTTAAATAAACCGCTTGATTAGATCCAACGATCAACAAAGTGGTACTATTGAATTTATTAAAAATAAGATCATTCGTTATGATGATGATGTTATCTTCATCAATGTATCTATTGAATCTAAAATATTTGTTTGAATACCATTCAATTTTTCCAAAGAACTTTTCTAATTGATTATTCTTAACTTCATTAATGAATTCGCTATATTTGCTCATTTTCTTTTCCTCTTTTACTGTCTATATTATAGCAGTAAGCGTTTACTTTGTCAACACTTTACAACATTTTTTTTATTTTTTTTATTTTTGGGTATAAAAATTTGCTAATAATATCAAAAAATAGTAAAAGTGATGGAATTATTGAGTTAAAAAAATAATATAATAATTAAGTTTACTTAATTATTAAAAAAACTTAATGATATATGGAATCATCATTTGTTACTTCCTCTAGTCGGCACCATTTTTCAAAAACAGACCGCTTTATGCGGTTTTTTTGTTGTATTTTTCGTATATTTTTATTGCTTTCATATTTATCAAAAAGATAAGAAATATTTCTTGCAAAATTCAAT
>NZ_JAVEPN010000005.1:0-147083 GCF_034008105.1 Trichlorobacter sp.
GCAGCCAAGGCGCGGGCACGAGGATATCGCAACCCCAAGAATCTGATTACCATGGCCTACATCATTGCAGGCAAGCTCAGATTCAACTCGCTATACCCTCAACCCACTTGAAACGACGAGGAACCTTAATTTACTGTGGATGCTGCCACATGGGATTCTGGATGGTGGAATAGTCTGATCGCGGGCACTGTTCACTGCAGGCGCGCAACGCAAGTGCATTGGTGGCGAAGCAGTTCGCGAACACCAACTCCCGGATGTCGCCCCGCCAGCAATCGAGAGCCGGAAGTCCGTACTGGACGTAGCATCTACGCTGGCACTCCAGCACGCGATCGCTCTGGATGGTGGTGGTGACATTGCTGCAGCGCAGGTTCTCGGAGGTGTAGGTGCTGTGCGTGGTATTGACCGTGAATTGATTGATGCGTGCCTGGACGCGATTGTCATAGTCGTCTAGTGTTCGTGCATACGTCAGCAGATCTCTGGCCAAGATGTCGGCTTGAGCCGCAGTCAGGCTCATCATGCCGGCCCAGGTCACGTCCACAGTGCAGTATGGGACTCCATTGGCCAGATCCTGTCGGCATGTGGCCGCGGACGCCTGCAGGTTCTTTGCTTTTGCCCGGGCGATCTGGGCCTCGGTGCCGCAGACGATGGTCAATGCGCTCTTGTTGACCGATTTATCCGTCTCGTCGGTCTTGTCCGGGCTGACTTTGGCAGGATGATGCGTGGGGGGCTTGGGATCGGCCACGCAGCGTCCCGGATTCTGGGCGCAGTGGTACCCTGTTGGGCATTCTACGCATTCGGGCGGAGGGACTGGAGGGATGTCACCCCCACCTGCAATCAGGGGCCAGCACAGCAGTAGGGAATGGGTAAGGAAAACCGACAGTGTTCGTTTCATGGCTACCTCCGGTACTGTTGTCTATGCCAAGCCTCTGGCCTGGACTGGTCATCGGATGGTGGACAATTTCGTACAATTTGGGGGACAGCATGCAAAACTATTAACTGTTAAGGTGATGGGTGAATAGGAGTGATATACATCCCTGGCCCATTTAATTCAACGAAATCCAAACACAAAAGCCGACCCTTGAAGGATCGGCTTTTGTGATGTGCGCGTTTATGTAGCTGGCCTGGAAAAGAACCCTATCCAGTTATGCCCCGGCCTGGACCGCCGTAATGGCCGTCACATTGACGATATCCTCCACCGAGCAGCCGCGGGACAGGTCGTTGACCGGCTTGGCCAGACCCTGGATGATCGGGCCCACCGCCTCGGCGCCAGCCACCCGCTCCACCAGCTTGTAGGCGATGTTGCCGGCATCCAGGTCCGGGAAGATCAGCACATTGGCCTTGCCCGCCACCGGGCTGCCGGGGGCCTTCTTCTCGCCCACCTTGGGCAGCAGGGCTGCATCGGCCTGCAGCTCGCCATCAATCTGGATATCGGGCTTGATGCCCTTGGCGATCTCCACCGCCTTGGTGACCTTGTCCACATCGGCGTGGGAGGCGCTGCCCTTGGTGGAGAAGGAGAGCATTCCCACCCGGGCTTCCACATCCAGGAAGGCCTTGCAGTTGCCGGCGGTGGCCACGGCGATCTCGGCCAGGGCCTGGGCATCGGGGTTGGGGTTGACGGCACAGTCGGCGAACAGGATGATGCCGTTCTCGCCGAAGCTTTCGGTCTTGGTGACCATGAAGAAGTAGGAGGAGACGGTCTTGATGCCCGGTGCCGGTCCCACGGTCTGGAAGGCGGCCTTCAGCACGTTGCCGGTGGTGCCGGTGGCGCCGGCCACCTCGCCGCCTGCGTCGCCGTTCCGCACCATCATGCCGGCGTAGTACAGGTTGTCCTCGGCGGTCAAGAGCTTGCGGGCCTCGTCGGGGGTCATCCCCTTGGACTTGCGCAGCTCCACAAAGTCGGCCACGTACTGCTCCAGCTTGGGCGAGTCGGCCGGGTTGAGCAGTTCCACGCCAGCCAGGTTGATCCCCTTGGCTGCTGCCTCGGTCTGGATCTTGGCCGGATCCCCCAGGATCACCAGCTTGGCCAGGCCTTCTTTAACGATCTTCTCGGCGGCATACAGCATCCGCTCGTCGTAGCTCTCCGGCAGTACCACGGTCTGCAGGTTCTTTTTGGCCTTTTCCTTGATCTGATCCACAAGATGCATAATCCGCCCTCCTGGTATTGGTGCGACAAGCGCCGCTTCACGCGCTAAGTTCGTTGGCAGCGTCGATTGCTCCTCGACGTATTGGCATATACGTCTGCGTCGTAATCTCCTTGCCGCCTGCTTATCATCGCGAATCTGCGCTTGTCAGGTTTATAAATAAAACGAGTTTTTATAAATACTCGAACAAGGGGTCTCGGTCAATAAAAAAAGCCGCGTAAAACGCGGCTTTAGTAGGGTTTAACAGGATGTAAAACCTGATTAAAATTTGACGCCCAAGGCATCAGCCACGGTGTGGATATCCTTGTCACCCCGGCCTGACAGACAGACCACGATGGTCTGATCCTTGGGCAGGGTGGGGGCCAGCTTGAGGGTCTGGGCGATGGCGTGGGATGACTCCAGGGCCGGCATGATCCCTTCTTCGCGGGTCAGGCGCTGGAAGGCGTCCAAAGCCTCGTCGTCGGTGACGGAGACATACTCGGCCCGGCCGGTATCCTTCAACCAGGCGTGCTCCGGCCCGACGCCGGGATAATCCAGGCCGGCCGAGATGGAATGGGCGTTGGCCACCTGGCCGTCGGCGTCCTGCAGCAGGTAGCTGCGCTGTCCATGCAGGATACCCGGTGTGCCGGCGCAGAGCGGCGCGGCATGGGCCCCACTGGCGATGCCGTGGCCGGCCGCCTCGACACCGATCATCCGCACGCCGGTATCCTTCAGGAAGGGGTAGAATAGCCCCATGGCGTTGCTGCCGCCCCCCACGCAGGCCACCAGCACGTCCGGCAGCCGTCCTTCCAGTTTCTTGTGCTGTTTTTTAGCCTCCTGGCCGATCACGGCCTGAAAGTCGCGCACCATCATCGGGTAAGGGTGGGGCCCGGCCACGGTGCCGATCACATAGAAGGTGTTGGCGATGTTGGTGACCCAGTCGCGCAGCGCCTCGTTCATGGCATCTTTCAGGGTGGCAGTGCCGGCATTGACCGGCGTAACGGTGGCCCCCAGCAGTTTCATCCGAAAGACGTTCAACGCCTGGCGGCGGATATCCTCGGAGCCCATGAACACCTCGCACTGCATGCCGAACAGGGCAGCGATGGTGGCGGTGGCCACGCCATGCTGGCCGGCGCCGGTCTCGGCGATCACCCGCTGCTTGCCCATCCGTTTGGCCAAAAGCCCCTGGCCGATGGTGTTGTTGACCTTGTGGGCGCCGGTGTGGTTCAGGTCTTCCCGCTTGAGGTAGATCTTGGCCCCGCCCAGTTGTCTGGTCAGTTTTTCGGCCAAATAGAGCGGCGAGGGGCGGCCGACGTATTCACGCAGATAGTAGTCTAGCTCCTGCTTGAATTCGCGGTCGTTCTTGTAGTGGGCATAGGCATCTTCCAGCTCTTGTAAGGCCGGCATCAAGGTCTCGGGCACGTAGCGCCCGCCGTAGATGCCGAAATGGCCGCGTTTATCGGGTTGTTTCATGGTCAGGCTTCCTTTGCATTGCAGATGAACCGGCGCACCTTGTCCGCATCTTTTTTGCCCGGCGCACTTTCTACTCCGCTGGAGACATCCACCGCCCAGGGATGTACCCGACGGACCGCCTCGGCCACGTTGTCCGGGGTCAGGCCCCCGGCCAGGATGATCCGTTGGTGGCGTCTGACCGCCTCGGACGCGATCTCCCAATTGAAGCTGGTACCGGTGCCGCCGTAGAAGGAGGGGGAGAAGGTGTCCAGCAGGTAACCGGCCACCGGGTATTCGCTGATCGGCTCGAGAC
The DNA here is from genome assembly GCF_034008105.1 of Trichlorobacter sp. Classification (NCBI taxonomy): domain Bacteria; kingdom Pseudomonadati; phylum Thermodesulfobacteriota; class Desulfuromonadia; order Geobacterales; family Geobacteraceae; genus Trichlorobacter; species Trichlorobacter sp. Next base: position 3,886 of record NZ_JAVEPN010000005.1, read on the forward strand.
AGGTAAGGGAGCGCACCCGGAAGGCCTTCAATACACGGCGCCTGATCTGGCAGCAGTAGTCGGCCGGCTCATCGCCATGCAGCTGCACCAGGTCCAGCCGGCAGAGGTCGGCGATCTCGTTGATTGCAGTGGTCTCTTCATTTACAAAAAGCCCCACCACCTGCACGAAGGGTGGCAGCTGCTGGATGATGCGGGCTGCCTGTTCAGGAAAGATATGCCGCGGCGACTCCCTGAAGAAGACGAACCCCAGGGCGTCGGCCCCGGCGTCAACGGCAGTCAGGGCGTCTTCCAGGCTGGTTATGCCGCAGATCTTGACCCTGGTCATGGGGGCGCTGCTTACAGCTCCACCTTGGGCAGGTGCTTGAGCGACTCCTGCACCATCTCCAGCGGGTATTCGTAGTCATCAAGCTTGCCGGACAGGTAGTTGTCGTAGGCGGTCATATCCATAAAGCCGTGACCGGAAAGGTTGAACAGGATGGTCCGCTCCTTGCCCTCTTCCTTGGCCAGCAGTGCCTCGTCGATGGCGGCCCGCACCGCATGGGACGATTCGGGGGCCGGTACGATCCCTTCGTGCTTGGCAAACATGATCGCCCCTTCGAAGCAGGCGGTCTGCATCAGGGAACGGGCCTCGATCAGCCCGGCGGCGTACAGCTGGGAGACCAGCGGCGACTCGCCGTGGTAGCGCAGGCCACCGGCATGGATACCGGGCGGCATGAAGTCATGGCCCAGGGTATACATCTTGGCGATCGGCCCCAGCTTGGCGGTGTCACCGTAGTCGAAGTCGTAGACCCCTTTGGTCAGGGTAGGGCAGGAGGCCGGTTCCACTGCCAGGCAGCGCACCTGCTTGCCAGCCGCTTTGTCGGCCAGGAACGGGAAGGCAATCCCGGCGAAGTTGGAGCCGCCGCCGCAGCAGGCGATCACCACATCGGGGTAGTCATTGACCAGCTTGAACTGCTCGATCGCCTCCAGGCCGATCACACTCTGGTGCATACAGACGTGGTTCAATACGCTACCCAGGGCGTAGTTGGTGTCACTGTGGGTGGCGGCATCCTCCACCGCTTCAGAGATGGCCAGCCCCAGACTGCCATTGGAATCGGGATTCTCGGCCAGGGCGGCGCGTCCGGCATTGGTCTGGTCAGACGGCGAGGGATGCACCGTGGCGCCCCACAGCTGCATCATCGACTTGCGGTACGGCTTCTGAAAGTAGGAGACCTTGACCATGTAGATGGTGCATTCCAGGCCGAACATGCTGCAGGCCAGGGCCAGGGAACTGCCCCATTGGCCGGCGCCGGTCTCGGTGGCCAGGCGGCGGATACCGGCCTGTTTGTTGTAGTAGGCTTGGGGTATGGCAGAATTTGGCTTGTGAGAGCCGGCCGGTGAGACCCCTTCGTACTTGTAGTATATCTTGGCCGGGGTACCCAGAGCCTGTTCCAGGCGATGGGCACGGAACATCGGCGACGGCCGCCAGAGCTTGTATATCTCGCGTACCGGCTCGGGGATATCGATCCAGCGCTGGGTGGATACCTCCTGCTCCAGGATGGCGGGCGGGAAGATGGCCAACAGCTCCTCCGGGGTTACCGGCTGGAAGGTGCGGGGCGAGATGACCGGCTCCAGCGGGCCGGGCAGGTCGGGGATGATGTTATACCAACGGGTCGGTATCTTGTCTTCAGGCAGCAGTATTTTGGTTTTCATCAACGTGATGCCTCCTCATAAAAAAAGAAACGAGGATTTTTCCGTTCTGGTGCCAGCTGACGGTGCCAGGGCGGAAAAGACCGTTTCTATTCCAGATTATCTTCAATGCGGATCAACCGGCTCGGCTCGGCAATAAAATCAAAACGGTCGATCTCGGCCAGAGCAGCCCGGATGGCGCCTTCGCGGGCCTCGTGGGTCATGATCACGATTGGTACCGCCTGGCCGCCATTGTGGCGGGCGGTTTGCACCATCGATTCGATGCTGATGCCGTTTTTGCCCAGCACGCCGGCGATGCCGGCCAGCACGCCCGATTGGTCCAGCGCCGTAAACCTGAGCATGAAGCTGGTGACGATCTCGTCCATCGGCCTGAGTGGCAGGCTGGTGATGCTGTTGTCCAAAAAGCCCAGCGGCGCAGCGCGGCGGGTCTGGACGCCGGCCGTGATGCTGCGGCTGATCTCGATCAGGTCGCCGACGATGGCGCTGGCGGTGGGGTTCTGGCCGGCGCCGCGGCCGTAAAACATCACCGGTCCCACAAAATCGCCGGTCAGGCGGATGGCGTTGAAGACGCCGTTCACATCGGCTAGAGGGTTATGCTGGGGAATCATGGTGGGGTGTACCCGCACCTCCACTTGTCCGTCGTCGGTCCGCTTGCCGATGGCCAGCAGTTTGATCCGGTAGCCGAACTGTTCGGCAAAGCGGATATCGATGCCGGAGATACCGGTGATCCCTTCGGTGTAGATGGCGTTGAAATCGATGCGGGTGCCGAAACAGAGTGAGGCCAGTACCGCCAGCTTGTGGGCGGTGTCGGTGCCTTCGATGTCAAAGGTGGGGTCCGGTTCGGCGTAGCCCAGCTCCTTGGCGCTCTGCAGCACGTCGCTGAAGTCGGCCCCTTCCTGGGTCATGCGGGTCAGGATGTAGTTGCAGGTGCCGTTCATGATGCCGAACACGGCGTTAAAGCGGTTGCTCGCCAGGTTGCCTTTGATTGCCGACAGCACCGGGATGCCGCCACCCACGGCGGCCTCGTACTGCACCTCCACCCCCTTGGCGGCGGCTGCGGCGTAGATCTCGTCGCCATGCAGGGCCAACAGCGCCTTGTTGGCAGTGACCACATGCTTGCCGGCTGCGATCGCCTTGAGGACAAAGGTCTTGGCCGGTTCATAGCCGCCGATCAGCTCGATCACGATGCTGATCTCGGGATCGTTGAAGATCTGGTTGACGTCGTTGGTCAGGATGTCCGGATCTACCGTTACACCGCGATCACTGGTGATATCCAGGTCGGCAATCCGCTTCAGCACGATGCCGGTGCCTGTCTTCTGGCGGATGACCGCCGCATTGTCCTTGAGCAGGCGCACTACGCCGGCGCCGATGTTGCCGAATCCGATCAGACCAACCTTGATTTCACTCATTGCAGCTATTCGCTCCGCTCTTCCTGTTTGTCGCAGGGCACCATCTCATCCAGGATGCCGTTCACAAAGGCGGGCGACTCCTTGTCACCGTATTTTTTGGCGATCTCGATCGCCTCGTTGATGCTGACCTTCTTGGGTATGTCGCTGCGGAACAGCAGCTCAAAGGTAGCCAGCCGCATGATGTTCAGATCGACCCGCGGCATGCGCGACAGGGACCAGTTTTTGGAACGGGCCTTGATCGCCTCGTCGATCTCAGTCTGGTGCTGCTGTACGCCCAGCACCAGCCCTTCGGCGAATTCACGCACCCGTTGCACCGCCTCGACGCCATCGCGGAAACCACGCAGGGTCTCGCGCAGCTCACTCTTCTGGGAGTCCTGGGCATATAACATCTGCAGGGCCAGTTCGCGCCCTTCCCGTCGCAGGCCCATTATTTGAGCGCCTTCAACAGGTTGGCAGTTTCGATGGCGGTGACGGCAGCCTCAAAGCCCTTGTTGCCGGCCTTGGTGCCGGCCCGTTCCACAGCCTGCTCGATGGTGTCGGTGGTCAGTACGCCAAAGGCGATCGGCACACCGCTTTCCAGCGAGACCGATGCCACGCCCTTGGAGACCTCGGATGCCACATAGTCGAAATGGGGGGTGGAGCCACGGATCACAGCACCCAGGCAGATCACGGCGTCGAACTTTTTGGTGGCCGCCATGGTCTGGGCCGCCAGCGGGATCTCAAAGGCGCCCGGCACACGGGCCACCGTAATATCGGCATCGCTGCCGCCGTGGCGCACCAGGGCGTCGATGGCCCCTTCCAGCAGGCGCTCGCAGATGAAGCTGTTGAAGCGGCTGACGACGATGCCGCACTTGAGGCCCTTGGCGTCGAGATTACCCTCGATAACGGTTGGCATAGATTTCCTCCCAGACAGACTGAAAAAAGCCTGTGATTCATTCAAAGTGTATTTGTATAGCATAGCTGCAACGCGGTTTGAACTGTTTTTAGCGCAGCTTGTGTGGCCAAGGGCGGCACTTGGTCTGCCGGCGTATCAGAAGGCGCGTAGCAGCATGGCCCACAGCGGCAGGGTGGCAAAGGAGAGCGGGATACCGATCCCCAGCATCATGGTGACCAGCTGCGGGTCCAGATCGTGGTCCATGGCGATGATACCGGCGGTGATCATCGGCGCCATGGCGGCCTCGAAGATGGTGACCTGGATCGCCGTACCGCGCAGCCCAAGCAGGCCCAGATAGACAGCGGCAATCAGCAACGGACCCAGCAGCATTTTATAGCCCAGACCCAGTGCCAGGCGGGCCCGCAACCCGGTGAGACTGGTAAAACGCAGCTGAAAGCCCACCGAGGCCAGGGCCAGGGGGGTGATGGTGTCGGACAGCTTGCGCAGTACCGCCACGGTCCAGTCCGGAAAGGGTACCGGCCGCAGGATGATGGCCAGGATCAGGGCCTGGAACGGTGGGAAGAAGATGATCTTTTGCGCCATCTGCCGGGGTGAGGCGCTGCCCGAGGAGTAGACGGTGGCCGCCAGGATGCCCAGTGTGGCCAGGGTCATGAAGGTGCCTAACTGGTCGGCCAGGATGCCGACCCCCAGCCATTCACGACCGTAGTAGGCCTCGATCATCGGCAGGCCGACGAAGGAGGTGTTGCCTAGTCCCCCCACCAGCACCAGGGCGCCGATGGTCCGTTGTGGCAGGGAGAACAGTTTGCCGGCAAGGTGGAAGAACAGCCAGGCTCCACCGAACAGCAGCCAGGCCATCAGCGGTGCCACCACCATTGAGGCATCCAGCTGCAGACTATGAATATGCAGGATGGCGGCAGCCGGCAGCGAGATATGGATTACGAAACCGTTCAGGCTGGCCGGAGTATTGTCCGGAAAGCGGCCGGTCCAACGCAGAATCAGGCCTGCCACCAGACAGACGATCAGCAGAATGATGTTGGCCATGGCCCCTCCTGTGGGCTTGGATCAAATAAACCTGACAAATACCTGATTTGACAACAGCATGCCGCGCTGCGTCAGGGCGATCCGTTCGCCACGTTCTTCCAGCAGGCCGGTCTTCAGCAGCTCAGCGATGGTTTTTTCGTGGGGCTGCCATGCCTGGGCGCCGTATAGCTCGCGGCAGACCTGCGGTGAGATGCCGTCGGCCATCCTCAGCCCGAGAAAGAGTTGCTCGGCAAGGGCCTGCTGCCTGGAAAGCTGCTCCGGATCGTGGTGTGCCAGCTGGTCGGCGGTGATTCGGGCTGCCCATTGCTGATAGTCACTGGGATTACTGCAGCGCAGTCCCCATCCTTGGAGCAGCAGTGAATGGGCCGAAGGCCCCAGACCCAGGTAGCCGTCCCGCAGCCAGTAACCGCTGTTGTGGTCTGAGCGGTGGCCTGGACGGGCGAAGTTGGCGATCTCGTAATGTTCATGCCCGGCCGTTGTCAGCAGCTGATCGGCCAGTTCCAACATGGCGGCAGTCTGGTCGTCGTCGGGTAGTTCCGGGCTGTCGTCGCTATAGCGCCGGCTGAAGGGTGTCCCCTCTTCGATGGACAGGCTGTAGATCGAGAGATGCTCGGGGGCCAGTTCGATCACCTGCTGCAACTGATGCTGCCAGCCTTCTGCACTCTGGTATGGCAGGCCACAGATCAGGTCCAGACTGATGTTGCGGAAACCGGCTGCACGTGCTTCGGCATAGGCTGTCCGTGCCTGTGCTGCGTTGTGGGGCCGCTCCAAGAGCTGCAAGGTGCGGTCATTCAGGCTCTGTATACCCAGCGAGAGGCGGTTGATTCCGGCCTGATGAAAACCGGCCAGGGACTCTGCCGTGGCGGTGCCGGGGTTTGCCTCCAGCGTTACCTCACACGTCGGTTGATGGCTCCAGAGTTGTTTTGAGCGCTCAAGCAGTCGTTGAACCTGGTGCGGCGTCAACAGTGACGGCGTGCCGCCCCCCAGATAGACTGAGGTCAGCGGTCCGCCAGCGTAGTGTTTGGCGGCCAGTTCCATCTCCCGCAGCAGCAGCAGGATGGTCTCCTCGCGCTGTTCCGCAGTGCCGGGTGCTGAAAAAAAGGCGCAGTAGCCGCACTTGCTCAGGCACCACGGGATATGCAGGTAGAGTCGGGTAAAAGCTGTCAGGGCGGTCTCCCTGGACGACGCCTGGTTCGCGTCGATCTCTGCTGAACTGCTCCGGACTAGCGAATCGGCCAACCGTTTTCAAAGCCGGGTGGGAAGAAGTTTTCCTTGGTGCGGTTGTAGTAGCCGAACTGCAGTCGCGGGAATTCCTGCTTGAGCCGCTGCAGCAGGCGATAGATACCGATACCGCGCCGAGTGATACCGATGGCCCGGTTGTAGTAATCCGGGTCGATGGACAGGTTGCGCAGCTGGATCATATCGACCCCGGTCTCGGCCACAAAGCGCAGCAGGGCCTCAACCTCTTCGGGGGCATCGCTGGCGCCGGGTGAGATCAGGTAGTTGATCATGGTGAAGCGGCCCGCCTGCTTGGCGATCTGCAGCGATTGCAGCACACTGCTGAAGCGGTAGCCCTTGGGCCGGTAGTAGGCGTTGTAGCGTTCTTCCAACACTGAATTGAGCGAGAAGCGGAAGGAGTCCATGCCGGCGTCGCACAGCTCCTGCACACGATCCGGCAGTGAGCCGTTGGAGTTAAAGTTGATCGTGCCCCGGCTGGTTGCACGTTTAAGCCGACGGGTCGCCTCGGCGATGGTGGGGGCCTGCAGGATCGGGTCCCCCTCACAGCCCTGACCAAAGGAGACGATCGGCTCCGGGGCCTGCTCCAGGTGGGGCAGGGCCACCTCCACCAACTCTTCCGGGGTGGGCACAAAGCTGATCCGGTCGTGATTGGAGGGGCAGCACTCCGAAGCCTGCAAGGAGATGCAGCCCAGGCAGGCCGAGTTGCAGGCCGGCGAGGTGGGCAGCGGCGCCTCCCAACGGCGGAAGAAGAGGTTTTTGGCGGCAAAGCAGTGGTAGTCGATGGCACAGCGGGCCAGCTGCTCCAGCAGCCGGTTGTTGGGCAGTTCCGCCAAACGCTGCCGGACCAGCGGGTCCAGCAGCCGGTCATCGTAGTTGTCAGGATTCCAGTTCTGGTTGGTGTCCACCTGGCTGGCGGCCACCACAAAGCAGTCGCGCTCCTCATCCCAGCCCACGGCGGTGTAGGACCAGAGTGGCAGATGGACGCTTTTTTGGCGGTAGTCGCAGGCCGGCAGCAGGGTGCGGGCATAGCCCGGTGCCATGAAGGCCGACACCGCCTGGGGTCTACCCCGCAGGCCGGGAGCCTTGTCAACGGTGCTGAAGCGCTTGGTGCGCTGGTCCCAGGCGATGGGCGGGGTGTCGGGAATGGTGAACAGACGGCTGCCTTCCGGCAGCGGTATCAGTTCAACCGTTTCGGGCAGCACCGCTTCTGGCCCGCTCATACCGGCCATGGTCAGGTGCGGGTGGTCGTAGATCTGGCCTTGAGCATCGGCGTAGACCAGGCGCGGCAGATTCTTCTTCACCGGGTGGTCTCCTAACGTCCGAGGGATCTGGTTCTGGAACCGCCGCTGTTGAACAGGCCGGCCAGGTTGAAGTTGATGGTAAAAGAGCGATTGCCGAGCCGTTCCTGGTAGCTGGCAAAGACGCTCCAGCACTGGTGTCGGTACTCGATATCCAACTCCTGCTCCAGAAAGTCCTTGCGGTCAAAGGAGTAACGCTGGATGTAGCTCAGGTAGACCGGCCGCAGCAGGGTGGTGGTGACTCGTCCCTCCAGGTACTCTACCTGTTGGTCGGCCCAGCGGTAGCTGGCGCCGATGCTGTTGCCACGGCCGTCGTTGTAGTCCCCGCCCAGGGCGGTGCTGGTGAAGCGTTGGTCGTAATGGTTGTAACCGGCATCGGCCAGCAGGCGGAAGCTGCGGTGTAGCCAGGTTTCGCTCTCAAGGGTCAGGTTTGACCAGGGGCGCTGGTCGTCGACTGCCAGGGTCAGCAGGTCAGGGCGGTCACCGCTGAAGCTGTAGCCTTGCTTCAACCGCAGGGTTTGCAGGTGCCGGTAGTGGGCGCCGCCGTTGTCGTCCTCCAGCTTGCCGCCCAGGTGGCTGGCCAGCGAGAGGTAGACCAGATTCTGGTGCAGGAAACGGTCGTTCTGGTCGAACAGCGGATACTGCTGCTGGTCGCGATCGACCACGTAGCGGTAGGCCACGGACGGCGCCAGCTCGTGGCGCATGCGTTTGAAACCCAGCAGGTCGCCGTCAAAGGTGCTAGTGAAGGAACTGGCCAGTTCGGCGTTCAGTTCCGGCACGGCCACCAGGGCCTGATCCTCGGTTGCTGCCGGCGCCTCTTCGACGTTGTAGGCTCGCAGCTGTGCGCCGGCACTCAGCCGTGCGTTGAGGCGTCCGCCAAACAATGCCTGGTTGCTGATCAGCTGGGGCGTCAGCACGGCACGCTGACCCTGCATCCCGTTTTTGCGGTAGTAGTTGGTGGCGATCAGGTCAAGATCGAGCTGCAGCGGCAGGTAGGGCAGCGGTTGACGCACCCCGTAGACCAACAGTTCAGGCAGTCGTTGCAGGGTAGTGGCGTTGCTGCCGCTGGCAAAGTCCTGGGTATAGATCGCCTGGGCGGCAGTCAGCCAGTGATCCCAGGACTTGGTGGCCACCACGCGTGAATCGTAGTACTGGCGGTTGTAGTCGCCGTTTTTGTCGGCGTAGTCTCGCAGGTAGGTCTCATCACTGGTCAGGTTGATGCTGGTGATCAGAGACAGGTTGTCCGGCAGCTGTTCGCGGTGATACTGAACCAGCTGTCCGCGGACCTTGTCTTCGTTGTTATCGTAGATGATGTAGCCGCCGGCAGAACCGGTACTGGTACGGGAGCGCAGGTAGCGATAGTCGGTGCCCAGACCGACCCCCCGTTTGGTCTGGATGTCCAGGTTGAAGGTGGCTTTCTGGGAGGGGGAGATGGCCCAGTAGAAGGGGATTTCAATGAAGGTGCCCCGCTTGGTGGAGCTACCGAAGCTGGGGAACAGGAAGCCTGACTGGCGCTCACGCTTGACCGGCAGGATCAGGTAGGGAAAGTAGAAGACCGGCACGTTCTTGACATAAAAGACCACATTGCTGCCGGTGGCATATTCCTCGACCGTGACATCGAAGTCGGTGGCGCCGAACTTCCAGCTGGGCACCTCGGCGTCGCAGGTGGTGAACTCTCCCTGATGCAGTGCGTACTGATCGTCACCCAGCCGGGCAATCTGCGCGCCGTCTGCGCGAAAGTTGCCCTGGCTCATGAAGATGTGACCGTTTTCCATCTCAGAGCGACCGGTTTCGGTGTCCATGATCAGGCGGTCGCCGGACAGGGTATCGCCGGCCTTGACCATGATTACGTTGCCGGTAGCAACCAGCATCCTGTTCTGGCGGTCAAGGGTGGCCTGGTCAGCGGTCATGGTCATCCCCTGCCAGGTCATCTCAACCTTGCCGCTGGCGGTCAACAGATCGCTGGCAACGTCGTGGTCCATCCGGTCAGCCTTGATCACCATGCCTTCGGCACCCGACATCTCGGCAGCCGACAGCAACGCCGGTGACAGCAGCAGCACCATCAGTATCTGGGATATGATCTGTTTCATCGTGGATAGCGACTCGTTTCTTGGAGTAGGCAGGCGTTAGCCCCGTACCGCGCAGCAGGTCTGGCTGGTCAGGGCTGCCCGGGCTTCGCCCACAGTGAACAGTGAACCGGCCACGACGATCAGGTTGCCGGGCCGGGCCAGGCCTTGCGCCTTAGCGATCCCCGCTTCGACTGAACCGGCAGGTTGTGCACTGCGCCCATAATGCGCACACTGTGCAGCCAACTGGTCTGCCCCCAACGCCCGCTCCTGATCAGGCGCCACGGTGATGATCTCGTCGGCCAGGGGCAGCAGGGGGGGCAACAGCCCTGTCAACTCCTTGTCGGCCATCACCCCCAGCACCAGGATAATCCTGCGGCCAGCTTGGTCATGCTGCAGGCTCTCTGCAAGGGCGGCCGCGCCAGCCGGGTTGTGGGCGCCGTCCAGCAGCAGTTCGACATTGTCCGCCAGCGAAAACCGTTCCAGCCTGCCGGGCCAGTGTGCAGCCGCAAGCCCATTCATCAAGGCTGACCTGGAAACAGCGCAGCCCATGGCTGTCAGCTGTTCAGCAGTGGCCAGGGCGCAGGCGGCGTTCCAGAGCTGATAGCGGCCCGGAATGCCGGGTATAAGGCCGTTGATATCGGTGTGCTGGCTGCGGTAGTTCAGGGCGTTGTCAACACCCCAGCGTGCGCTGAAATCCCGTTCGGCCAGCAGCAGGCGGTTGTTGGTACTGCGGCAGCGTCGAATAATAGCATCCAGCGCCTCAGGCTGCTGGGGGGCGCAGATGAGCGGGGAATCGGCCTCAGCAATGGCGGCTTTTTCAGCAGCTATGGCGGCCAGGCTGGTACCCAGCCACTGTTGGTGATCCAGGGCGATTGGCGTGATCAGGGTCGCCAGGGCGGGTACGGCGGCTGTTGCATCGGCCTGTCCCCCCATGCCGGCCTCGAACACCACCAGTTGGGCACCGCATTCGGCAAACCAGCAACAGGCCAGGGCGGTGGTCAGCTCAAAAAAGGTGTCCTCCGGTCCGGCAACCTGCAGCAGGTCAGTTATAAGCTGATCGAGGCGCTGCTGCGGTATTTCCTGGCCGTCAAGCCGGAACCGTTCTGTGTACCTGATCAGGTGGGGTGACGTAAACAGGCCGCTACGATGGCCTGCTGCAGTCAAGATGGAGGCCAGAAAGCAGGCGCTGGACCCCTTGCCGTTGGTGCCGACCACATGGATCGACTGGAAACGTCGTTCCGGGTTTCCCAATCGTGTCAGCAGGGCCTTGATCCGCTCCGTTCCCGGCTGGATCGCAAAGCGCCGACGGCCGAACAGTTCGGCCAGGGCGGTGGAGACCGCCATCGGCTACCGGCCGGTCAGCATGGCCAGTACCTGGCCCAGCGTGGTGCGCATCTGCTGGCGCGGGATGATCATATCCACCATGCCGTGGTCCAGCAGGTACTCCGAGCGTTGGAAGCCCTCCGGCAGCTTCTGGCGGATGGTCTGCTCGATCACGCGTGGACCGGCAAAGCCGATTAAGGCCTTGGGTTCGGCGATGTTCAGATCGCCCAGCATGGCAAAGCTGGCGGTCACGCCGCCGGTGGTGGGGTCGGTCAGGATCGAGATGAACGGCAGGCCGGCCTTTTTCAGTTTGGCCAGGGCGGCCGAGGTCTTGGCCATCTGCATCAGCGACAGGATCGACTCCTGCATCCGTGCGCCGCCGGAGGCAGAGATCACGATCACCGGCTGCTTCTTTTTCAGGCCGCGTTCGATGGAACGGGTGATCTTTTCGCCCACCACGCTGCCCATGCTGCCGCCCATGAAGGAGAAGTCGAAGATGGCCACCTGGGTGGCGATCCCTTCGATGGCGCCTTCAACGCAGATCACGGCATCACGGGAGCCGCCCTTGGCAACGGCGGTGTCAATCCGCTCCTGGTAGCTTTTGGAATCCTTGAACTGCAGGAAGTCAACCGAGGTGATGTTGGCGTCGAACTCCTGCCATGAACCCCCGTCGAACAGCAGTTGGAGTCGCTTGCGGGGCGCGATCCGGTAGTGGTGGCCGCACTTGGGGCAGACCTGCTGGTTGTCGGCGATCTCCTTGGTGAGGATCGATTCGCTGCAGCCCTGGCACTTGGTCCAGAGTCCTTCCGGCACCTTGACGTTCTTGGTGTTGGCCTTTTCCAGCCCTGTCTTGTCGCGTCTAAACCAGCTCATGGAAAACCTCGCTTGATGATTAATGGGTTGTTGTAGTCATGCCATGTTTGAGCGAACGCACCAGTTGGCATACCTGGTCCACCAACTGATCGCCCTGGTGCTGTTCGAACAGCTTGACGATGGCGCTGCCCACCACCACACCGTCGGCCAGGCCAGCCACCTGGGCAGCCTGCTGGGGCGTGGAGATGCCGAAGCCGGCCACCACCGGCAGTTTGATCTGCTGCCGTATCCGTGCCAGATCACCGGCCAGAGAGCTGGCCACCGCCTCCCGCGCGCCGGTCACCCCGGTTACGGTCACATAGTACAGGAAGCCGCTGCCGAAGCGCGATACCTGGCTGATGCGCGCCTGATCAGAGGTGGGGGTCAGCAGGAAGATCACCTTCAGGCCGACGGCCGTGGCTGCCGGTAGCAGTTCGTGGGCCTCTTCCGGCGGCAGATCCACCAGCAGCAGGCCGTCCACGCCGGCTGCTGCCGCGTCAGTAGCAAAGCGCTGCCAGCCGTAGGCGTAGATCGGGTTACTGTAGCCCATCAGGATGATCGGTACGCGTACCTGTGTCCTGACCTGGCGTACCATCTCCAGGACCTTGGTCAAGGTGGTGCCGGAGGCCAGGGCGCGTTCCGAGGCCCGCTGGATGGTTGGTCCGTCGGCCATCGGGTCGGAAAAGGGGATGCCCAGTTCAATGATATCGGCCCCGGACTGCTCCAATAGCGGCAGGAGGCGGGCGGTGGTGGCCAGATCCGGGTCACCGGCCGTGATGAAGGTCACCAGGGCCGGTTGTCTGGCAGCCTGTAGTTGTTTGAAGCGCTGTTGAATACGGTCGGTCATAGCTGGAATCCTGCCATCTCTTTGTCCAACAGGTCAATCTGACGGGACAGACCGGCAACGGCGCTGTCCATGACCCGGGCTGCCTGGGAACTGGCCTGGGACGACTGACGGATGTTGTCCACCATCCGGTCGATGGCCTGGCTGTAGTCGGTCTGGGAGTGGCACGATTCGCGGATCTGACCGATCATGACGTTGACGTCCTCGGTAGCACGGGCGATCAGGGCACTGGCCCTGCTCTGTTCGCGGGTGGAGCTGCGTACCTGGGAGGTCATTTCCCGCATCCGTTCCACGGCGGTGGTGATCAGCTCGCTGCCCTTGCCATGTTCGCGGGCCGAGGAGGCCATCTGCTCCACCATTTCTTCCACCTGTTCCATGGCGATGCGGATGCTTTGGCTGCCCTTGGCCTGTTCAACCGTGGCCCGGGCAATGGCGCTGATCTGCAGTCCGGCCTGCTGCACACCCTGCACGATCTGCTCAAGGGCTGCTCCAGAACGCTCGGACAGCTCTTCGCCGGCAGAGATGGCCAGTTCTGCCTGGTTGATGGCAGCCACCGCCCGACCGGTGTCTTCCTGGACACCGGTTACCACTGCGGCGATCTCGCGGGTGGAGGAGGAGGTCCGTTCCGCCAGTTCCTTGATCTCGTCAGCCACTACGGCAAAGCCTTTACCGTGCTCGCCCGCCTGGGCAGCGATAATGGCTGCGTTCAAGGCCAGCAGGTTGGTCTGCTCAGCCACTTCGTCGATCACCGACAGGATAGCGCCAATGTCGTTGGCCCGCAGGGAAAGGTGTTCCACCACCTCGGCGGTGGTGTGGGCTGCCCGGCGGATTTCCTGCATACCGACGATGGTCTCCTGCACGGTTTTGAGGCCGTTGGCGGCGTCACTCTTGACGGTTTCCGAGATGGCGGCGGTCTCCATGGCGTTCTTTTCGACCTGGCGGATGGTGGCATCCATTTCGGCCACCGACGAGGCGGTGGTAGTGGAGGCATCCAGCAGATTGACGATGTTGGTGCCGATTCCCTTAATGGAGGCGGCCATCTCGATCACCGAAGAGCTGACCTCATCCACGGCCTGCCCGAGCTTGTCGGTATTGACCGCCACCTCTTCGATGCTGGCGGCCATCTGCAGGATCGATGAGGAGGTTTCAGCCGCCGAGCCCGAGAGTTGATCCACCCCCTGCGAAATGTCTTTCACCGAATCGTTGAGCTGGATCACGGTGCGGCTGCTGTCGCTGACTGCCTGCTCCTGAATGTGGGTTGCCCCCACTACCTGGCGGGCAGCCTTTTCGATGTTCTGGTCGATGCTGGTCAGTTCTGCGGTGGCCGCATTGAGGCGTGAGGCGATGTTGTGCAGGTTTTCAGCCATGACGTTCATGGCGTTGGCCAGTTCGCCCACCTCGCCGCAGGCCTTCAGTTCGAGACGGCTGGTCAGTCGGCCTGCAGCCACCGACTTGGCGAATTCGACACACTGTCGGATCGGTCTGGTGACCGACTCGGTGATCACAATTGAGAGTACCGTTATCAGTAGGATCAGTACAAAGGTGATGGCGCCGGTGGTCATCATCTTGCTGCGGGTGGTTTCGGCGATGGTTTTTTCGATCTGGTAGACGTCTCTGCGCAGGGTGTCCACCATGGTGGCGATGATTGAGCTGAAAGAGCTGAAACGTTGGGCCTGAATGCCGGCAGTCAGTGTTTCTGCCTGGGCATGCTGACCGCGCTGAACGCTGGGGATGATCTCATCCAGCAGGGTGTGCCGGTAATCATCCCAGATTGCTTCAGCCTTGATGATCGCCTCCCGCTTCTGGGGGGATTCGATCAGTTCCAGCACATCTTCATACTTGAAGACGATATCGTCGGTGTGATCCTGGATTTTTTGAAGCAAGGTCTGGGCAGCGGCATGGTCGCGCTCATGCATGTACGACAGCGCCTCTCCCTGCAGCTGGTAGATATCGGATTTGAGCAGGGCGATCTTTTCAAGGGCATCCTTGCTATTGCGGATGGTCTTGTAAGGTGCTCCGTTGATTCGGACCTCATTCAACAGCAGTACGCCCAGCACGATGACGACCAGAATGGCGGTAAAGGAGACCAACGAAAGCAGGAACATCCTGGTTCGCAGGGTCAGGCCGGAACATTTCTTGGCAGTGTGGGTTTCTTGCACTGCGCTGCTCTCCTTTCAGGGCTGCTTATCCGTGCTTAAAGACGGCAAACTATAGCAGAGCGCTTGTATGCAGGGCAAGTGAAAAGGGGGGACGGACGGCCGGTTTTGCAGCCTTTTGGGGTGGTTATAACCGGTGTGCAGCTTTTATGTGAGATTGGTGGTTGTTGCCCAAAATGGACTGAGGGACGGTGGGTGTCCACCATCCCTCAGGGGCGTGCTGCAGGTTCAGTCTGTATTGCGTACCGGTGCGGTTACTGTACTGCCGAATCCTTGTCGTTCATGGCAAACTGGGCGTTTGAACGCTTGATCTCAGCCGTGAGTGAGCTGCGGATGGAGCGTATCTTGCGCAGGTAGGCCTCGGCCTGGGGGCCGGTGCCGCAGTAGAATTTTTTGGCCTTGTCCATATTGCCGTTGGCCACGGTGAGCTTGCTCAGCAGGGTACGAACCGCTGCCTCGGCGCATTTTTCGTCGTTGCGCATTTCTGAGGGAGAGTAGCCGTGGTTGCGGGCCTCGCGGGGCATCAGTTGCCAGACACCCATGGCCCCCATTGAGGAGGTGGCCTTGGAAGAAAGGCGATGGCCACCGGTTTCGGCCAGGGCGATCTCAGCCAGATCCAGCGGGCTGAAAGGGGTGCCAAGGGTTTTCAGATAGCAGAGTGCGGCCAGGTTACGGGCGCGCTCGGGTGTGGTCAGGCGTGCAAAGGTTTGCTTGATGACCGGCACCTGTTGTTTGCGCTCCTCCAGGCTGATCCCCTTTTCCATCAGGGTGCGGACCTCTTTTTCCAGGGAGGTCTCTTGGAGGTTATTGTCTAGGGCCGCATGTGATGCCTTGGGTGCGGTGTCGCCGCTGCAGGCCATGAACAGCACCGGCAGCCAGAAGAGTGTGATGACGGCCATCACACAGCTGATCTTTTGTCGAATGATTGGTTTTGGCATAGTAAAGAGTAGGGAAGGCTGGACAGATTGGTGCCGGACCAGTGGGTCCGTTGTCATGAGGTGTACGCTGGAGGTCCGGCGGTTGCTCCTTTCGTAAAAACGGGATAGTGACACCTGGGGTGCCGAAACGACAAAAGTCCCGTGACGAGCGCGGGACTTTGGCTGCTTCCGGTTTGTTTCGGAAGGTGACGCTTGTTTAGCAGACTTGCACAGCAAAGGTCAAGGAAAAAATTAATTTTAATAATAAAATTGAGATGTTATGTCTGTTGTATTTCTGAAAAGCTGTTTTATTTGTGCGGGGAAAGAGGTGTTTCAGTTGCTTGCCAGATCCTTGAGGGTTATGCCGGCCAACAGCTGGCGGATCTGTAGTTTAACCTGTTCCCAGACCGGGTGAACGGTACAGAAGCTGTCCCGCTCGCACTCCCCAGGCGCCACCACGCAACGGTTGGGTGTGATCGGCCCTTCCACCGCCTCCACCACCTCCAGCAGGGTGATCTGCTCCGGCGCACGGGCCAGCATAAAACCACCGCCGGTGCCACGATACGACTTGACGATGCCTGATTTGCTGAACTGCTGAAATATCTTGGCCAGGAAGGTCTGGGGCACATCAACCGCCGCTGCGATATCGGACAACAGGGATATCTTGTCCAGTGGTTGGCCGGCCAGATAGACAATGCCGCGTATGGCGTAATCACCCTTGCGGGTCAGCTCCATCATGGAGGGCTCCTAAAAAGGACTGTGATAGTCTCTTTATAGCCTGTCCTTAAAAGACCTGTCAAGTCCGGTTAGCGCCCCGGCATGTTCCCTGGTATTTTAGGCCGCTTCAGGTTCGGGGGTGGCAGGTGGGGCGGCTTTCTTCTTGCCAAAGATCAGGGCCACCCAGACGCTGACCTCATACATCATATACATCGGGATCATGATCACGAACATGGTCACCAGATCGGAGTGAAAGGCAGCCACAATGGAACTCAGCAGCAGGGCGTACTTTCGTTTGGGGGCCAGAAACTGGTAGCTGACCAGGCCGAAACGGGACAGTAGTAAGGTCAGCACCGGCAGTTCGGCGATCAGGCCGAACATCAGGATCAGCCGCAGACAGAAATCAACATAGGCCGACAGGGAGAGCCAGCTGCGCAGTCCCTCGGTTTCGTAGGAAAGTGAAAAATTGATGATGAACGGCCAGATGGTGGTCAGGAAGAACAACGCGCCCATACAGAAGGCGAGGGTTCCGGTCAGCATGAATGGGATCACCAGCTTACGTTCGCGGCGGGTCAGGCCCGGGGCCACAAAGGACCACAGCTGGTAGAATACCACCGGCAGCGCCAGCACAAAGCCGGCAATAACCGAGATCTTGCACTGGATGAAGAACGGCTCCAGCGGCTTGGTGTAGTTGAGGGCATGCTGTTTGCGTGGTTTGTTGAGTTCTTTTTCCAGGTCTGCCCGCTGGTAGATGGCCGGGTAGTTGGTCTGCAGGTAGCGGTAGATGCGGTGCTTGGCCGCATCGATGTAGGTGATGCCGGTCAGCGGCTTTTCCATGTAGACCAGGATTTCGTCCGACAGGTTCCAGGCAAAGCCCATGCCGATAAAGACCGTCACTACGATGATGATCAGACGGCGGCGCAGCTCAACCAGATGTTCAATAAACGGCAAGACCTTGGATGGTTCTTCTGACATGGTTACTCCGCAGGGTAAGATAGAGCCAGCGGCAGGCTATCACAGCCGGCAACGCTCTGCAACTAGCGACGACCGATCAGTTTGGGGCGTTTGCCTTTGATTGGTACACGTGGGAATTCTTCGGCGGTTGGTCGCGGTTTCGGGGCGTCATGGCGGGCCGGCGCGTGGGTCACCAGCACGAATTCGATCCTCCGGGCCTGGGGATTGACCGCCACCACCCGCACCCGCACCGGGTCGCCGATCCGTAACACCTTGCCGCGCCGGCCCACCAGGGCATGATCTTTTTCTTCAAAACGGTACAGGTCGTCCGCCAGGGTGGAGACATGCACCAGTCCTTCCACAAAGACCTCAGTCAGTTCAACAAAGCAGCCGAAACCGGCCACCCCGGCGATGAAACCGTCAAACTCCTGGCCGATCCTACTCTGCATGAACTGCAGCTTCTTCAGTTCCACGATGTCCCGTTCGGCTTCCATGGCCACCCGTTCCCGCTTGCTGGTATGCTCGGCCGCCTCGGACAGGCTAGCGCCGATCCGGTCCAGTTCCCGTTGCTGTTGCTTACTCAGGCTGCCTTCGGCATGGGCCAGGGCCAGTCGTAACAGCCGATGGACGATCAGGTCAGGGTAGCGACGGATTGGCGAGGTGAAGTGGGTGTAGCAGGCGGAGGCCAGTCCGAAGTGGCCTAGATTAATGGCGGCATAGCGGGCCTGCTTCATGCAGCGCAGCAGGCCGTAGTTGACCATCCGTTCCTCAGGCTTGCCCTCAGCCTCGGCGATCAGTTGCTGCAAGGCGCGGGGAGCCACCTTATCCCCCTGCAGTTCAAGGGTGAAGCCGAAGGGCAGGATGAAGTCGCGAAAGTCGGCCAGCCGGGCCGGGTCCGGCTGTTCATGAATCCGGTAGATGAACGGCAGCTGCTGATCGGTGACAAAGCGTGCCACCGCCTCGTTGGCGGCCAGCATGAACTCCTCGATCAGTTGGTGGGCCAGGTTGCGCTCGCTCTTGATGATCGCCTCGGTCTGGCCGGTCAAGCCGATGATGATCTCCGGCTCCGGCAGGTCGAAGTCGATGCTGCCCCGCGTACGGCGCATCGCCATCAGTATCAGGGCCAGTTCCTTCATCTGCAGCAGCATTGGCGCCAGTGCCCGATGCTCTCCAAGTGCCTTTTCGTCGCCATCCACGATCACCTGCTTGACCAGGGTGTAGGTCAGGCGAGCGTCGCTGTTGATCACGCTGGGGTAGCAGCGTGATTCCACCATCTGTCCGGCCTGATTGAACAGCATCTCGGCGGTCATGGTCAGTCGGTCGACGTGGGGGTTGAGGGAGCAGATGCCGTTACTGAGCCGTTCCGGTAGCATCGGGATGCAGCGGTCCGGGAAATAGACCGAGGTGCCGCGCAGGTAGGCCTCCTGATCGAGCTGCGAGCCGGGCTTGACATAGTGTGACACGTCGGCGATCGAGACCCACAGCCGCCAGTTGTCACCCTCGGCGCGCAACGAGACCGCATCGTCGAAATCCTTGGCAGTCTCGCCGTCGATGGTCACTGTCGGCAGTTTGCGCAGGTCCACCCGGTCCTTCAGGTCGTCTTTGCCGACCAGGGCCGGTACGGCCTCCGCCTCGGCCAGGGTGGCCGCTTCGAACCGGTGCGGCAGGTCAAAACGGCGGATGATGGTCTGCACCTCCACCTGGGGATCGTCGGGCCAGCCCAACACCTCGATCACCTTGCCCTCGGGCGGTCGTCCCCCAACCGGCCAAGAGGTGACCTCAATCACCACCTGCTGGCCATCTACGGCGTTGGCTTTCGCCTTGGCAGGGATGGCGAAGAAGGTGCCGATGCGGATATCCTCCGGCACCAGGATCGCCCCGCGGCGGTTTTCTTCCAGGCGGCCCACTATCCGGCTGTTGGCCCGTTCCAGCACCGCCACCACCCGCCCCTCCAGTTTGCCGCGTCCCATGCGACTCTTTTCGGTGCGCAGCGAGACCTTGTCGCCATGCAGTGCGCCGCCAACGGTCTTGGCCGGCACGAAGATATCATCGCCGCCGCCTTCCGGTGCGACAAAGCCGTACCCATCACGGTGTACCGAGATGCTGCCGTGTACAGTGCCGCTGGTCTCCGCCCCTGGCAGGCTGTAGCGGTTGCCCCGCAGGCGGACCAACTCACCACTGGCGATCAGGTCATCCAGCAGGCGTTTTAGTTCATTCTTGATATGGCGTCCACCAAAGGCCCGCAGCAGGCCGGCAAAGTGCAGCGGTTGCTCGTCATGGGCCAACAGGTTGAGAATCTCTTTTTGGGAAAGTTGCATGCAGGGCCTCTCATGCTCAGGCAGGGAATTTGATGTTGGTACGGGTTATAGCACAAAAACAAAAAAGGGGTTGGCCGTTTTGGCTAACCCCTTGATCTTATGGAGGCGACGAGCGGATTTGAACCGCTGAATAAAGGTTTTGCAGACCTCTGCCTTACCACTTGGCTACGTCGCCGTTATTGTGAAGAATTGTTTATATACGTTTTCCTCGGTTGTTTTGTCAATACTATTTAAACTTGATCGCCACGCCGCTGGCACGGTATTCGCTGGCAGGAAAGGCGGGAAACATGACAATGGTGATGGCCCGACTGGTGATCTCCGGCAGGATTACGGCATCGGCATCCATTTTGTCAGCCTCTGTCCGCAGGGCTTGCATACCCCATTGTTGGAGGTTCGGTTCAATGGCGTAGTCGGTAAAATAGACCTCGCGTACGATGGTGATCCTGCCCAGGGTGACGTAGGGTCGTAACAGCTCATCCTGCGACAGGATCGGTGGCGGATCGCCCAACTCGGTGCTGATCGGGATCGCCGAACAACCGCTTAGCAACAGGTGCAGGCTGATGCCCAGTAGCAGGAGGCAGATCTTTGACTGACGGAGCATAGTTGTGATCCCTTGTGCAGGCGGTAATGTCGCAAGATTAGCAGGATGCGGACTGTCTGTCCAGCCTTGCCGGCGTATTTTAGCTCTGGACAGCCGTTGGGAGCGCATGCTAAAAAAATTACCTTCTGTCCGACAGGGCAGCGTCAGATTTTATCGCAAGGAGCAGGGAATGTCGGGCCATAATAAATGGAGTACCATCAAGCACAAAAAAGGGGCTGCTGACGCCAAGCGCGGCAAGATCTTTACCAAGCTGATCAAGGAAATTTCCATCGCCGCCAAGCTGGGCGGTGGTGACCCGGCAGCCAACCCCCGTCTGCGGACCGCCATTGACAAGGCCAAGGGCGAGAACATGCCCAAAGACAATATCGAGCGTGCCATCAAAAAGGGAGCCGGCGGCATGGAGGGGGTCACCTACGAGGAGATCGTCTATGAAGGCTACGGTCCCGGCGGGGTGGCGGTGCTGGTGGAGGTGATGACCGACAACCGCAACCGCACGGTATCCGAGGTGCGCAGCGTCTTCACCAAGGCCAACGGCAACATGGGCGAGACCGGTTGTGTGGCCTGGATGTTCGACAAGAAGGGCTTGATCGTCTATGACCGCAGCGTCGATTTTGATCAGTTGTTCGAGGCGGCATTGGAGGCCGGGGCCGATGATGTGGCCGAGGCCGACGAACAGTTCGAGGTGACGACCGACCCTGCCACGTTCATCGAGGTGCGTGAGGCGCTGGAAGCCAAGGGCTTCAAATGCCAGAACGCCGAGATCACTATGATTCCGCAGACCATGGTCCCCTTGGAGGGTAAGCAGGCCGAGAGCATGCTCAAGTTGATGGACAAGCTGGAGGACAACGACGATGTCCAGAACGTCTACGCCAACTTCGATATTTCAGCGGATGAGATGGAAAAGATGATGTGATGGAACGGGGCCTTGAGGGCCCCGTACTGTTTGGAGGCGATGCTATGGAAAAGGCGACCTTTGCTGCCGGTTGTTTCTGGGGTGTGGAAGAATCCTTGTACGATCTGCCCGGTGTGACGGCCACACGGGTCGGCTACACCGGCGGCCATCTGGAGCAGCCCACCTATCAGCAGGTCTGCAGCGGCAGCACCGGCCATGCTGAGGCGGTGGAAGTCACCTTTGACCCGGCTACCATCAGTTACGAGCAGTTGCTGAAGGTCTTCTGGCAGGCCCATGACCCGACCCAGCTCAACCAACAGGGGCCGGACGTCGGCAGCCAGTACCGCTCGGCGATCTTTTACCATTCAGAGCACCAGCGTCGTCAGGCTGAGGAGTCGCGGGACGCCCTTGACGCTTCCGGCCGTTACCGGCGTTCGGTGGTGACGGAAATCCTGCCGGCTGCTGCCTTTTGGGAAGCAGAAGCCTATCACCAGAAATATCTGCAAAAAAACAGTGGGGGATGTGGCTTCTAGGTGAGAGTACTCGGCATCGACCCCGGTTCCCGTATTACCGGTTATGGTTTTGTTGAACAGCAGGGCAGCCGTCTGCTGCATCTGGACAACGGCGCCATCTTCACCGACAAGGCCGCTGACTTTCCGGAACGCCTGCGGCTGATCTTCGAAGGACTCAGCCGGGTGATCGCCCAGTACCGTCCCGATGCGGTGGCCATCGAGGATGTCTATGTCTCTGAAAACGTCCGTGCGGCCCTCAAGCTCGGCCAGGCGCGGGGCGCCGCCATCGCTGCTGCGGTGCATGCCGGCCTGCCGGTGGCCGAATATACCGCCTCGCAGGTCAAGCAGGCGGTGGTGGGGCAGGGCAGGGCAGGCAAGGAACAGGTGCAGAAGATGGTCAAGGCCCTGCTGGGGCTGCCTGAGGTGGCCCAGGCCGATGCCTCTGACGCCCTGGCGGTGGCGGTCTGCCACATCAATTCCCATAGTCTGCGACAACAGACCGGCCCTGCGGTGCTAACTTCCCGTCGCACCGGTTCCTGGAGGAACTACCGACCATGATTGCACTGTTGACCGGGCAGATCGCCCACAAATCCCCGGATCACCTGATTGTCGATGTCAACGGCGTCGGTTACCGGGTGATGATCCCCTTTTCCACCTATTACGAGCTGCCGGAAGAAGGCACCGTCAGCCTGCACATCCACACCAGTGTACGTGAGGATGCCATCCAGCTGTACGGCTTCCGCACCCGCACCGAAAAGGGGTTTTTTCAGCTGCTGATCTCGGTGTCCGGTATCGGTCCCAAGCTGGCCCGGGATATCCTCTCCAACATCCAGCCTCCACACCTTTCAGCGGCCTTGCAGCAGGGCGATCTGCACAAGCTGTCAGCCATTCCCGGCATCGGTAAAAAGACCGCCGAGCGGCTGGTGGTGGAACTGCGGGACAAGGTCGGCAAGCTGGATACCGGTGCCAGCCCGGCCGAAGCGGTGGGACGGACCCTGCCGGCAACGGGTCTGCTGGATGACGTGACCTCGGCGCTGCTCAATCTTGGCTATAAGGAAGCGCAGGTCAAAAAGGCTTTGGCCGAGGTGAATGCCGCAACCGGCGGCTCGGTGGAAGAGTTGCTGAAACAGGCCCTGAAGGTGTTGATGAAATAACAGAGGGGGAGGCAATCAGCCTCCCCCTCTGGTCTGTCCGTTGCTGCTTGCGTGGGTTACTGATCAAGCAGCATGGCGTTGATCCGTGCCCTGACTTTTTGCCCTTCCTTGATGGCTGCCCCACCCTTTTCAAAAAATCTGCCCGACACGGTACCATCCTCGATCTGCAGTTCCCCCAGGCTGGCCAACACCTGATTGTCGTCATCGATCACCTCGATCGCCTGCTGTTTCTTTGGAACCTTGCGCAGCTTGGAGGTGTTGATCTGGACATAGGCGATCCTGCCGTTGATACGGCTGATGGTGCCGATCTCATAGCTGGGGTTGAAGGCGTTGCCCAACTGGTCTGATGCTGCGCGGAACGAGATGGTGACCGCCCGCAGCACGTAGTCCTGCTTCAGCTCGCGGGTGATCGGAATCTTTTTGGAGATCCGCTGCTCGATCCGGCGCTCGTCGTAGAACGACTTGACCAGTTCCTTCTGGTTGCGCTGGTTGACCAGCAGCACGTCCAGGCGGGTGCGGGCCTTGACCGTCAGGCGGTTGCGGGTCGGGTCGGCGGCGATCGGCGTGACCAGTTCGTCGATCCGGTCCAGGCGAGGCTGGATGATGTACGTGTCGCCTTCCGACGCGTTGAGCAGCACCCGGGTGAAGCGTCTGGTGTTGGCGATTTCGGTCTGGATGATCCGCATGAAGTCGTCAGCCTGGTCCGCTGTAAAGTAGTTGCTGAACCTGGGCAGCTTGAGGTCGGCCTCCAGTTCGGACGATTCCAGCATGACCGGCTCCAGGGCCTGGGTGGTGACCTGTTGGGCCTCCTTGACATAGACCACGGCGGGCGTAGCTGCGCAGCCGGCAATCAAGGCAGCAAAAAGAACGGTCAGGCTCAGTTTAAGGTAGGATATCTGTTGCATCAGGCCCTCCAAACACGGTGATGGAGACGGCGATACCCGGTGGGGTACCGTCGTTTAATCGGCATAGACATTAGACCAGGCCAGCAGCAGGTCGTCGCGAAGCTCGTGCTGGTCCGGGTAGAGCGCAGCCAGTCGTTGCAGACGCGCCAAATCGTCATCACTAAACTGGTTCAACTGGCCCTGGGCCAGCAGCTGCAGCTTGGGCTCTAGCAGCTGCAGTTCAGCCGTTGCCAGCTGGATGCGCTGCAGCGCCTGGGCCGTTTTGGTTTTTGCACTCGGGTCATCGTCTTTGAGCTCCGGGTAGGTACCCTTGATCTGCTGGTACATGGCGGTGTAGGCGGTATACTGGAGCCCGAGGTTATTCTTGTAGTAGCCAAAGGCGCTGATGATCATCTTGACCCGTGACGTCACCAGCACCAGGTTGTAGACGCCCCGAGCCCCCTTGAATTCCTCTTCAATGTTGGGTAAGGCCCGTGCGCCATTAACGATGGCGCAGCCGATCTTGACCAGGGCGGCGACGCTGAAATCAGCGCCAGCCACGGCAGCATCGTAAACACGGCTGGCCAGTTTGCCGTAATTCTGGCGCATGGTGGCCAGCTCTTCGCCTTTTTCCGACAGCTGGCGGTCCTGTTCGCTGACGTAGATTATCCCCCGACTTGTCTCTTGGGGAGGCTGCGACTGTTTGCGCTTGTTTGCGGCTGTTGTCTGCTTGGTGCCTCTGTGGTTGGTTCTTGCCCTGGCTGGCGCAGAGGCTGTCTTTTTGTTCTTGAGCGTGCTTGACGACGTTTTACGCCCCGAACGGTTGGAGTTATTGTCGTTAAGGGCATCGCGCAGGTCGCGCGGTGGACTGACCACCGGCTGTTGGTCATCAATCGGCACCTCTGACGCGATACCTGGAGTAGGCTGATCAGGCGAATAGGATGCCTTTTTGATGCGCGCCCCAAGGGCAGCTGAGGTGAGCGCCGGGTCGCGGCAGGCGGCCGGCTTGATATCACCTTCACGCGATGCGTGCACCCAGGCATCGCACTGCTTAAAGCCTTGCGCCAGCAGATCCAGATCCTGCTGGACCCTGACCATCTCCTCACGGTTGGCGGTGACGACGCCAAAGGCCATCAACGGGTTGCGGTAGACATGTTCGTCAATCAGGGCAGTGGTGGGTTGTCGACGGTGGAACGGAATTTCGCGGGCGATTACTCGCGGTGATTGGGTACGGAAAAAGAGCAGATCTTCGCGGCTGGCCTCTTTGCTGAGCATCTGCTCCCGTTCCTTGAGAAACAGGTACAGTGCGCTGGTGGGGCGGGGTAGGCCGGTTGTGGAATCGATCTCAAACGGTACGGCCACCCCCTGTGAGGCGCCCAGCAGTGACAGTCCCATTTTGAGCATACCGCTGCCGGACGGTGCGCCGTACAGTTTGTCGGGCCAGCTGTCCTGTTCGCTGATCGGCATCTCCAGCAATACCTGGTTGGAGAGTTTGATGGCCAGGGCTGCGCTTTCAAAGGAATCGACGGCGCCCATGACCGTCGGGTTCAGTGATTCAACACCGCATTCCAGGCCGGAGGTGGCTGTGGCGCACCCGCTGAGTTGGAGCGCCAGCAGCAGTCCGCACAGCAGTACAACAGTTTTTATGCAGAGCGTTGTCTGGTGTGCAGCCATAGCAAATCGTTCCTGCGACAGGTAGTTGGTGCCGTGCCCCAGCCATCCCGGCCGGGGCACGAGGGTTTTAATTACTTGAAGATAACCTTGTTGCCGTCAATCTGCGGGTTCCAGCGTTGCAGCTGCTGATCTTTCTCGAAGGTATCGAGCAGCAGGTCAACCAGATCGCTGATCTTGCCGACATAGTACAGATCAAGCACCAGATCGCCCTTGCCACGGCCTTTCTGGCTGACGTTCTTGAGTCCGGCGATCTCGTCGTTAAACAGCTTGATCAGTTTGCGTTCCAGCTTGTAGTTGCCCGCAGTGGGCATAACCACTTCATAGCGTGCGCCGCGCCGTTCCTGGGTGAGGGTCTTGGTGTTCAGGGCGGTGGTTACTTCCTTGGCAAACTGCTTGCCGCCATTGACGGCAGCAAGGCGTAGGGCCGCCTTGGGGGATTCGGTGGCCCGTACCCGCGCCAGGCCATCCACGTTGCCTTCCCACAGCAGGTCACGGCTGGCCAGGCTGACGGTCTTGCCGGTCATCAGGGCGTGGTAGGACTTCATGCTGCCGTCCTGGCTCACGTCCACATCCACCTTGCCCAGCACCAGCCATTCACCACGGTCGGCCAGTTTTTCGGCGATACTGTTGATATGCTTGACCATCTTGTTGTAATCGGCCTCTTCGGTCAGGGCCTGCTGTACCACCTCGTCGTCGGAGTCGATCACCGTGTACTCGGCCGCGGTCAGGCTGCGTCGCACCTCAGCCCGTACGTTGTCCAGCACGAAGGGCGCGTCGCCGGAATCCATCTTGCCGGGGATCAGCATCACCACAATGCGCCGTTCCTCATTCCTGCCGGTGACGGCGCCTTGGCGCTTCAGGTAGGCACGTACTGCCTCCTCGTTGATGGTGACCCTGATCTTGGCCTGCAGTTCCTTGCCGAAGAACCCGCTGACAGTGCTTTCCAGTATCTCCAGGTCGCGGATATACTGCTCGTCGCCGGTCAGGTTGAGGGTAGCGGCCCGGTCGGGATAGACATCCCGCAGGTAGTGTTCGAGGGCCTGTTCTCGGGCCCGCTGTTCAGCCTTTTTGCGGGCGGTATACTCGTCATCCTCCACCGCGACGGTAACCATTTCGGTGTAGGTACGGACTTCGGCTGCCGCCAGCAGCGGCGCCAGTAGCAGGCCAAGGGCAAACAACACCAGCACTATGCGTTTCATCATACCCTCCTTGGTTGCATCTTCGATCGCTTACAGCAGTTTCCAGGTGCTGCGTGCGCCTTCAGCTCTGACTTTTTTAAGGACCCAGCCCAGCTCCCTGGCGGTTCGCAGCACATCGCGGTCCAGCCGGTCCCGCTTGCCCTTGTAGCGGGCCTCGAAGGTGGTGATACCGCCGCCGGATTCAACCTCACGGGCCTGGCTGGCCAGGGGGAACTTCTCGAACATCTCGGTGAACTGGGCGATCAGCTCCGGGTCGTCCAGTCCGTCGATGACGATGGTGTAGAAGGCGCCGTTCTGCTGCATGTCCATCCATTCCTGCTGCAGCACGTCGATCATCGGGGTGACGATCTTCTTGCCGCCTTCGCGGCCTGCTTTTTCAAGGGCCTGGTCAACGGTCTGGCCCATGCCGCTTTGCTCGATCTTCTTGCTGGTGATGACCTGGGCACGGGTATTGTCGATCAGCTGGGTCTTGATGTTGAGCAGTACGCTCTTGCCCACGGCGCCCTCGCGGACCACGCCGCTGACGTTGTAATAAAGGGTGTACTCGGCATGGTACTTGCGCCCGTAGGCTGCTGCCTTGTTCAGGTCAACGTCGACCGCGTGGGTGTCGCTCACCTGTCTGCCGAACTGCTCGGCAGCGGCCTTGTCCACCACCCGGAACTGCTGATCGGTCAGGGACTCAACGATGCCGTTGTAGACCTCTTCCGTAAACTCCTTGTCGCTGAAGATACGGTCTTTGTCCTTGGTGCTGAATGCCACCAGGATGCGCGGGTTGTTGACTGCCGTACTGGCCCCGAGGATTTTCAGCACATCGGCCATATCTTCCTTCAGGACCCTGGTGTCCACCAGGGCGGAAACGGTAAGCGCCACCCCTTCGTCGGTCTTCTGCTCTCTGAGGATCTTGTAGCTTTTGACATAGCCCTTGCTGCGGGAATATATCTTGTCATCCACCAGGGCTGAATCAACCACGGTGGTTTCAGACTTGATCAGGGTGCCGACCCCCTGTTCGACCGCCTGGCGCAACGCTGCGGACAGGGCGTGCTCCTTGCTGTCTCCCTCGCCGGTGACCGTGATCGGGTTGGCGGTTGCCGTGGTGACCGCCATCAGCAGCAGGCCTGCTGCCAGTACCAGTATTCGTTGCATGTTCGAACCTCCCTGTCTGTCGGGTTTGTCGTTAGTGGTCTACAACCGTCAGTGACCGCAGTCTGGAACTGGCGGGGGATCGTTGTCTTTAAATCGAGTCTTCATGACGGTCAGAGCCAGATTGCAGAGTAATGGGGTAATGTTTGCCAAGATTAAAGGGATATCGCCAATCAGCATACCGTAGATCAGCCACAATGCAACCCCCACCGAGAGCAGCAACGGCTGCCAGATAGAGAGATCACGGGCATGGCGGCTGCGCCAGGTCTTGACCACCTGCGGCACGCTGGCAATGCTGGTCAAAAGTCCCGCTATCAGGCCGATCCAGGTGGCGCTCACAACGATTTCTTTCGGCCGTCAAAGCCTCCGGCTGCCCAATCAATCTGGGAGAGCATGCCGCGCAGCATGGAAACCTCGTGGCTGTCGAGGCCGGCCCGAAAGAATATCCTGCGCAGATAGCGCATCATATGGGCCGGATTTTGAGGGTTAAGGAAACCGATGCGCGCCAGTGTACCTTCAAGGTGGGTGAAAAAGGCTTCCTGCTCTCCTGAGGGGGCGGTTTCGCGATGCTGGCAGGCAGGGCCGTGATCGGCAACGCCAAAAAGTTCGTAACAGAAGATCAATACCGCCTGGGCCAGGTTAAGAGAACCGCAGTCGTCATTGGAGGGGATGGTGGCTTGGAGGGTACACAGCGAGAGTTCTTCGGTCGAGAGGCCATGGTCTTCGCGCCCGAAGACCAGCGCAGCGATGCCGTCGCCGCGCTGCTGCAGCGTGGTGGCCACCTGGGGCGGCGTCAGCAGCTCCTGGCGATACTTGCCGGTGCGGCGGGTGGTGCCGACGGAAATGGTGGTGTCGGCCAGGGCCGCTGCCAGGGTTGGGTAGCACTCAGCACGGTCGAGTAGATCACGGGCGGAAACAGCGAACATAATGGCATCGGGATGCTGGTGGTCGCAGCCGGCCACCAGTCGCAGGCGGGTCAGCCCCATATTTTTCATGGCGCGGCAGACCATGCCGATATTGCCGGGCGATTGTGGTTCCACCAGCACCACCACGATAGTGTCAAACAGCGTGTTCATCGATTGCTCCTGCGGCAGTACGCAGATCCTAGACAGAAAGCCGACCGGCAATCTCGGACTGCATCAGATCGACCATCTCATCTATCTTGGCCTCGGGGTCGATGGTCAGACCTTCCTTGGCAACATCGGCAAGCAACGCCGCTGTTTTGCCAGCGTCAAGCAGTACCGTGCTGCCTCCTGCCGCTGTCAGCAGGCGTTCCAGCATTGGGGACCCCTGTCGGCTCAGGTAGGCAAGCGCGATCTCGCTCAGGTCATCAACCATCTCCTGCAACGGCGCCTGGTGGTCTGTGCTTTCCTCGGCAGGGGGAGCGGCGACCGCGGGAGTCGGTTGGGTTGCGGTCCGTTTCTGGGCGGAGTCCCAGAGGCGATCGATGTTCACCATCTCCAGCAGGTTGTGCAGCATCAGATCGGTTACGGGGGGACTGCTGCGAATCTCGATCGTGGCGCCGGGCAGGGCCGCAACTCGTTGCGATTCCAGGGCTGAGGTCTCCACCTCACGGGCTCCGTCATGGTAAAAACCGATCGGTAGGCTCTGTTTGTAGAAAATCATGGCGCTGCGTTCAGCGGCTGCAAACAGCACGGTGCCGTTCAGGGTCTGCAGCTTCATCCGCTCCAGCACCGCCTTGAGGTCGACCGTGCGCACCTCCTGGGGCTGCAGGACCTGCTCGCCATGCAGCAGTGCGTGGGTGCACATCACGACATCGGTCGTCATGCGGTAGATGTTGAACACTCCCTCGTGGCGCAGTGCCAGTTCACACAGGGCCGCAATGCCGTCAAAGCCGGTTTTGCGTCGCTGTCCCTCCAGCAGCAGGATGCTGATCAGGGACCCTTTTGCAAAGAGTGCATAGGCTTCTGCCGTTGGCGACAGATAGCTGAGGTAGCCGGTAAAGCCGCCGCTGGCCATCTTGTTCAGCATGTCAGGTAGTTTTGCCTGGTTGGTTGGAATCTTTTCGTAGAGCGGGTTGGACCGCGGCAGGATCAACATGGTTACTGCCATCCTCCTGAATTGTACATAAGCTGCGCAGTCACGATGCAGGCTATTGAGTACTGTATTTCGCAGGGCATGTCAAAGGGTTTGCCCAGTCGTAGCAGAGCGTATAACGCAGCGTGTAAACTTGACAATAACCATGTATTAAATTATTTTATGACTCTTTGCGTGATAAGCGGGCGGGTGCGACAGCCCCCTTGCTATCCGCGCATTGTCGGGAGTGTCTGTGAGCAAAAAAGAAAAATTGCTGGCCGAGGCCCAGAAGCTTTTACAAAAAGGGCTGACGGACAAGGCGATCAAGATATATCAGGAGGCGCTGGCGCTTGATCCTCAGGATCAGCGGGTCCGTCAGCGCCTGGCTGAGCTGCTCATTCGCGTAAACCGGCTCGAGGACGCACGCACCGAGTTTCTTGCGGTGGGAAAGGCATTGGCCACTAACGGCTTTTACCTCAAGGCGATTGCCGTCTACAAGCAGATCGAAAAGCTGTTTCCCGATGATATAACGATTACCCTGACCCTGGCCTCGCTGAACGAGCAGCATGGTCTGGTGGCTCAGGCCATGGCCGAGTACAAAAAGGCCTTTGAGTACTTCGAACGTACTGAAAACATGGCCGAAGCGGTCACTGTCCTGCAGTCGATGCAGAAGACCGATCCCCAGAATGTCAATATTCGACTCAAGCTGGCCGAGGTGCTGCACCAGCTGGGCCGCCTTGATGAAGCCTACCAGGTGTTTACCGCGTTGGCCGGACTGGTGGCGGAACGTCGTGACGAAGCCTCATTCCGGCGGCTGGTGCAACGTGTCAGCCAGCTGTTTCCGGATAAGGGCGACGTGGCCCGTGTTGTGCTTGAGCAGCAGATTGATGAAGGCAACGGAGAACAGGCTGCTCAGCTGTTGCACTCCCTGCTGAAGTCTGACCCGCAACAACTGTGGGTTTGGAAATTACTGTTGCTGGCCTATGACCGTCTTGACAACAGCGGCAAGCTCAAGGCCACCTGTCAGCATTTTATCAAGTTTTTCCCCGCCGAACTGGCTCCCCGTGAGCAGTTAATCCGCTGCCAGCTGCTTGAGCAGGACGCTGAAGCCGTGGTGCTGCAGTTGGAAGCGGCTGAAAAGTCCTTTATTGCCGCCAACGCCGCTCCGCGCCTGAAAGAGCTGTATCTGGAGCTTGAAAAGCTGCTCCCGATCGATGTGCGTGTTATCAAAGGCTTGATTCGTGCCTGCCGGGCCTGTGGTGAACATGAGGCGGCCGACCAGTTCGCGGCAAAGATATCGTCACTGGCCTCGTTGTCTGGCTCTAAAAGACAGCAACCGGCGCAGCAGGAGCAGCCAGCGGCCGCACCGGCTGCAGAGCCGGAAGTCGAGTTTGATCTGCCGCTTGAGATGGAGCCGGAGGCTGTGCCTCAGCAGCCGCAAGCGACCGTGCCGCAGCCAGCTGCTCCGGAAACCGCAGAGCCGAAAGTGGCCCCGTCGCAGCCGGCCAATGAGCTTTACGAGATCGAGATCGAGCTGGACCTTGATGATGATGCGCCGGCCCCCCCTGCTTCAGCTGTGCAGACGGTCAGTACCGAAAACTGGTTTGATACGGTCAGCGATATCTTCGACAGTGTCGATACCGCGCCGGGCAAGGTCAAGTACGGAGCTGGCCTTGAAAGCGGCGACTCGCAGTCACACTATGACTTGGGCATGGCCTTTCGCGAGATGGGGCTCTTTGATGAGGCGCTCACCGAATTTCGGCAGGCGGCAGACGACCCAGCACGGCGGGTGGAGTGCCTGATCCAGCAGGGGGCCTGTCTGCGTGACAAGGGTGATTTTGCGCGGGCGGAAAGTGCATTGCAGTCGCTGCTGGCAGCGCCGGGGCTCTCATTGGAAGAGACCAGCGCCATCAAATACGAATTGGCGCTAACCTGTGAGGCCTGTGGTCGTGCCAGTGATGCCGCCCGGATGTACGGCGAGATAGAGGCTGCCAATCCTGCTTTTCGTGATGTGAAGACGCGCCTTCAGCAGGCGGGCGATGGTAGCGACGGGTTTGATTTTGATGAGGATGACCTGCTTGATTTCGAACTGAAATGATGTAACGGCCCAGCATCTGGTGCTTTGAAACGAAAAAAGGCCCCGTCACCGGTTGCGGTGGGCGGGGCATTTTGTTGTAACGGAGAGGCGTGGTTACTTGAGTAGACGGTACAGGAAGGCAAAGGTTCCAGATACCGCCATGGCTGCCAGCATACCGGCATAATCATACACCTGGCGGGCAAAGCTGATCCGTCGCCAGTAGTCTTCCGAGTCGTCCAGCTTGATGGCATGGTCGAATTCAAGTTCATCAAGATCAAGCTGAAAGGCGATGTTGCCCCATAGGCGGTCCCACTGGAAGACCTGCAGGTAGAGCTCCGAACCCTTCCAGAGGAAGATCAGCACAAACACCACGCCGAAGCAGATAAAGGCCTTGGCAATGGCCGAGTCCCTGATGGAGAAGTATATCTTGCGGATGATCTCCAGGTTCATCAGGGTCAGGAAGACCCAGATGGCATTTTCCACCATCTTGACATTGCGCACGGTGAACATGCTCGGTTCAGGGTTGATGCTCAGGAAGACCCATGACAGCAGCAACAGCAGCATGGTGCTCAGGTAGACCGTCTGTTTGCGGCCGGTGATCTCGAAGGTGCGGCAAAAGACGTAGTATTCAAGAAAACCGTGGGTGATCAACATGATGGCAACGGTGCCGGTGATATAGGTAAAGGTAGCCACAGTGGGGGTATAGAAGAGCTTGTTCAGCAGGTAGAACTGGCTGACCAGGATCAGGAAGA
This sequence comes from Trichlorobacter sp., assembly GCF_034008105.1. Lineage (NCBI taxonomy): Bacteria > Pseudomonadati > Thermodesulfobacteriota > Desulfuromonadia > Geobacterales > Geobacteraceae > Trichlorobacter > Trichlorobacter sp. The sequence goes on from NZ_JAVEPN010000005.1 coordinate 36,529, forward strand.
AGCCCATCGAGATACTGGTCCAGATCCGCGCGTTGCCGAGACTGAAGATAAAGCTGATCACACCGGCCAGGAGCCAGAAAACGAGCTGAATAAGGTAGATTGTGGGAATCCCTTGCAGTTGCTCCAGCACTAGTTCCATCATATCCCCCGTTGGTACAGAAACTGTAGTTCTAGGCCCGTGCTTGTGTCAGTAGGGCGTTGATCTTTTCTTTCATCTCGGTGATCTTTTTGACGTTAATCAGCAGTTTGGCCGCCTTTTCCAGGGCAGCCACAAACTGTTCCGAACGCTCTGGATCCTGCAGACACGTATTACCGCCTGCCGTCGTCAGTTCCTTGTCAATGATCCCGCGACCCACGGTGCCGACATACTCGACATAGACGTTGCGGATCTGGTTTTCCAGATCATTGAGCAGATTGAGGGACAGCATCCGGTCTTTCTCGGCCAGCTCGCGGTTCATGCGCTCCAACTCCGCCTGCTTGCGTGCCACGGCAGCATCCCAGATCTTGGCCACATTGATCACATCCAGCAAGTCGTGGGCCATCAGCTCATCTGCGCTGACGGAGGTGTACAGGTCGAGTTTGGCTTTCGGGTCCTGGGCTAGTTGATGGGACTCGCCCGGCGAGGAGTCGATGTCCTGCGAGCCATCATGGAAGAAGCCCAGCGGGTTGCCTTCCTTGTAAAAAATCATGGCTGACTTTTCATCGGTGTAGATACGCAGGCAACCGTTCATCCGTTCGTTCTTGATCCGCTCCAGCAGGTTCTTGATGTCGATCAGGACCAACTCCTGGGAGCGATAGAGCACCTCACCCTGCAGCAACGAGTTGACGCACATGGTGAGGTCCTTGGAAAGGCGATAGACGTCCATGGTGCCGGTGCCACTGTTTGCCATCTGTTCAGCCAGGGCGGTCATGGCTTCGAAGTCGCTTAATGGCTGTCCCTGTGTTGTTTTGTAAAAGGTGGTGATCAGCTTGCCTGCTTCAAAGACCAGGATGCCGGTCGCGCCGGGAAAGGTAAAACTGGCATAGCCGCTGAAGCTTCCGTTGGCCAGTTTGGTGACTACATCGGTCAGCTTCAGCTTGGTGACTGCCAGATTTTCAAAAAGGGGATTGCCCTTTGGGAGCTGAAACATGGAAGCGCCTCCTGCTTGGTATCAGTTGATGTTACCGTTGAGCACAACGTGGTAACAATAGAGCAGCACAGCGGTGCTGTCAAAAAAATATTTGGTATGGAGGAGGCGTAGCAAAGGCCTGCCGGGGACGGGGTAAGGGCCCCCGGCAGGTTGGAGGGATATCAGGCGCGTATTTGTTGGGCGTCGACAACGGCAATGGCGGCCATGTTGACGATTTCATTCACATCATCACCGCGTTGCAGGACGTGGACCGGTTTATTCATCCCCATCAGGATCGGTCCGATCGCCTCGGCGCCGCCCAGACGGGCCAGCAGCTTGTAGGCGATGTTGCCGGCATCCAGATCCGGGAAGATCAGGATATTGGCCGGGGAGCTCAGTTTTGAAAACGAGTAGTGGTCGAGCAGCTCCTGTACCACGGCGGTATCGGCCTGCATCTCGCCATCAACAATCAGATTTGGCGCCCGCTCCTTTACGATCTGGACGGCCTGGCGCACCTTTTCGGAGTGGGGGTGCTGCACCGAACCGAAGTTGGAGAAGGAGAGCATCGCTACCCGTGGCTCAACACCGAACACCTTGACGTTTTCGGCCGCCAGGATGGCGGTCTCTGCCAGCTCTTCGGGAGAGGGTTCGATCTCAACGGTGGTGTCAGCCAGGAAGTAGATGCCTTTCTTGAAGACCATCATATACATGCCATGCACCGAGGCAAGATTTTCACGTTTTCCAACAACCTCCAGTGCCGGTCTGATAGTGTCAGGGTAGTGGGCGTCGATGCCTGACAGCATGGCGTCGGCGTCTCCCATCCGTACCATCATGGCGCCGAAATGGTTGCGGGATTTGCGCCGCATGATACGGCGTGCCTCACTCTCGGTAATACCCTTGCGCTGCCGCAGGCGGTACAGCTCCTGCGAGTAGGGTTCCGTATATTTTGAGTTTTCGGTGTCGACGATCTGGATGTCATCCAGATTGAGTCCCAGTTCGTCGATTTTGTTGCGAATCTTGATACTATTGCCGATCAGGATCGGGGAGGCAATCCCCTCATCCACCAGCAGTTGGGCCGCGCGCAGAATCTTCTCGTTGTCCCCCTCGGGGAACACGATCCGTTTCGGGTCACTTTTGGCCTTGTTGATGATCATCCGCATGATCTCTTTCGACTTGCCCTGGGTCGATTCGAGGTGTTCGATGTATTTGGCCATGTCTGCGATCGGTTGGCGGGCAACGCCGGTGTCCATGGCGGCCTGGGCAATGGCCGGGGCCACATGCAGCAGCACCCGGGGGTCGAACGGCTTGGGGATGATGTAATCGCGACCAAAGGAAAATTTGACATTGCCGTAGGCCTTGCTGACCGAGTCGGGCACCTCTTCACGGGCCAGTTTTGCCAAGGCATGCACCGCTGCCAGCTTCATCTCTTCATTGATGCATTTTGCCCGCACATCGAGGGCGCCGCGGAAGATGAACGGAAAGCCCAGTACGTTGTTAACCTGGTTGGGGTAGTCGGAACGGCCGGTGGCAATGATCACGTCGCCACGGGCGGCCAGCGCCTCATCCGGGGTGATCTCCGGATCGGGATTGGCCATGGCGAAGATGATCGGGTTGGGTGCCATGCTGCGCACCATGTCAGGGGTGAAGGCCCCCTGGGCGGAGAGACCGAACAGTACGTCGGCCCCCTTGGCTGCCTCTTCCAGGGTGCGGAAGGGGGTGTCGGCGGCAAACAGGGCCTTATAAGGGTTCATGCCCTCGGTACGACCCTTGTAGATGACCCCTTTGGTGTCGCACATGATCATGTTGTTGGGCTTGACCCCCAGCGCAATCGCCAACTTGGCGCAGGAGTTGGCCGAGGCGCCGGCACCATTGACCACGATCCGGATATCCTCGATCTTTTTGCCGACCAGTTTCAGGGCATTGATCAGGGCAGCCGAGGAGATAATGGCGGTGCCATGCTGGTCGTCATGAAAGACTGGAATCTGCATGGTTTTTTTCAGCTCTTCCTCGATGTAGAAACACTCCGGCGCCTTGATATCCTCCAGGTTGATGCCGCCAAAGGTCGGTTCCAACAACTGGCAGGCCTTGATGATCTCATCCGGGTTTTCGGTGTTGAGCTCGATGTCGAAGACATCAATGTCGGCAAAACGCTTGAACAGAATCCCCTTGCCTTCCATGACCGGCTTGCTGGCCAGGGCGCCCAGGTTACCCAGGCCCAGTACGGCGGTGCCGTTGGAAATCACCGCCACCAGGTTGCCCTTGGCAGTATACTTGTAGACGTCATCGGGGTTTTTTTCGATTTCCAGGCAGGGATCGGCTACGCCGGGCGAGTAAGCCAGGGACAAATCTTCTGCGGTCAGGCAGGGCTTGGTGGAGACAACTTCGATTTTGCCCTTACGACCCATGGAATGGTATTCAAGTGCGCCTTTGGTCTTTGCCATCTGTTAGCTCGCCTCCAGAATTTAGTGCAGGTAAAAAACTTGTTGATTTAATCAAGAAAATTGCAGGTTTATTTAATAAAACTAAAGAACACTATGCCGATCATGTCTACCCTGTCAAGAGCAATCACTCGCTGGTAAAAAAATAGTCTCATTTAGGCCTCCGATGGTTGCGACTCTGCTGATGCTGGATTACAATTGCAGTTCACATCTGCTGGTTACGGGGAGACGTTTGGTGGCAGAGAAGTTACACAGCTTTATTGGTATTGATATAGGTGGCACTAATCTGCGTGGGGCTCTGATAAGCTCAGGCGGGGAGGTGTTACAGCGCTTCCGCATGCTCAGCATGATCCATGAAGGGCGTGAGCCGTTTTTAGATCGCCTGCAGCAGGGGGTGAGCGGTTTGATGGCAACGGCTGATGCCCATGGTCTATCGGTTGGTGGCGTGGGGGTCGGTGTGCCGGGCCTGATCGATCGTCATGGTGTGGTCCATTCGTCGGTCAATATGCCCGCTCTGGAAGGGTTGGGGCTGCGCGAGCAGTTGGAGAGCCAGCTGAAGCTTCCGGTGCGCTGCGCCAACGATGCCAATCTGATCGCCCTGGGAGAGGCTCGGTATGGCGCGGGGCAAGGACTTGATTCGATGATGGTCATCACCATCGGCACCGGTTTGGGAAGCGGCCTGATATTGAACCGCCGGTTGTGGGAGGGCAGCAACGGCTTTGCTGCGGAGTTCGGTCACGTGACCGTGGAACCTGAGGGCTTTCCCTGCCCCTGCGGTAACCGGGGCTGCCTGGAACAGTATGTGTCGGCCACAGCACTGCGTCGCCTGAGCGGCGGACTTGAGGCGGCCGAACTGGCGCAGTTGGCGCGGGAAGGCGATCATGATGCTCACCAGCTCTTTTGCCAGCTTGGCCGGCATCTGGGTATCGCTGTGGCCGGTCTGCTGAACGTGCTTAATCTGGATGGTATCGTGATTGGCGGTGGCGTCTCCGCCAGTTTTGACCTGTTTCAGGTGCCGCTGGTGGAGGAGTTGCAACGGCGCACCTTCGCTCAAATCCTTGCCGGGGTGGGTGTTCGGCAGGCTGCATTGGGAGATGACGCAGGCCTGCTGGGGGCAGCGCTGCTGGCTGGGGAGGCATGACTCAGGCAGACTTGTTTACATTCTGCTGAATGGTGATACCGTAACTTATGTAGGCTCTGCGTCATCTGTTGCAACGTCCGGTTGCATCCGGACATGAATTTTCGGTTGGTCAAAGGAGTGTCCTATGAAACGTGCATGGTTGTTTGTGATGGCTGTGCTGCTGGTGGCGGCAACCGGTTGTTCCCAAAAAGTGGCCCGCTGTACAGCACCGGAGGATAACCCTGCTCACCACTATCTGCGGGGGATGGAGGCGTTGGAGGCTGGTAAGCTTGAACTGGCCATGGAAAAGTTCGATCGCGCCGTGTACTGCGATGACGAATTTTCGGCAGCCTACGGAGGCAAGGCGATGGTGGCCGCCCTGCGTGCCAAGGGACTGAGCGACCCTCGCTATCGTGACGTCGAGGCCCGTCAGGCTCGCGAATTTCTTGAGCGGGCCGATGACCAGATCGACAATGACAACGACCGTTTCGAATTCTTGCTGGCCAGCCTGCGGGTGGCAACTGCCTTGAAAGGTCAGGGATGGCTTGAGTCTGCCGAGCAGTTCTACGCCAAGGCGCTCAAGGTGTCGGTGGATGAAAAGCTGTTGCCTTATTACCAGGGCAAGGAGGCGGCCTCTTATTTCATGGGCCTGGCCTACCTTGAGGCCTATACGTTCCGCAAGGCGGAGGACAAATTCCGTGAAACCCTTGATAGCCGCAAGATGGGCAAATGGAACGCCCCGGCTGATCAGGCCTGGAAAAAGACCTCAAAGATCCTGCGGGCCTTGGGGGGGATCACGGTGGGCGATGTGGGGCGCAAGATTGCCGTTAAGGACAGCGTCTCCCGGGGGGATCTGACCGCACTGTTGGTGGACGAGCTCAAGGTTGAGCAACTGTTTGCCGGCCGCATCCCGGCCAAGTCGCAACTGGCTGCCATGAAGGCCGAATTCACCCCCGCCGATGTCCTGACCCACCCCTTCCGTGATGAGGTGCTGACCACTATGAAGTGGAAGGTGCGCGGACTGGAGCCCAAATTCGACCAGACCACCAAGGCCTACCTGTTCAAGCCGGATGATAGTGTCACCCGGGGTGAAATGGCCTTTATTCTGGAGGATGTGCTGATCAAACTGACCGGCAATGAAAAACTGGCCACCGCCTTTTTCGGACAGGATCGTTCGCCGTTCCCGGATGTGAAGGCCACCTCGCCCTACTACAACGCTGTGCTGAACATGACCAGCCGTGGTATTATGGAAGGTGATCTTTCCGGTGAATTTCGTGTCGCCGAGCCGGTGGACGGCGCCGAGGCGATCCTGGCGATCCGGATGCTGCAGCAAAAGATCAATATCTACTAACTTGAGTGAAGACTACCGTAGCGTGAGGAGGCAGGTATGAAGATGAGACTGTTGCTGATGGGGCTGGCGTTGGTGGGTATGGCAGGCATGGCCCAGGCCGAAGAGGTGGACCTTAAGTACAAGGTTGCCCGCAAATATCTGATAGAGACCAAGCAGACCATTACGGTGACGACGGAACAGGCCTTCAAGCAGGATACTATCCTGGTGATGGGTGAAGGGGTCGGTAAAAAAGGGACCAGCGGCGCCCAGAAACGTCTGACCGCCATAACCGCCGCCAAGGTTAAGGCCCAGCGCGCCCTGGCCGAGTTGTTGCACGGCGTGGCCGTGGTCAGCGAAACCTCGGTGCTGGATTCCGAACTGGGCTCTGACGAGATCAAGACGGTAGTGGCCGGTTTTGTGCGTGGTTCGCAAGTGGTGGTGCAGGAGTGGAACCCGGCGGAGGAGACGGCACTGGTGATCCTCAAGGTGGGGATGACCGGTCCCAAGAGTTTTGCCAGCGTGATGTATGAGAAGATTCTGACCGAGCCCAAGATTGTGCAGCAGCTCGATACGCCCGCTTTCGTCCCCCCGGTTGAGGCGCCTGTTGCTGTTGCGCCGGAGTTGCCTTACGACGGCCTGATCATTGACGCCACCGCTTACGCCTTCCGGCCGGCCCTGATCAACCGGATCTTCAATCCCAAGGGTGAGGTGCTCTACGATCCGGCCAAGATCAGCCAGAAGGTGCTGGTGGAGCAGGGCTGCGGCGAGTACACCAACAGTGTCGACAAGGCGCGGGCTGCCTTGGGCAAGCGGGGCGTCAAGAACCCGTTGGTGGTGTTGGCCTCGGGTATCGTCAGCGCTTCAGACCTGCAGGTGTCAGAGGAGACCGCCCTGCAGATCTTTGCCGCCAATCAGGCCAATGGCTTCATGGCCGATGCACGGGTGGCCTTTGTGTTGAAGTAGTAAGCGTTTCCCTTTCTTCTCAACGGTTTCAAACAAGGCCCCGTGACGTCAGTTACGGGGCCTTTGCGTGGCTTGCAAAAGTTTCGGTCTGCCGTACACTTCTACTACGTCAGAGTTTGGGAGGTGTCCATGGATCGACGAACGTTTCTGAAAGGCACAGCCGCTAGCCTGGTAGCCGGCTCACTATTGGGCCGCCAGGCCCTGGCCGGAAGCGGCTCAACGGTGGCGGTGGCTGAGGGGGGTGACTATGCTGCCATCACCCGGCGGGCAGTGGCTGCCTTGGGTGGGATGGGTGCCTTTGTCAAGCGGGGTGACGTGGTGGTACTGAAGCCCAACATGGGCTGGGACCGCGCTCCTGAATTCGCCGCCAACACCCATCCACTGGTGGTACGGGCGCTGGCGGAAGAGTGCCTGGCTGCAGGTGCCAGACGGGTCAAGGTGTTTGACCATACCTGCAACGATCCCCGGCGTTGCTATATCAACAGCGGTATCCAGCTGGCGCTGAAGGGGATGAAAGGGGTCGAGGTCAAGCAGATCGAACCGGAGCGGTTCAGGAAGGTGCTGCTGAACGGGCAGTTTCTGAAAGAGTGGGAACTGTACGACGAGGCCCTGAACGCCAATGTCTTCATCAACGTGCCGATCGCCAAGCATCATGGACTCTCCCGGCTCACCTTGGGATTAAAGAACATCATGGGGGTGATGGGAGGCAACCGTGGTTACACCCATCGCAATCTGGAGGTTGCCCTGGCCGATGTCAACAGCGTGCTGAAGAGTCACCTGACCGTGATCGATGCCACCCGTATCCTTACTGCCCACGGCCCCCAGGGCGGTAGCTTGGCGGATGTACGGGTGCTCAATACCGTTGTTGCCTCCCGAGATATTGTGGCTGCCGACGCCTACGCCACCACCCTGTTCGGCATGCGACCGGCTGATATACCGACCACGGTGGCCGCTGCACGTCGGGGGCTGGGTGAGATGGATCTCCGGCGGGTACAGGTGATCAAGGCCTGAAGCAGGATTGCATGGTAGCGGGGAGGCGAGCCGATGTCCGACCTGAATGGCGTGATGATGCAGTATTTTCACTGGTACCTCCCGGCAGATGGTTCACTGTGGCGTGAGGTGGCGCAACGGGCCGATGAGTTGAGCCAGGCCGGGGTCACGGCGTTCTGGTTACCGCCTGCCTATAAGGGGATTGGTGGTGGCGTTGATGTCGGTTACGGGGTTTACGACCTGTATGACCTGGGAGAGTTTGATCAAAAGGGCTCGGTGCGGACCAAGTATGGCACCAGAGTCGAGTATCTGCAGGCCCTGCAGCGGCTGCGGCAGGCTGGGCTGCAGGTATATGCCGATGCCGTCTTGAACCACCGTATGGGGGGCGATCAGGTTGAGGTCTGCCGTGCCACCCCCTATGCACGGGGAGACCGCATCCATCCCAAAGGCGCGTCACGGGAGATTCAGGCCTACACCGGTTTCAGTTTTCCCGGGCGACAGGGACGCCACTCTCCGTTCCAGTGGCGCTGGCAGCATTTCGACGCCGTTGACTACGACCAGCTACATCCGGAGGAACGGGATACGGTCTACCTGTTGGATGGCAAACGTTTTGACGACGAGGTTTCACTGGAGTTCGGCAATTTTGCCTATCTGATGGGCTGCGATCTCGACTGCCAGCACCCCGAGGTGCGGGAGGAGCTGGCCCGCTGGGGGCGTTGGTATCTGGATACAACCGGTGTCGATGGTTTCCGGTTGGATGCCATCAAGCATATTGCGGCCTGGTTTTTTCCTGAATGGCTGGACCAGCTGGAGCAGCACGCCGGACGTGACCTGTTTGTTGTCGGTGAATACTGGGTCAACAGCCTGTCGACCCTGCTGTGGTACATCGATGACGTGGGTGGGCGGATGGCGGTCTTCGATGTGCCGCTGCACTACAATTTTCATCGCGCCAGCCGGGCCGGACATGAGTTTGACCTGCGACGTATTCTGGACGGCAGCGTGATGCGGGCCCGCCCCGGCCATGCCGTGACCTTTGTGGAGAACCACGATTCCCAGCCGTTGCAGGCGCTGGAGTCGGTGGTGGAACCCTGGTTCAAGCCCCTGGCCTACGCCCTGATACTGTTGCGGCAGGAGGGGTATCCCTGTCTGTTCTATGCGGATTACTACGGCGCCGAATATCAGGACCAGGGCCGCGACGGAAAACAGCATCGGATCGTGCTGTCTTCGCACCGCTTTCTCTTGGATCGTTTTCTGTCTGCACGGCGTAGTCATGCCTATGGACCGCAGTACGACTATTTTGATCACCCGGCCACCATCGGCTGGACACGGCTGGGAGATAATGAGCATCCTGGCGGGATGGCGGTGCTGATCAGCAATGGTGATGATGGCCGCAAGTGGATGGAGGTTGGGCAGCCGGGGACGGTCTATCGTGACGTGACCGGTCACATCAGCGCAGCGGTGATCACCAATCAACAGGGCTGGGGTGAGTTTCTGTGCAAAGGCTGTTCCGTGTCGGTCTGGCTGCCGCGGGAGGAGGACGTTCGTGAAGGCTAAGCCCGTTTTGATCCGGTTGGTGGTTCTCACTGCCCTGGGCGTGCTGCTGCTCGGCGCCGGTTGTTCCTCGTCGCCGCAGCTGACGCCGCTGACTCCCGATGCAGTAGTCGTGGCCTTTGGTGATAGCCTGACCGCCGGGACCGGGGCTGACCCGGACTCCAGCTATCCGGCGGTGCTGAGCCGGTTGATCGGCCGTCGGGTGGTTAATGCGGGGGTGCCGGGTGAGGTGACTGCGGCTGGCCTGGCGCGGCTGCCGCAGCTGCTGGAACAGGAACAGCCGGCACTGGTACTGCTGTGTCTCGGTGGTAACGATTTTTTGCAGCGGCTTGACCCTGCAAAGGCCGAACAGCATCTGCGCGCCATGGTGGGGCTGCTGCGTGAGCGGGGGATTGGGGTAGTGCTGATCGGTGTGCCACGCCTGGGGTTGGGGCTGGAGGTGCCGGGATGGTACGACGACATTGCCAGAGAGGCCGGTATTCCGTATGAGGGTAAGGTCCTAGTTCGTATCTTGGCGGATCGCTCACTTAAGTCGGATACGATCCATCCTAATGCTGCCGGCTACCAGCAGATGGCTGAGGCGTTGGCTGTGCGGCTCAGGAAGGCCGGTGCGTTGCCCTAGGGGAGCGTATCACGGAGCCACCATTGCACGGTTCTTGCCGGCCTGTTTGGCCTGATACAGGGCTTGGTCGGCGCGTTTGATCGACTCAAGGATGTTTTGGTCGGCCTGATATTCGCAAACGCCCAGGCTGGCAGTCAGTTTTATGCCGTGTCGATTGGCAGAAAAGACGGTCATGGCAATCGATTCACGAATCTTGTTGGCCACCGACAAGGCGCCCTCCAGCGGTGTTTCCGGCAGCAGCAGCAGAAACTCCTCGCCGCCCCAGCGGGCACAGATATCTTCACTGCGGACGCAGCTGCGCAGTACCCGGGCCACCTCAACCAGCAGATCGTCGCCGGTATTGTAGCCGTAGCGATCGTTTACCTGTTTGAAGTTGTCCAGGTCGGCCAGGACGATGGAGGTTGACCGTTGATGACGCTGGGCCCGGCTGAACTCCTGATCGATTTTTTCCATAATGGCTCGCCGGTTGGCCAGGCCGGTCATGGCATCGATCCGGGTGGCCAGGTCCAGTGAGCGGTTCATGTTACCCAGCTGTGTTTCAAGGCGGCTCTTTTCCTTGGCCAGCCGCTCGGCGCGTTGGGCCAGTGTGCGGTACAACTCGTGCAGCTGGCTCAACTCGGGCAGCAAGGGGTTGTCTTTGAAACGCTCATCTGCCATAAGTTGTTCAAAGCGAGTTGTTTCAAGGTCCTCAAGGCAACTCACGATTGCGCGATCGTTTCTGGTCATCTGATCAACTCCTTGACTGCTTACAATGCGCCCTATTGTACTGTAGATTTCGCAGATTACAACCGTCTTGATGCTGCAGGGGTGCCTGCTGCCAGAAAAATCACTCGAGGTTACCGTGCGTTGCGACATCAGAAGCGGCAATCTGCTGGCAAATCTACCCGATGCGCAACAGGCTGAAGTTTTTCAGGTGTTGTTGGAGCAGCCGGGCAGTATGCAGATTGAACGAATCGTCTCCCGGGGGCAGGTTACGCCTGAAGGTGTGTGGTACGATCAAGAACGCGATGAGTGGGTGCTCCTGCTGACCGGTGGCGCAGAATTACAATTGGCTGACGAGGGCGCTGCCCGTCGTCTGGAGCCGGGTGACTGGTTGCATCTGCCGGCCCATTGTCGTCATCGCGTGGTTTGGACCGCGCCGGAGCAGGAGACGGTCTGGCTGGCAGTACACTGGAAACAGGAGAAGGAGGTGTGATGTTGCCGATCATGGTTGAACAACAGCCGGCAGATGAACGGCTGGAAAAGCTGGGGGTGAAGGATTGGGCAGTCTGGAGTTGCGAGGTTGCGCAGTTTCCCTGGCAGTACGACCAGCGAGAGGTCTGCTACCTGCTGGAGGGGCAGGCGGTGGTGACGCCTGCGGATGGCGGAGCGCCGGTGGAGATCGGCGTCGGTGATCTGGTGGTCTTTCCGGCCGGTATGAGTTGTCAGTGGGAGGTACTGCAGCCGCTGCGCAAGCAGTACCGGATCGGCTAGCCATGCTGGCGCGATGGTACCGTGGTCCCGCCCGACATGATGTGCTCCTGCGGTACCCGTTTTCAATGATGGTGAGGCATGAACGCCGTGACCGATGAGATACGCCCGTCCCAGCGACGGGTGCTCCTTATGTTGATACTGACCACCTTTTTCTGGGGTGGCAGTTTCCTGTTCACCAAGATCGGTCTGCGCGAGATCCCCCCGCCGTACTTCGTGCTGTTCCGCTTTTCACTGGCCACCGCGCTGTTGGCCCTGGCTTGCCTGCCCCGCCTGCACCGGCTCGATCTGGTGACCTTTAAACGTGGTCTGATCGTCGGTACGGCGCTGGGAATCACCAACCTGACCTTTGTGTTCGGCATTCAGGGTACCAGTATCTCCCGGGCTGGCGTGATCAATAATCTGTTTGTGCTGTTTATTCCGCTGATTTCGCGCATTGTCTGGCGTGACCGGATCGGCAAGATCAATCTGCTGGGCATCATTCTGGCCTGTCTGGGGATCGCCCTGCTGGCCAGCGGCGGCGGTGAGGGCTTCAACCGGGGAGATCTGTTCTCGACCCTGTGCGCCTTGCTGATCGCCGTCCATATCCTGAGTGTTTCCAAGGTGCTCAAGGATGAAGATGTGTATCTGGTCTCGCTGGTGCAGTTCGGGGTGGTCTCCCTGTGGGCCGGCACCGCTACGATGTTGTTGCCGACCCAGGCCTTCAGCGTGTCATTGCAGGGGATCGGCGCGGTTGTGTATTGCGCCATTTTCCCGACCATCTTCTGCTTTACCCTGCAGAACAGGTACCAACGGTATGTTACCCCTACCCAGGCCGGTCTGATCTACACCCTCGACCCGGTCTGGAGTCTGGCGGCCGGCTTTCTTGTGCTGGGCGAACGGCTCACGCTGCACGAGTGGCTGGGCTGCGGTCTGATCTTTTCAGCCGTGACCATTCCGTTGTTAGTGCGGTTTGCCGTTGAGCGCCGCCTGGTGGCGCGGTATCGGGGAGGAGGAGCGCCATGAAGCGGCTGCGACCGTCCCGCATCAGCCAGTACCTGTTTTTGGCGTTGTTTGTGGTGCTGTTTGTGCAGACCGACTACCGTGGCAGTGATACGATCAACGCTGCGGTCAACAGCTTTTTCAGGGCCGATCCGCTGTTGCTGGCCAGTTACCTGCTGGCTGTCAAACAGTGGACCTGGTTGCTGTTGCCAGCACTGCTGACGGTGGTGGCAACGCTGCTGTTGGGCCGTTTTTTCTGTGGCTGGATCTGCCCGCTGGGGACGCTGCTGGATCTGGTTACGACCAGGATGGCCAAGACAGGGCCGCTACGCTGGTTGCAGGGACGGCTCAAGTACTGGCTGCTGCTGCCGTTATTGATCAGTTCGTTGTTCAATCTCAACCTGGCTGGCTTGTTTGACCCGATTGCTCTGCTGGTACGGGCCTTAGGTTTTTTCTTCTATCCGCTGTTCGGCTTTGCGTTCCGGCAGGGCTGGGTCGAGTTGTACGGTCTGCTGGGGGAGCAGCGTGATCTGTTGGCCCCGGCCTACAGTCTGCTGCGGGACTACCTGCTGCCGTTCCGTGATGCCTTTTACCCCCTGTCCGCTCTTTCTGCCGGGCTGTTGCTGCTGATCATCTGGCTGGAGCGGTTCGAGACCCGCAACTGGTGTCGTAACCTCTGTCCACTGGGGACCTTGTTGGGAGTACTGGCCCGGGTTGCACCGTTCATGCGGGTTCCAGACCGCCTTTGCAGTGATTGTCGCAACTGCCAGGCCCACTGTCCGACCGCCTTTCAGGATACACAGCTACACAAGGCAGATTGTGTGCTCTGCATGGATTGCCTTGAGTTTTGTCCTCACCAGCGCACCCGTTTTGTGCTGTCCTCACCAGCGACACAGCAAGAGGTGCAGTGGCCCCAGCGCCGGCTGCTCTTGGGCGGACTGGCCATCGGGGTTACGCTGCCGGCGGTGGCCCGTTTCAAACGGAGTGATCAGCAGACCCGTTTCTTGCGTCCGCCCGGAGTGCACGACGAAACGGCATTCATGGCGGCCTGTGTTCGTTGCGGCGAGTGCATGAAGGTCTGCCTGAAGAACGCCCTCTATCCAGCCGTGCTGGAGGGTGGGCTGGCGGCGGTCTACACACCGCAGCTGATCCCGCGCCTGGGCTACTGTGAATACAACTGCACCCTCTGTGGCCAGGTCTGCCCCACCGGGGCCATACCCAATCTGCCTGTGGAGCAGAAAAAACGTGAGGTAATCGGCAAGGCGGTCTTTGACCGGAACCATTGTCTGCCCTTTGCAAGGGGGATTGATTGCATCGTCTGCGAAGAACATTGCCCGATAGCTGATAAGGCGATTCGCTCCCGGCCGGTTGCGGTTCGCCAAGACGATGGTACCCTAAAGACGGTGCGGATGCCTTGGGTGGTGGAAGAACGCTGCAACGGTTGCGGCATCTGCGAGCATGTCTGTCCGCTTGAGACCAAGGCCGGCATTGAGGTTTTCCGGGTGAAGGACCGGCGACCGCTGGAGCTGCCGCCGGTTGATGCCGTTTGGAGCGATCCCTACGGCGGCAGATAGTGGCTGGAATTGCGATTTGACATTAGTGGCGCTTTGTTTCTATATACGACGCTAGGTTTTCTATGCAGATACGGGAGTAGGCATGCAAAAAATACCACTTAACCTGGCGGAAGCCGAAATGGTGCTGGCCCGGGACGTATTCCGGAACGACAGCCCGGCCGGCATCCCGATTTGTGGCAAGGGCACGACGCTGACTGATAGCCTGATCGGTCGCCTGGCCCACCTGGGCGTACAGTCGATCTACGTGGAAGGGCACCCGGTGCAACAGGAGGGCGAGCGTTCGTTGGAAGAGCAGTTGGCCGATCTGGAGCGACGTTTCTCAAAGACAGGCGCCAACCGGTATAATCAGGTATTGCTGGACGTGTACCGCAAGCATATCACAACCATGATGGGAGAAGACGGTGGACGAACGGCGGAGTGACCTCAAGCGGATCATCATGGACACCAAGACGCTGCCGACGCTGCCCGGTGTCATTACCAAGCTGAATTCACTGTCTGAAAACGACAAGGCCTCAGTGCAGGAGATGGCGCGCATCGTTGCGTCCGATCAGGTGCTGTCGGCCCGCATCCTGCGGCTGGCCAACTCCCCCTCCTACGGTTTCTACCGTGTTTCCACCATCAGCAACGCCATGATCCTGCTGGGGGTCAATGTGGTCAAATCCCTGGCCCTGTCATCATCGATCTTCGAGATCATGGAGAAGAACAGCATCGGGCTGTGGGAACACTCATTGGGGGTGGCCACTGCCGCCAACATCACCGCCAAAAAACTGGGCATACCGGAGGTGGAGGAGATCGCCACCGCCGGCCTGCTGCACGACATCGGCAAGGTGATCATCGGTCTTAAGTGTACCGACGAGATGCTCGATATCCGCCATGCGATCGAAACCGACGAGCTGTATATTCTGGAGGCGGAGCGCCAGATTCTGGATACCGACCACGCCGAAGTTGGTGGCTGGCTTGCCAAGAGCTGGTACCTGCCGGACAAACTGTCGGAGCCGATCTCGTTCCATCACAATCTGATCAAGTCGGATTCGCATCGCGTCAAGGCTGCGGTGGTGCACTTCGCCGATGTACTGATCAAGGCCAGTGCCTTTGGTGACAGTGGCGACCCGTACGTGCCGATGATCGATCCCTTGGCCTGGGAGGTACTCAAGCTGGATGAGAAGCTGGTGGAAGATATTGTTGCCGAGCTGGAAGACAAGCTGATCGAGGTCAAGAACTTCAGTCTGGAGATGCAGATCGCCGATGCCACCGAAGCCTAGGATTGCACTGATATCAAGCGACCAGTCAGCGGTTGCGCTGCTGCAACTGCGCCTGCAGAGTAAAGGCTACCAGGTGACGGTGGTCGACAAGACCTCGGCGGCTCTGGGCGTCTTTTATTCTGACCCGCCCGACCTGATCATCGTCGACTTCTCTTCGCCTTGCACCGGCTGTCGTGATCTGCTGCTGACCCTGCGCAGCGACAGCTTTTTCAGTCCGATCCCGATCATCGGTATCTTTCCGCTCAGTTCTGAACAGGAGTCGTGGGACGACTTTCCGCTGGACGACTTTATTTCCCTGCCGATCAACTTCAATGAGCTATTCAGCCGGATCACCCTCTCGTTGACACGGCTCAAGCGTATCTTCGACAACAATCCCCTGACACGCCTGCCGGGTAATACCTCCATTCAACGGGCCATTGAGGAGTCGATGGGTTGGCCCTTGACGGTTTGCTATGTGGATATCAACCACTTCAAGCCCTACAACGACGTCTACGGCTTTTCCCATGGCGACGAGGTGATCAGGATGTTGGCGCGCATCATGTCCAACACCGTGCGCGAGACCGGCGGTGGTTTCTGTGGCCATGTGGGAGGAGACGACTTTGTCTTCATCGTGCCACGTGAGCGGGCCGAGCAGGTCTGCAAGACCGTGATCGATCACTTTGACCGGATTGTGCAGACCCTGTTTGATGAGCAGATCAAGCAGCAGGGCTACTACCTGGCCCATAACCGTAAAGGCGAGGAAGAACAGATTCCGTTGTTGGCGATATCAATCGCGATTGTGCCGATGGATTGCGCCGACCTGACCCATGCGGCACGGGTGGCTGAGGTGGCGGCAGAACTGAAGAAGCTTGCCAAAAAGAATAGCGCCAGCAGCTACGTGATGGACCGCCGCAAGCTGCATTAGACTCCACAGCGACATTGGTTATGCAAAAAGCAAAAGGCGTCACCCGATCCGGGTGACGCCTTTTATGTGCTGGTGCGAACGTTATTGCGTTATGGTTTTTTGTGGCACTTGGCGCAGCTGCTGCTGGTGGCAAAGGCGGTTTTGCCATCGTGGCAGGCGCCGCATGATTTGCCCTTCTCCATTTCGGCCATGGTGGTCCGCTTGCCACCGCCGTAGGGGTAGAGCTTGGTGTGGCAGTCGTTGCACTGGAAGGCAGCGGTATGGAAATCGTGGCTGAAGTAGCCTACAAGCGTACCGCGGCTGTTTTTAAAGGTCAGGTTGGCCGGCTTGTAACCGACGTGACACTTGTTGCAATCACCGCTGGCGGCGAAGGCGGTCTTGCCGTCGTGGCAGCTGCCGCAGGACTTGCCCTTTTCCATCTCGGCCATGGTGGCCTTGCGGGAACCCTGACGGTAATCAAATTTCTTGGTGTGGCAGTCGTTGCACTTGTACACCTGGCTGTGGAAGTCGTGGCTGAACACGGCATCGTTAACCGCTTTTGATTTGTATTTGAGGGTTTTTGTCTGCAGACCGCGGTGGCAGGAACCACAGTTGGCGGCCACGGTAAAGGCCATTTTGCCGTTATGGCAGGAACCGCAGGATTTGCCCTTTTCCATGGCCGCCATGGTGACGCCGCGGCGTTGGGGGCCAGCATTGTGACAACTCTTGCAGCCAAAGCCCTTGGCGTTGACGTGGGAGTCGTGGCTGAAGGTGGCGTCTCCGGCCGAGATCTTGTAGACGCTGGCGCTGGGAACGGCACGGTGGCAACGCAGACAGTCTTTCTCTGTAGCGACGCTGAAGGCCTTCTTGCCGTTGTGGCAGGCACCGCAGGATTTACCCTTCTCCATCTCGGCCATGGTGTAGCTGCGGTGTTTGGACAGGTCAAAGATGGCGCTGTGGCAGGTCTTGCAATCCCTGTTTTTGGCCAGGTGGCTGTCGTGGCTGAAGGTGACAGACGGTGCATTGCCAAAGCTATACTTGACATCTTTGGCCTGCACAGTGGCGGTCGTCAGCATGACCAGGGCTGCAACAACGAAGGTAATAATCCGGCCGTTCATCGAAATCCCCCTTAAAACTGGATGATATGGCTTTTGAATCGGGGTAGTGTAAGGGTGAAGGCCTCGGTTGTCAATTGATAATTGTATACAATTGGTATACACCCTTGCGTCAGCCTGAAAGAGAGGATTGAATCGGTTGCGAGGGGGGTACAGCTGTGGTATAGAGGTGCCACTCTCCTAGAAGGAAGGCGCTTTTTGATGCTTACCCTTGACCTTGATGACCTGATCCGCCACGCCCTCAAGGAAGATATCCATACCGGCGACCTGACCACCCAGGCCTGTGTGCCCGATCAGCGGCCTGCCACTGCCCGGTTGATTGCCAAGGAACCGTTTATGCTTGCAGGACTGCAGGTTGCGGAGCGGGTTTTTACCCTGCTTGACCCTGCTGTCGGCTTTGAGGCCTTGGCGCTAGACGGTGCGCGGCTGCAAGCGGGCGCTGTTATCGCCCGCATCAGCGGTGATGCCGCTTCGCTGCTGCAGGCTGAGCGGGTGGCGCTCAATCTGCTGCAACGGATGTGCGGTATCGCCACGCTGACCTCAAACTACGTCGCTGCGGTGTCCGGCACCCGTGCCCGCATTGTGGACACGCGCAAGACCACCCCCGGTCTACGCATGCTGGAAAAATATGCCGTCCGGGTGGGGGGCGGCATCAATCACCGCACCGGCCTGTACGACGGGATTCTGATCAAGGAAAATCATATCGCGGCAGCTGGCGGTATCAGTGCGGCGGTCAGTCGCGCACGATCCTACATTCCCCATACGCTCAAGATCGAGGTAGAGACCGAGTCGGTGGCGCAGGTGCAGGAAGCGCTTGCCGCCGGTGCCGATATCATCATGTTGGACAACATGGACTGCGCCACCATGCGTGACTGTGTGGCGATGATCAATGGCAGGGCACTGGTGGAGGCCTCCGGTGGTGTCAATCTCGAAACGGTGCGGGCCATTGCCGAAACCGGTGTGGATATTATCTCAGTGGGTGCCCTGACGCACTCTCCCAAGGCAGCGGATATCTCGATGCTGCTGGATTAGCGGGGTTTATGGCGTCTCGGCTTGCACAAAGCGATCTACTGCGTCTTTTGGAACAGGCCGCTGGCTTCGTTTCCGGAGAGCAACTCTCCCGCACTCTGGGGGTTTCACGGACGGCGGTCTGGAAACGGATTGCCGTCTTGAGGGACGCCGGCTACGGTATAGAGGCGCTGCCCTCCCAGGGCTACCGTCTGGTGACCCGACCTGACCTGCTGAGTGCTGATCAGCTGGCAGTCGGGTTGTCATCGACCTGCCTGATCGGACAGCGGCTTGTCTGCCTGGATGAGGTTGGCTCCACCAACCTCGAGGCGTTTCGTCTGGCTGAAGCCGGTGCTGTCGAAGGGACGACGGTGCTGGCTGAACGGCAAACCGCCGGCAAGGGCCGTCTGGGGCGCCAGTGGGTCTCGCCGGGCGGGGTCAACCTGTATCTGTCGGTGGTGTTGCGACCAGAACTTCCTCCCTATGAGGCGCCGCAGCTGACCTTCCTTTCGGCCGTTGCCGTGGCGCGCACCATTGAAGAACTGACCAGTATGCAACCCGCCATCAAGTGGCCCAACGATCTTTTGCTGGATAACCGCAAGGTGGCGGGTCTGCTGAATGAGATGAGCGCTGAGACCGACCGGGTCGCTTTTGTTATCCTGGGGATTGGCGTCAACCTGAACATGACTGCCGACCAGTTCCCTGATGATTTGCGAACCCCTGCCACGTCGCTGGCTGTGGCGTCCGGGCGTCCGGTATCACGTGTGACGTTTGCGGCGCGGTTGTTGTCGAACCTGGATCAGGAGTATGCGCGCTTTTGTGCCTCGGGGTTCGGTCCGGTGCGCGACGAGTGGGCCCGGCGTTGCAACGCCTTTGGCCGTCAGGTGGCGGTAACGGTCGCCAACCAGACGCTGCAGGGGCCCTTTGCCGGTATTGATCATGATGGCGCACTGCTACTTCGTCTGCCGGATGGTAGGTTGGAGCGGATCATGAGTGGCGATGTGAGCGTGGTTTAATGCAGGGAAGGAGAAACGCGATTGCTCCTGGTTATTGATGTCGGCAACAGTAATATCGTGCTGGGTATTTATGACGGCCAACAGCTGCTCAGGCACTGGCGCGTCTCCACTGACAAGGCCCGCACCTCCGATGAGTACGGTATCCTGTTTCATGACCTGTTTTCTCTGGCTGGCATCAGCTTCAGCCAGATCAAGGCCATCATCATCTCCTCGGTGGTGCCACCCCTGACCGGTGTCCTGGAAACCCTCTGCCGCGACTTCTTTTCCCTCACGCCGTATGTGGTCGGGCCCGGTATCAAGACCGGCATGCAGATCCAGTACGATAACCCCCGCGAGGTGGGGGCCGATCGGATCGTTAACGCCGTGGCCGGTTATGAGCAGTACCGTTGTGCCCTGATCATCGTTGATTTCGGCACGGCCACGACCTTTGACTACGTCAATGCTCATGGCGAGTACTGCGGCGGCGCCATCGCCCCTGGCCTGGCGATTTCCCTGGAGGCACTGTTCCAGCGGGCCAGCAAGCTGCCCCGG
The DNA here is from genome assembly GCF_034008105.1 of Trichlorobacter sp. Taxonomy (NCBI): domain Bacteria; kingdom Pseudomonadati; phylum Thermodesulfobacteriota; class Desulfuromonadia; order Geobacterales; family Geobacteraceae; genus Trichlorobacter; species Trichlorobacter sp. The sequence goes on from NZ_JAVEPN010000005.1 coordinate 56,492, forward strand.
GTGGATATCTGTCGTCCACCCCAGGCCATTGCCAAGAACACCGTTAATTCGATGCAGGCCGGTATCTTTTACGGCTACGTGGGGTTGGTGGATGGCATTGTGGAACGGATCAAGGCAGAAAGCCGTGACCAGCCCAAGGTGATCGCCACCGGCGGACTGGCGTCACTGATCGCCGTTGAATCGAAAAGTATTGAAGCAGTTGATGAATTTTTGACCCTGGAGGGCTTGAGGATCCTGTACGAACGTAACCGGTAAATCCTGGCAGTTGTCCATACATCTACCAACGAGGATAAGGAGGCAGCGCATGGGGACGTATCCAACCGAGAAGATCCGTAACCTGGGAGTTGTGGCACACGGTGGGGCCGGCAAGACCTCGCTGGCCGAGGCGATCCTGTTCAACACCGGCATGATCGATCGCCTGGGCCGGGTGGACGACGGCACCACCGCCATGGATTATGAGCCAGAAGAGATCAAGCGTAAGATCTCGATCTCGTCGGCCTTTGATCACTGCGAGTGGGACGGGCATTCGATCCATTTTGTGGATACCCCCGGTTATGGCGATTTCATCGGTGATACCCGTGCCTGTATGCGGGCCTTGGACTGCGTAGTGGTGATCCTTTCCGCCATCTCCGGCGTCAAGGTCCAGACCGAGGAGGTCTGGGAGTGGGCCAATGAGTTCGAGATCCCCCGTATCGCCTTTGTCAACAAGATGGACAAAGAGCGGGCCAATTTCCTGCGGGCCATCGACGATATGGAGAAAAGCCTGAAGGCACGCGGTGTTGCGATCCAGATGCCGATCGGTGCTGAAGAGGCCTTTGAAGGGGTGGTGGACCTGATCCGGATGAAGGCCTGCAAATACGCCAAAGATGGCTCCGGCACCTGCGAGGAGATTGCCATCCCGGCTGACTACCTGGAAGAGGCCCAACGGTTGCGGGAGCATATGGTTGAGATCGTGGCCGAGGCCTACGATGCCCTGACCGAGAAATATCTGGAGGCCGGCGAGTTGACCGAAGAGGAGATCCTGGACGGTCTGCGGGTCGGTACCATGCGCAATACCTTCACCCCAGTGTTGTGTGGTTCTGCTACCCTGAATGTGGGCGTCAAGCAGCTACTGCGGGCGGTCTGCGACTTCCTGCCATCGCCGCTTGACCGTACCAAGGCGGTGGGCAGCAACCCCAAAAATAATGAGCTGATCGAGCGGGGACCGGACGAGAAGGAACCGTTCTCGGCACTGGTCTTCAAGACCACCTCCGACCCTTATACCGGCAAGATCACCATTTTCAGAATTTACTCAGGTACCCTCAACTCCGATTCCACCATCTACAATGCCACCAAGGGGGTTGAGGAGCGGATCGGTCAGATCTATGAACTGGAAGGCAAGAAACAGAAGCCGGTCAAGCAGGCCTTTGCCGGCGATATCGTGGCGGTTGCCAAGCTGAAGGAGACCGTCACCGGCGATACCCTGTGCGATCCCACTAATCCGATCGTGTATGAACCGGCCAAGCAGCTGCTGCCGGTGATTTCCTACGCCATTGAACCCAAGACCAAGGCCGACGAGGACAAGATTCACAATGCGCTGCACCGGATGATCGAGGAGGAGCCGACCCTGGAGTCGCACCGCGATCCCCAGACCAAGGAGTTCATCATCTCCGGCCTGGGGCAGGTGCACCTGGACGTGATCGTAGAGAAGATGAAGCGCAAGTTCAATGTGGAGGTGCTGCTGAAGACCCCCAAGGTACCGTACTTTGAGACCATTCGCGGCACTGCCAAGGTGCAGGGGAAATACAAGAAGCAGTCCGGTGGCAAGGGCCAGTATGGTGACTGCTGGATTGAACTCTCGCCCACCGGTCGCGGTGAAGGCTATGTCTTTGATGACAAGATTGTTGGTGGGGTGATCCCACGTCAATACATCCCGGCGGTGGACAAGGGCATACAGGAAGCTGCAGCCGACGGATTCTTGGCCGGTTATCCGGTGGTGGATTTCAGGGTTGCACTGTATGATGGTTCATTCCATACGGTGGATTCGTCGGAAATGGCCTTCAAGGTGGCTGGTTCCATGGCCTTCAAAAAGGCCATGGAACAGTGCAAACCGGTACTGCTAGAGCCGATCGTCAACCTGTCCGTTACCGTGCCGGACGAGAATATGGGCGACGTGATCGGCGACCTGAACTCGCGCCGTGGTAAGGTGGTGGGGGTGGAGCCCAAGGCAAATTCCCAGATGATCAAGGCGGTGGTGCCGATGTCTGAAGTGCTGGCTTACTCCAATGACCTCAAGTCGATGACCAGTGACCGCGGTCTGTTCAGCACTGAATTTTCACACTACGAAGAGGTACCCACCCATCTGGCGCAGAAGGTAATCGCTGAAGCGGCTGCAGCAAAAAAAGAGTGATGCATGTAACTGCTTATTAACGTGGAGGTAAGGTATGGATTTCAAGTTTGATGCGGGATCAAAGGGTGATGCAGCTCACCAGGGCCAGGACAAGGGGCGTCAGACCTTGCTGCTGGTGCTGTTGCTGCTGTTGCTGGGCGGCTTCGGCTACCTGTACTTTTTTACCGGACTGATCAGGCCGCAGGAACAACCAGTCGCTCCGCCGCCGGTGCCGCAGGTGGTCAAACAGCCACTGCCTGCTCGTGACGGTGTGCAGGCGCAGATGTCGTCTGCTGTGCAGGCTAATGTCGCCCCTGCGACATCAGCTGTGCCTGCTGCAGCTCCGGCTCTGCCTGCTGCAGATGCAGCCAAGCCATCAGCTGCAGCGGTAGCCCCGCAACCGGCAAGCAAGCCGGCAGCGGTCAAGCCTGCAGCCCCTGTGGCTAAACCAGTGGCCCCTGCAGTCAAGCCTGCGGCCAAAAAGCCTGTTGCCGATACAAAACCGGCAGCACCAAAAGTGGCTGCCGTGCCCACGGCGACCGTTAAAAAGGCGCCAGCACCCAAGCCGGCCCCAAAACCAGTGGTTTCAGCCAAAAGAGGTGGCCCTTGGACCGTGGTGGTGGGCAATTATGTGCTGGAAGAGAAGCTGGCTGCTGACATGGCACGGGTGAAAGCGGCCGGGTTGACGCCGGTCATGACCAGCGGGCAGCGCCACATGACCACCATGCATCGACTGAAGTACGCCGACTACGCCGACCGCGACATGGCGCTGCAGGCGGTCGAGCTGCTGAAGCGTACCGCTGGCGACGGATTTGCCCTCCAGCGGTCTGGCAAACATGAAGTCTTTGCCGGTTCCTATGCCCAGCTGGCAAGCGCCCAGGCCGAGCAACAGCGTCTGGCCGCCGCCGGTATCAAGGTCAGCATCCAGAAGAGTCAGGTGGGGGTGCCTTCACGCAAGCTGACCGCAGGCACCTATACCGACCGTACGTTTGCAGAATCGACCCTGAAGAAGCTGAAGCAGGCAGGTATCGGTACGCCGGTTTTGGAGTAGCGTTTCACACCATGTCTGAAGCGGTCAAGATAACCATTCCAGCGGCAGTAGCGGCCTTTATCAGGCCAGGTACTCCGCTGGATGTGCGTCTGCGCGGGGCGGAGGGGCAAACGGGCCTTTCGCCCCGTGAGCAGGTCATGCTGCTGTTTTGTCTGAGCAAGGATACTGATCCACAGGTTCGTGAACGGACGTCCGTCAGCTGGCAAGCCCTTGATCAGACCGTGGTCTGCGAAGCGTTGGACCAGGGGAGCTTTCATCCGGCGTTGCTGCATGACCTTGCGTTGGCCCACGGTAGCAGCCCGCCGGTCCGCGAAAGGCTGCTGGCGTTTCCGGAGTTGGCACATGCAACTAGGGAACTGCTTGCGTCCGAGACGTCTGCCCAGGAACCAGGTGAAGAGGATGAAACGGAAGACGTGCCAGACCAGTCGCTGTCTGGTTTGCCGCCTGATGATGAGCCTGCCGTAGCCGATGATGAGGGTGAAAAGCCACATCTGGACGAGCAGGAGGGCGAGGAGTACCTCAGCAAGTATGCCCTCGCCCAGACGTTGGGGATCAGCGAGAAGATCAAGATGGGGCTGACCGGTGACAAGGAGTGGCGCAAGATACTGGTCAAAGACGCCAATAAACTGGTCAGCAGCGCCGTTATCAAAAATCCTCGCATTACTGAATCAGAGGTGTTGACGATCATCAAGTCCGGTTCGCCCAATGATGAGGTCATGCGCCTGATCTGCGCCAACAAGGAGTGGGTGAAAAATTATCCGATCCGCAAGGCGCTGATCGAGAACCCCAAGACGCCATTGGCCAACGCATTGCGCTATCTGGGCACCATGAACGAAAAGGATTTGGCCGGGTACGCCAAGAGTCGTAACGTCTCCTCAGTGATCGTCACCCAGGCCAAGCGGATGCTGTTGAACAAGAAAAAGTAGCTATCCTCCGAGCGGAGTCCCTTCCCCCATGGCCGTCATCAACCACGCCAAGCGTGAAATCAACGCCAAGATTGTGTATTACGGCCCCGCCTCCACAGGCAAGGGCAGCCTGTTTCGCTACATCCATCAGCGGATCAAGCCAAACCTGTGTGGACCGCTTAAATCGATGCCGGCCGCAGGGGATACCCTGCTGTTTTTCGATTATCTTCCCTTCGAGCATGCCATACTGAACGGCTATCAGGTCAGATTACATCTCTATACCCTGTCTGGTCAGGTCACCAATCCGGGCACCTGGAAGATGGTGCTGAAAGGTGTGGACGGCCTGGCTTTGGTGGCTGAGGCGGGGAAGGAGCAAGATGCTGCAACTCAGCAGGCGCTGCGGTCGCTACGGGCGGTACTGGCCGGTCATGGCCGTGATCTGCGGCAGCTTCCCTGTATCCTGATTGCAAACAAGGCCGAGCAACTAGAGCAGCAAGTTGCAGCCGGTTGGGGTGATGATCTGGCGCAGTTCCCCGCAGTGCGCAGCTCGACGATAACCGGAGAGGGCGTGGTGCAGGCCTTGGCCAGCTTGTCGCAAGCGGTTGTGCAGCAACTGCGGCTGACTCATACGGTTCCCAAAGACCTTTCAGAGGAGATCTCTTCGCCCGCAGCCGAAGAGCCTGAAGCTGCAGTTGTGCCAGAACCGGTCAGCGTCCAGCCGGCGTCTCTGCAACTGCCGGCTGTTCAGGTTGGTCAGCCCAGTATTGTGCAGCTGCCGCTGACCGTACAAGTGGACGGGCAATGCCGGCACTTTACGTTGCGGGTTACGCTCGATCTGGAGGAGGTTGGTCATGGCACCCCCGGCGTTTGATCTTGATACCGTCATCAGGCTGTTGCTGGCCTCACTGTTGGGAGGTTTGATCGGTCTTGAACGGGAGTTGCATGGCCGGCCGGCCGGCTTTCGAACGCATTTACTGGTCTCCCTGGGGGCAGCCTTGTTCGTGGCCGTTTCGATCGGCTTTTATAAGACCTATGGCAACTTGAGCGGTTCCGCACCGGTGGGGGTCGATCCCGGTCGTGTAGCGGCCCAGGTTGTGACCGGTATCGGTTTTCTCGGTGCTGGAGCGATCATAAGGGAAAAAGGTTCTGTTCGAGGCCTGACCACCGCCGCCTGCCTGTGGGTGGCTGCGGCGATCGGCGTTGCCTGCGGAGCAGGTATGTTTGCCATCTCGCTGGTGGTAACGGCAATAGCCATGATCAGCCTGTTGGTGTTGAAACAGGTTGAAGGTATGCTCAACAAGGACACCTACCAGCAGGTGACCGTGGTCAGCAACGACCTGCCCGGGCAGTTTGAGCGCATTGAGCAGATCATGATAGATTGTGGTGCCAGTTTGATAAAGACAGCGCTGGAGCGCCAACTGGATACGGCCACGATCCGTTTTGAATTTCAGCTGAGGATCGCAACACGCAGCGCCTCGTGCCGTCTGCTGGATCTGTTGTCAGGTGTAGAGGGTGTTCGTAACATCAGTTTGCGCTGATGGTTGTGGGATTTCGACGGATGTGTGGCAGTAAGAATGGAACGACACGCTGGTAGCGGGCATAGCGTTCACCGTGCTTGAGCAGCAGGCGCCGCTCTTCCAGCTTGGCACCAAGCAGCATATAGGCGGTGCCCAGGATGGTGAGCGTCAGCCAGCGGGTTGTCATAACCGGGTTCAGCAGAAAAAACAGGATGCTCAGCAGGTAGAGGGGATGACGAACCAGGGCATAGCATCCGTCGGTACACAGCTCTTCTTCGCTGTTTTCTTCGCGCTGCAGACCGAGAAAATTGCTTAGGCCGGTCTGCCGCAGACAAAGCAGCATAGCCAGCAATGACAGGAGTTGCAATGCCTGCATCAACAGGTTGCCGATACCGGGAACCAGGTACAGCACGTGGGTTGATTGCCAGGCCATCATCATCCAACCGAGCAGGAGCAGCGAGAGCAGGTTGTAGGCCAGTCGATACCAGGGCAGGTGACGCAGCCTCTCTTTGACCCGGGGGATGGCCAGTAGCGAGTGCAGCAGGGCGAACATCAGAAAGCGCAGGGTAAAATCGATGCTGTCCGGCATCAGGCCTCTCCTTGCAGTGGCAGTTGCAGAACCCTAGCATTGCTGACTTGTGCAGACAAGCGGAACGTGGTAGCGTGCAGCAGGTTGTGGTGAGCAGATTATCCGGAGGTGCTTCTTTAGATGGCGATTATCACAATTTCTCGTGAAATGGGTACTGGCGCCTATTTTATAGCCCAAGAGCTGGCAAAAAAGCTTAAGTATACGCTGGTGGACGGACCATACTTGGCCAGCTGTGCCAAACAGTATGGGCTTGCTGTGGAAATGATGCAGATGGTTGACGAAAAACCGCCATCCTACAATACCGTCGAAGATCGTGAGCGGGCCGCTTTCCTGAACAGTATTGAGTTGATGCTGCTCGATTTTGCCCAAAAAGGCAACGTTATCCTCTATGGCCGTGGCGCTCAGGACCTTTTGGAAGGCTGCGGGAACCTGTTGCGGTTACGGTTCGTGGCAGATTTTGAAGAACGGGTGGAGCGTTTTGCGGAGCGCGAATGGATTGATCCCGATCTTGCCCAGGAGTTGATCCGCCGTAGCGACCATCAACGGGGTGGGTTCATTCATTTCTACTTCGATCGCGACTGGAACGATCCGCTCGGCTACGATCTGACCTTCAATACGTCGCGGCTTTCCCAGGCCGCCATTGTTGATATCGTTGTGGCGGCTGTCAAGGACCCACAGCTGAAAGAGGCAGAACAGTGGGCAGAAGCGATTATAAAAAATGCCATCCTGGTAAAGCGGATTGAAACCGCCTTGTTGCGGTCAGAGGAGTTGGAGTATCGCCCCTTCCAGATCGAGGTGGATGACGGTGTTGTGATACTGTCCGGCTACATCGGTTCGGAGCAGGAGCGGCTGGCCGCCTTGCGAGTTGCCTCTAGCGTGGAAGGGGTAGGGAGGATTGAGGAAAATCTCCATGTGGTGAACTACAAGGCCTACAAAGATAAATGTTGACCTAGGCTGCCTGCCGGGCCTTTGCACGCTTGGCGGCAAGAGACATGAGGGGCGGGAGCAGGGCGTCGGAAAAACGGATGCCCCCCCGCCCTTTTCCTATCTGGTCTTCTGCTGATGTACCGTGGAAGTCTGAGCCGGCGGTCACCAGAAGATCGAGTCGACGCGCCAGTCCCTGCAGAAAGAGCATGTCGGCCTCGCTGGCAAGGCTATTGTAAATCTCGATACCGTCCAAGCCCAACATCTGCAACTCGGTTATCAGGTCGGTCAGTAGCAGCAGATCTTGGCTGATGGTGGTGGGGTGGGCCAGCACCGCCACACCGCCTGCGCGACGGATGGCGCTTAATGCTTCGTCCATTGGCCAATAGAATTTGGGAACGTTGCACGGCACCAGGTACTGGTCAAAGGCATGCTGCATATCGCGGACATACCCCCGGGCCAACAGCGCCCGGCCGATATGGGGCCGACCGATCACGCCGTCGGCCAGGGCTTCCACCTCGGCCACCTCCAGCGGGGTCTTGCCCTCTTGGCTGAGCCTGGTATTGATGACGGCGATAATCTCGCGGTTACGGTTGGCTCTTCGCACGGCAAATGCATGCAGGTTGTTAAGCAGTTCGGCATTACTGATATCAATGCCATAGCCCAGTAGATGGATGTCTTCGTGGTCGCGAAAGGCGACGGAAAGCTCGACGCCCGTGATGATGCTGATGCCTGTTGCGGCAGCACTTTGTTGGAGTGCCGCTACCCCGCTGACGGTATCATGATCGCAGAGGGCGATGGTGGTCAGCTTGGCTTGACAGGCGGCAGCAACCAGCTCTTCTGGCGTAAGCAGGCCATCAGAACAGGTTGAGTGCAGGTGTAGATCAATAAAGCCCATAGATAACATCCTTTGCATTAATCATGGCGTGACAGCTGAGAAATTGCAAGCACCCAGCTTGCGGGGCACCGCCTCTTGGGCTACACTGTTGACCATGCAGCACGACGCTATCCACCGTTTTATAGAAATATTACGCTCTGAGTGCCGTCAGTGGGCCACACCTTCGGTAACCGTTATTGCGGAGCGATTACGTAGCCCGTTTACCGTGTTGGTGTCTTGTGTAATCTCGTTGCGCACCAAGGATGCAGTCACCGCCGAAGCCTCGACTCGCCTGTTCCAGAGAGCCAGCACGCCGCAGGCCATGCTGGCCCTGTCTGTAGAAGAGATCGCCACCCTGATCTATCCTGCTGGATTCTATCGTACCAAGGCCCGGCAGATCAGGGAGATGTCTGGCGCCTTGGTGGAGCGCTTTGGTGGTCGTGTGCCAGACCAGATCGACCAGCTGTTAACCCTGAAGGGGGTAGGCCGAAAGACCGCCAACCTGGTGGTGACGCTGGGGTATGGCAAACCAGGCATCTGTGTCGATATTCATGTCCACCGCATCATGAATCGGTGGGGGTATGTGGCCACCAGGACGCCAGATCAGACCGAGGCGGCGCTTCGTGCTTGTCTGCCACAGGAGTATTGGATCGAGATCAACGACCTGCTGGTCAGTTACGGCCAGAATCGTTGTGTGCCGGTTTCGCCGTACTGCTCATATTGTAAGCTTTCTGGCTGGTGTGATCGGGTCGGTGTGGGACGAACCCGTTAGTTTGTGGACGTTGTTTTATTGGTAAGCTGAACCGAAAAACCTAGTTGCCAGCACCCCTGATTCCGTGTATTACTAGCAGCAGTCTGAAATGGATAACAGTATTTGATTTTAATGACTGGAGGAAACGCGATATGTTGCGCAAGATAGGTTTTATCGGCCTTGGAACAGTTGGCCAGCACATGGCAGCAAATCTCACCAAGGGTGATTATGAATTGACGGTCTATGATCCCAACGCCGACAAGGTGGCCGAAGTGGTTGCCATGGGGGCCACTGCCGCTGCTACGGCAGCAGAGGCGTCCCGAGGCAAGGATCTGGTGATCATTATCATGACCGAGACCGATATGCTGGGGCCGATCTTTTTCGGTGAGAGCGGCATCCTGACTGGGCTTGAGGCGGGCACCATTGTTGCCGATATGGGAAGCCCCTCCCTAGAAACCACGCTTCGCATGGCTGAAGAGGCATCCAAAAAACGCTGTCTTTTCCTTGATGCGCCGGTCTGGGGTAGCAGGGAACATGCTGCAAACGGACTTTTGACGATTATCGTTGGTGGCGACCCGGCGGTGATCGGTCGCTGCCGCGAGCCGTTTTCGTGCTTTGGTCTTAACACCATTCGAGTTGGCCAGATTGGTGATGCCACCAAGATGAAGTTTATTGTCAATCTGGTGCAGGCTGCGCTGGTGCAGGTACTGGCCGAAGGGTTAGTCTTTGGCGAGAAAATGGGGTTCAATGCCGACAAGATTCTGGAGGTGCTGGACACCCGTGGCGTGGCATCGCCCCTGTTCCATCTCAAGGGGCGATCAATGTGTCGCGGCGATTTTACCCGCTCCCTGGCGCTCAAATATGTGAACGATCAAATGCATCTGGTCATGAATGCCGCCCGTCTGGTAGGACTCCATCTGCCTGCTGCTGAAGCTGTTTCCCGGGTGTATGAACAGGGCGTTGAAGCCGGTTTTGGTGAAGAGGATTTTTCGGCTGTCATCAAGGTGTTGCGCAAATAGTCGAGTAGACGTTCTTGAAATCCCTTCAAAGGGCGCCCGTGTGGCGCCCTTTGTGTTGTCCCAAATCTATCGGTCGCGTTTTCGTTATATCCCCTTGCAATGATTATCGGTTGTTGCTATATTTTAGCAGTCTAGTCTGTAGAGTGCTAACAAAGAGGAGCTAATGCCATGCATGCAGCGCTTCCGGTAGTCAGTGACAATTTGTCGATATATCTGGCGGAGATTAGAAAGTTTCCGGTGTTGACTGAGCAGGATGAGCATCACTTGGCGTTGCGCCTGTATGATCACCAGGATCTTGATGCTGCTCAGGCGTTGATTACGTCTAACTTGCGATTTGTGGTCAAGGTGGCCAACGAATATCGTAATTACGGTATGCGTATGCTTGATCTGATCCAGGAAGGTAACATCGGTTTGATGATGGCCGTCAAAAAGTTCAATCCCCATCGAGGGGTGCGACTGATTTCCTACGCAGTCTGGTGGATCCGGGCCTATATTCAGAATTACATCATTTCAACCTGGAGCTTGCTGAAAATAGGGACTACTCAGGCCCAACGCAAGTTGTTTTTCAAGTTTAAGCAGACGCAGCATGCCATCCGCACTATGACTGGTGGTGATGATGATCTCCCGGCCATGGCTCAGTCGCTTGAGGTGGATGAGGCCGAGGTGGCTGAAATGGGCGTGCGTCTGCAGGGCGAGCTGTCGCTAGACGCTGAACTGCGGACAGGGGAGGGGTTGACCGTGCTGGATGGGCTGGCTGATCAGCAGCCGAACCAGGAGGAGCGGTTGGCCGAATATCAGGAGCAAGCACAGTTGCGTCGTCATGTAGCTGCCGTTGTTGCCGGACTGGGGGAAAAGGAGCGTTTTGTGGTTGATCGGCGCATTACAGCCGATGAGCCGCTGACGCTACAAGAGATAGCTGATCATTTCGGCATCTCCCGCGAACGGGTGCGGCAGATTGAGGAAAACGCTTTGCGCAAGGTGCGTGCTGCGTTGGCGCCTGTGGTTAAGGCACAGCTTATCTGATATATTTGGGAAACAGAATTGTGTAGATGTTTGTATGGCGCCCCGCTGGGCTGGGCGCCGTTTGTGTTTTTGTTTGATAAAAATTGCTTGACATCTTTCCCGTGATGCAGTAGACAATCAAATTCCACGCTTGGCCAAGATTTGCTGGCGTAGCTCAATTGGTAGAGCAGCTGACTTGTAATCAGCAGGTTGCGGGTTCGAGTCCCATCGCCAGCTCCAGCTAGCATGTGACGTTTTTCTGCCTTGGAGGGATTCCCGAGTGGCCAAAGGGAACAGACTGTAAATCTGTCGTCGGACGACTTCGGAGGTTCGAATCCTCCTCCCTCCACCATACAGTCATCGGACAGCCTCTGTTCTTTTTGATCCAGGAGACCCTTTGGGTCGTCGGGACTGGTCAGGAGAGTGCAGAAGCTGTTCACAAGAAGTACTTCATAGGTTTCGGTGCGGGAGTAGCTCAGTTGGCTAGAGCGTCAGCCTTCCAAGCTGAGGGTCGCGGGTTCGAGTCCCGTTTCCCGCTCCAAAATTCTAGGTTTTAATGTGCCCACATAGCTCAGGAGGTAGAGCACTTCCTTGGTAAGGAAGAGGTCTCCGGTTCGAGTCCGGATGTGGGCTCCATGAAATCTGCACCCGTCTGCATTAACCAGGTAGTCTGTACATAAAAACCTAACACACCCCCGAGAAGGAGGTCCGAGGCCATGGCCAAGGCGAAATTTGAGCGTACGAAGCCGCACGTAAATATTGGAACGATCGGTCACGTTGACCACGGTAAGACTACGCTGACCGCAGCGATCACTAAGATTCTTTCCCAGCGTGGTGGTGCCGAATTCAAGGGGTATGACCAGATCGACAACGCCCCTGAAGAGCGTGAGCGTGGTATCACCATCGCCACCTCGCACGTTGAATATGAGACCGACAAGCGTCACTATGCCCACGTTGACTGTCCGGGCCACGCCGACTACGTCAAGAACATGATCACCGGTGCAGCCCAGATGGACGGCGCGATTCTGGTTGTGTCAGCCGCTGACGGCCCCATGCCCCAGACCCGTGAGCACATCCTGCTTGCCCGTCAGGTTGGCGTTCCCTACATCGTCGTGTTCCTGAACAAGGCCGACATGGTAGACGACGCCGAGCTGCTGGAGTTGGTCGAGCTCGAGATTCGCGAACTGCTCTCCAGCTACGACTTCCCCGGCGACGACATTCCGATCGTCAAGGGTTCCGCTTTGAAGGCGCTGAATGGCGACAAAGACGAACTGGGTGAAGAATCCGTCCTCAAGCTGATGGAAGCCGTTGACTCCTACTTCCCCGATCCTGAGCGTGCCATTGATAAGCCGTTCCTGATGCCGGTTGAAGACGTCTTCTCCATCTCCGGTCGTGGTACCGTTGCCACCGGTCGTGTCGAGCGCGGCATCGTCAAGGTTGGTGAAGAAGTCGAGATCGTCGGTATCAAGGCTACCGCCAAGACCACCGTCACCGGCGTTGAGATGTTCCGCAAGCTGCTTGACCAAGGTCAGGCCGGCGACAACATCGGTGCCCTGCTGCGTGGTGTCAAGCGTGAAGACGTTGAGCGTGGCCAGGTGCTTGCCAAGCCGGGCAGCATCACCCCGCACACCAAATTCAAGGCCGAGGCCTACATCCTGACCAAGGAAGAAGGCGGTCGTCACACCCCGTTCTTCAACGGCTATCGTCCGCAGTTTTACTTCCGTACCACCGACGTGACCGGTGTGGCCGAACTGCCTGCCGGCACCGAGATGGTGATGCCTGGTGACAACGTTGCCATGACCGTCAATCTGATCACCCCGATCGCCATGGACGAAGGCCTTCGTTTCGCGATTCGCGAGGGTGGCCGTACCGTAGGCGCCGGCGTCGTTAGCGCAATTATCGAGTAAGACTTCAAAGTCCCTGCAGGCACCGTCGCTGCACGAAGTGACGGTGCCTGTCTGTCTTAAAAAGGATGAGCGATGAGAGACATAGTGACCCTCGCCTGCACCGAGTGCAAGCAGCGCAACTACACCACCACCAAGAACAAGAAGACCAAGCCCGAAAAGCTTGAGTTCAGCAAGTACTGCCGTTTCTGCCGCAAGCACACCCCCCACAAAGAAACCAAGTAGGCGGGTTGATACTGTTTGCAGGCCAGTAGCTCTAACGGCTAGAGCGCCGGTCTCCAAAACCGGATGTTGGGGGTTCGAATCCCTCCTGGCCTGCCACTTTTCTTCCCTGTGCGGATGATCGCCGTGATGATCGGCACAGGTTAAAGCAGTGTAGGCCATCAGGAGAATGTTGTGCAAAACGTCAAGACGTTTCTAGAATCAGTTCAGATAGAGCTCGGCAAGGTGACCTGGCCGACCCGTAAGGAGACCATGGCCACGACTGGTGTCGTGATCGTGATTATTTTCCTTATCTCGTTCTATCTCGGTCTGTGTGACGTGGTGCTCGCCAAGCTGATGCGCCTGATACTGGGTTGACGGGACGTTACGTATGAGCCAGAAGTGGTACGGGGTGCATACCTACTCCGGATATGAAAATAAAGTCCGCCTGAATCTGCTTGAGCGCATCAAAAACGAGGGCGTTGAAGAGTATTTTGGCGAGATTCTGATCCCTTCAGAAACGGTTGTCGAGCTGAAGAAGGGTGAGAAGAAAACCTCCTCGCGTAAATTTTTCCCAGGCTACATTCTGGTGAAGATGGAGCTGAACGACGAGACGTGGCACATTGTGAAGGAAACTTCCAAGGTGACCGGTTTTGTTGGTGGCAATACCCCGTTCCCGATTGCGGATGAAGAGATCAACAAGATTTCCCGCCGGATGGAAGAGGGGGCAGAAAAGCCTCGCCCCAAGATTGAGTTTGAGGTTGGTGAGACCGTGCGTGTGGTTGATGGTCCCTTCCTGAACTTTACCGGAGTGGTGGAGGATGTGAAGCCGGATAAAGGCAAGCTGCGGGTTACGGTGACCATTTTCGGTCGTGCAACCCCGGTTGAGCTGGAGTTCATGCAAGTAGAAAAGTGTTGATTCATGCCGTCCCAGCGGGACGGTGATTGTCTAAAGGAGTGTTATCATGGCGAAGAAGATCACCGGCTACATAAAGCTGCAAATTCCGGCAGGTAAGGCTAACCCCTCGCCGCCGATCGGTCCGGCTCTTGGTCAGCACGGCGTTAATATCATGGAATTCTGCAAGGCCTTTAACGCCAAGACCCAGGCAGATGAAGGTACCATCACCCCGGTGGTCATCACGGTCTATGCCGACCGTTCCTTCTCCTTTATCACCAAGACTCCGCCTGTTCCGGTGCTGATCAAGAAGGCGATCAATCTCGACAAGGGTTCCAGCGTTCCAAACAAGAATAAGGTTGGCAAGCTGACCAAGTCCCAGGTTGAGGAGATTGCCAAAAAGAAGATGCCCGATCTGAACGCTGCCTCGGTTGAGGCTGCCATGCGGACCGTTGAGGGTACCGCTCGTTCCATGGGTATTGATATTGTCGAGTAGTTTTACGCTATAGCAGATTCAGAGTTCAGCAGGAGAAAGTGAACCATGTCAAAGAGTGCCAAAAAGCATAGTGCTGCCATGCAGCAAATTGACCGTACCAAGGTGTATCCTCTCAAGGCTGCGGTTGATGTCGTCAAGGATGCGGCCTATGCCAAATTCGACGAGACTGTTGACGTTGCCGTCAAGTTGGGTGTTGACCCCCGTCATGCCGACCAGATGGTGCGTGGTGCCGTCGTGCTGCCGAACGGCCTGGGCAAAAATGTTCGCGTGCTGGTCTTTGCCAAGGGCGAGAAGGAGAAAGAGGCTCAGGAGGCCGGCGCCGATTATGTCGGTGGTGACGACCTGGTAGCCAAGATCCAGGAAGGCTGGTTCGACTTCGATACCGCCATCGCTACCCCGGATATGATGGGTGTGGTCGGCAAGATCGGTAAGTTGCTCGGTCCCCGTGGTCTGATGCCGAACCCGAAGGTCGGCACCGTCACCTTCGAAGTAGGTAAGGCGGTTAAGGAATCCAAGGCCGGCAAGGTGGAGTTCCGGGTTGAGAAGGCTGGTATCGTCCACGCTCCGGTCGGTAAGGTTTCTTTTGATGCCGACAAGTTGCAGGGCAATATCCTGGCCATCGTTGAGGCTCTGGTCAAGGCCAAGCCGTCTGCTGCCAAGGGAACCTACATCAAGAAGATCTCCCTGTCATCCACGATGGGTCCTGGCATCAACCTGGACATCAGCGACGTCACGTCGCAGTTTTAACATACAGTTTTTGCCAAAGTCACAGACAGCAGGTGCCATTCAGGCATAAAGTAGCTAGCACTGCCTGCCGAGACTTGGGTTTCGCACGGAATTATATCCGGCGCTTCCTGACTTTGGCCGGGGACTAACCCCAGATACCAAAAGAAAGGAGGACGACGCTTGAACAAGGAAAATAAGCAACAACAAGTCGCGCAGATGCATGACAAGCTGAAGCAGGCCAAGGCTGTTTTCTTGGCAGACTTCCGCGGCATGACGGTGGGGAAGGCTACTACCCTGCGTAATGAGCTCCGTGCTGCATCGGTTGAGTACAAGGTATTCAAGAATACCCTGTTCGACCTGGCAGCTCAGGACACTGACATGACCTGTCTGGCCCCTTACCTGGCCGGGCCTACAGCAGTGGCTATTTCGTATGACGATCCAGTCGGTGCTGCCAAGGTACTCTCCAAGTTTGCCAAGGATCCCCAAGGCGCTTTTGTGCTCAAGGCTGGAGTGCTTTCAGGCAAACTGCTCGACGTAGCTCAGATTCAAGCCTTGGCCGATCTGCCCTCGCGAGAGGTTCTTCTCGCCAAGATGCTGGGCTCCATGCAGGCTCCTGCCACCAACTTTGTTGGCGTACTGGCTGCACTGCCTGGTTCGCTGGTGCGGGTGCTGGATGCCATCAGGGTGCAAAAGGCTGGCAACTAATCGCACACGACTGTGTGCCTGTTTGTAGTAGTACGTAACCACATACTAAGAATTACTTTCATTCGGAGGATATCATGGCTGAGATTACCAAAGCTGATGTAGTTGCATTTATTGAGAAGATGACTGTTCTGGATCTGGCTGAGCTGGTGAAAGAGCTGGAAGAGAAGTTCGGCGTTTCCGCTGCTGCTCCGGTTGCCGTTGCTGCAGCCCCTGCTGCAGGCGGCGCTGCTGAGGCCGCAGAAGAGAAGACCGAGTTTGACGTCATTCTGAAGAGCGGTGGCGCCAACAAGATCAACGTGATTAAGGTTGTTCGTGCCCTGACCAGCCTGGGTCTGAAAGAAGCCAAGGACCTGGTTGACGGCGCTCCTAACCCGGTCAAGACCGGTGTATCCAAGGCTGAAGCTGAAGAAGCCCAGAAGCAACTGGTTGAAGCTGGCGCAGAAGTAGAAATCAAATAGTAGCGCAGTCCAATACCTGCAGGAAGCCAAGGTCGCCTCAGCGCGGCCTTGGCTTGTCCTGTTTTCGTTGTTGCTTATTTAGGGCTGAGCGCCGAATAAATCAGTTATATTAGCTGGTTGACGGTGGCTGGTCGTTCTTTTGATACTCGCCGAAGGAGAAGGTATGGCCTACTCGATTGCCAATAACCATCTGCTGCGCAAAAATTTTGCCAAGATCAAGAATATCATCGATATTCCTAACCTGATTGATATCCAGAAACATTCCTACCGGCGTTTCCTCCAAGCTGAGGTTGCCCCTGAAGATCGTGCCGCGATCGGTCTTGAGGCCGTCTTCAAGAGCGTCTTCCCGATCAAGGATTTCAGTGAGACCGCTTCGCTTGAATATGTCTCCTATACCCTCAGCAAGCCAAAGTATGACGTTGAGGAGTGTCACCAGCGTGGTATGACCTTTGCCGCTCCGATGAAGGTCAAGGTCCGTCTGGTGATCTGGGACTCAGGTAAAGAGTCTGGTGTGCGCGGCATCAAGGATATCAAGGAGCAGGAGGTTTACTTCGGCGAGATTCCTCTGATGACTGAGAACGGTACCTTTATCATCAACGGTACCGAGCGGGTCATCGTCAGCCAGCTGCACCGCTCACCAGGTGTCTTTTTTGACCACGACAAGGGCAAGACCCACTCCAGCGGCAAGGTACTCTACTCAGCCCGCGTGATCCCGTATCGCGGTTCCTGGCTCGATTTTGAGTTCGACCACAAGGATATCCTGTTTGTCAGGATCGACCGTCGACGCAAGATGCCGGCCACGGTGCTGCTCAAGGCATTGGGGTACTCGGTCGAGCAGCTGCTGAACTATTATTACCGCAGTGAAGAGATCTTCATCAGCGACGGTGACCTGCGTAAAAACATCGATCCTGAATTGCTGACTCTGCAAAAAGCTCCAGTGGATGTGGTTGACCAAAAGGGCGAAGTGATCGTCAAGGCCAATCGCAAATTCACCAAGGCCTCCATTAAGAAGCTGCAGGATCACGGCATCAGCACGGTGCCAACCACCTTTGAACAGATCGTTGGCCGCTATGCCTCTGCCGATATCGTTGACCCCACCACCGGCGAGATCCTGCTGGAATGTAACCAGGAGCTGACTGCCGACAAGTACGACGAGTTACGGGTCAAGGGCGTGGTCAGCTTCCGTCTGCTGTATATAGACGGCTTGAATGTCACCTCTTCGTTCCGCGATACGTTGCTGGCCGATAAAGTTAACAGCACCGACGAGGCGCTGATCGAGATCTATCGTCGTCTGCGTCCGGGTGATCCGCCGACACTCAAGAGTTCACTGGCCCTGTTTGATAACCTGTTTTTCAATCCTGAGCGCTATGACCTTTCAGCAGTGGGGCGTCTCAAGCTGAACTACAAGCTGGGCCTGAAGGTCTGGACTGATTGTATGGTGCTGAACGCACCGACCATGATTGCACCGACCGATTTGTTGCAGGCAGAAACCTTTGTGGAGCGTCTTCTGAAAGGCAAAACTGCCCTTGAAGTAGCGCTGCAGGGGCGGTTGACGTCTGATCTGGTGAAGGCGCTCAAGAAGCTCGATCTTTCGCAACCGGTGCCGGAACGACTCAAAGAGCAACTGTGTGATGAATTAAACACTGCAGTTGCCGATGCCGAGTTCTTTCAACGCGAACTTTGTGCGGGGGTTGAGCTGACCGCTGCAACCCAGCGCCTGATAGAGCAGCTCGATCAAGGTGTTTTCGATGAGAACCGTCGCCGCATTGAAGCACTGCGTCGCAATCGGCTGGTGCTGGAAGACGCCTTCGAGGGCGAAGTTCAACGTTGCAATCGTAACGATATCCTCGAGATCGTGCGTTACCTGATTGAACTCAAAAACGGCCATGGCGCCATCGACGATATTGACCACCTGGGCAATCGTCGCGTTCGTGCTGTGGGCGAGTTGCTGGAAAACCAGTACCGGATCGGTCTGGTGCGGATGGAGCGGGCCATCAAGGAGCGTATGTCGCTGCAAGAGGTCGAAAACCTGATGCCCCATGACCTGATTAACTCCAAGCCGGTTTCAGCGGTGGTTAAGGAGTTCTTTGGATCATCCCAGCTTTCCCAGTTCATGGATCAGACCAACCCTCTCTCCGAGGTGACCCACAAGCGGCGTCTGTCGGCCCTGGGACCAGGTGGTCTGACCCGGGAGCGTGCCGGCTTTGAGGTGCGGGACGTACACCCGACCCACTACGGGCGCGTCTGTCCGATTGAAACTCCTGAAGGTCCCAACATCGGCCTGATTGCCTCGCTTTCCACCTACGCCCGTATTAACGAACATGGCTTTGTGGAAACCCCCTACCGCGTGGTGCGCGAAGGGGTGGTGACTAACGAGGTCAAGTTCTTCTCCGCTCTGGAAGAGGAAGGCCACGCCATTGCCCAGGCCAACGCCGAGGTGGATAAGGATGGCCGGCTGATCAACGATTACGTTTCTGCACGGAAGAGCGGCGAATTTGTGCTGGTGCAGCGTGACGAGATTGAGCTGATGGACGTGGCGCCGATGCAGCTCGTTTCAGTGGCGGCTGCCTTGATTCCGTTCCTGGAGAACGACGACGCCAACCGGGCCTTGATGGGTTCCAACATGCAACGTCAGGCAGTGCCCCTGTTGCGCGCCGATTCGCCGTTGGTCGGTACCGGCATGGAGCGGATCGTGGCTCGCGACTCCGGTGTATCGGTGATTGCCCGTCATAATGGTGTGGTTGATGCCGTCGATGCTGGCCGGATCGTAGTCAAGATCGATGAAGAGGAACATGACGAGACCGGCACCGGGGTGGATATCTATAACCTGGTCAAGTTCTCCCGTTCAAACCAGAACACCTGTATCAACCAGAAACCGGTGGTCAAGGTGGGCGACAAGGTCAAGCGCGGCGACGTAATCGCCGACGGTCCCTCCACTGATATGGGTGAACTGGCCCTGGGCCAGAATATCGTGGTGGCCTTCATGCCGTGGGGCGGTTACAACTTCGAAGACTCGATCCTGGTTTCGGAGCGGATGGTTAAGGACGACCGCTACACCTCGATCCACATCGAAGAGTTTGAGTGTGTCTCCCGCGATACCAAGCTGGGCAAGGAAGAGATCACCGCCGACATCCCTAACCTGGGCGATGAGGCGCTGAAGGACCTGGACGAGTCCGGTATTATCCGGATCGGTGCCGAGGTCAAGCCGGGCGATATTCTGGTGGGCAAGATCACCCCTAAAGGTGAGACCCAGCTTTCACCTGAAGAGAAGCTGCTGCGGGCCATCTTTGGCGAAAAGGCCGGCGATGTGCGTGACACCTCGCTTACCGTGCCTCCTGGCGTGGAAGGCACCGTGATCGGCGCCAAGGTATTCTCCCGCAAAGGTAACGATAAGGACGCCCGTACCGAGTTGATCGAGAAGGCTGAAGAGGAAAAGCTTCGAAAGGATGAGCAGGACGAGATTCGCATTATTCGCGAATCGGCCAAGGGCAAGATCAAACGCCTGCTGGTGGGTAAACTTGCCGAAGCCAAGGTGGAGGACAGCAAAGGGGTGACGGTGCTTGCCAAGGGCAAGAAGATCACTGAGGAACTGCTTGACTCACTGCCGATGGATCGCTGGGCTACCATCTCCGTTGCCGAAGGCGAGGAGAAGGTGGCTGAGGTGCTCAAGAAGCTGGCCGAGCAGGTGGAGTTGATCCGGGCCGTCTTCGACGACAAGATCCAGAAGTTGCGTCGTGGCGACGATCTGCCGCCGGGCGTGATCAAGATGGTCAAGGTCTATGTCGCCATCAAGCGTAAGCTGATGGTGGGTGACAAGATGGCCGGCCGTCACGGTAACAAGGGTGTCGTCTCCCGAATCCTGCCGGAAGAGGATATGCCCTACATGGAGGACGGCCGTCCGGTGGAGATCGTGTTGAATCCGCTGGGTGTTCCTTCTCGTATGAACGTGGGCCAGATTCTGGAGACCCACCTGGGTTGGGCTGCCAAGGGGATCGGCTGGAAGATTCAGCAGATGCTTGATGAACAGACCTCCGAGGATAACCTGAAAAAGCTGATCCGGAGTGCTTACGATAGCAAGGAGTTTAATGCGCTGCTGGATAAGATGGATCGTGATCAGCTGTTGCTGGTTGCCCGTCGTCTGTCCCGCGGTGTGCCGATGGCCTCGCCGGTCTTCGAAGGTGCTGGTGAGGAGAAAATCAAGGAACTGTTGACCACGGCCGGCTTTGCCACCAATGGTCAGGTAACTCTGTACGACGGGCGCACCGGCGAGCGGTTCAAGCACAATGTCACCGTAGGCGTGATGTACATGCTCAAGCTGCACCACCTGGTCGATGATAAGATCCACGCCCGTTCCATCGGTCCGTACTCCCTGGTTACCCAGCAGCCGCTGGGTGGTAAGGCACAGTTCGGTGGTCAGCGTCTGGGTGAGATGGAGGTCTGGGCCATGGAGGCCTACGGCGCTTCTTACGCGCTGCAGGAATTCCTGACGGTCAAGTCGGACGACGTCTCTGGCCGTACCCGGATGTACGAGGCGATCGTCAAGGGCAAGCATACCCTGGAGCCGGGCCTGCCCGAATCCTTCAACGTCCTGATCAAGGAACTCCAGTCACTCTGTCTGGATGTGGAGCTGCTTGAGGGCGAAGAGTAGGGGATCAGCCCCACTGTACCGGGCTAGGTTTGTAGCCCCTTTGATATACGAGACGATTCTACTGGAGGAAAGACCGTGGAAGATTATTTCACTGGCAGCTTCTTCGATAAACCGAAAGATCCCCTGCATTTTTCCGCAATCCGGATCTCCATCTCCTCACCGGAGAAGATCCGCGAGCGTTCCTATGGCGAGGTAAAGAAGCCGGAGACTATTAACTACCGGACCTTCAAGCCAGAGCGTGACGGTTTGTTCTGCGCCAAGATCTTTGGTCCCACCAAGGATTATGAGTGCAACTGCGGTAAATATAAACGAATGAAGCACCGCGGCATCGTCTGCGAAAAGTGCGGCGTTGAGGTAATCCCCTCCAAGGTCCGCCGTGAGCGGCTCGGTCATATCGATCTGGCCACCCCTGTCGCTCACATCTGGTTCCTCAAGTCGTTGCCGTCCCGGATCGGTAACCTGCTGGATATCTCGCTGAAAGACCTGGAGCGGGTGCTGTACTTCGAGGCCTTTGTGGTTACCTCTCCCGGCCTGACCCCGCTCAAGTTCTGCGAGGTCATGTCGGAGGACAAGTTCCTTAAGGCCAAGGAAGAGTACGGCATTGACGCCTTTGAAGGCGGTATGGGGGCCGAGGCGATTCGTGAATGTCTGCGGGCGTTGGAGCTGGACGAGCTGGCGGTGCAGCTGCGTCAGGAGATGACCGAGTCCACCAGCGAGGCCAAACGCAAGAAGGTTGCCAAGCGTCTCAAGGTGGTGGAGGCCTTCAAACAGTCCGGCAACCGCCCGGAGTGGATGATCCTTGAGTGTATTCCGGTGCTGCCGCCGGAACTGCGCCCACTGGTGCCGTTGGATGGCGGTCGTTTCGCCACCTCTGATCTGAACGACCTCTACCGTCGGGTGATCAACCGTAACAACCGTTTGAAGCGGCTGTGCGACCTGCAGGCCCCTGAGGTGATTATCCGTAACGAGAAGCGGATGCTACAGGAGGCGGTGGACGCCCTGTTCGATAACGGTCGTCGCGGTCGCGCCATTGCCGGCCCCAACAAGCGGCCGCTCAAATCGCTGTCCGACATGCTCAAAGGCAAGTCGGGCCGTTTCCGTCAGAACCTGCTCGGTAAGCGGGTCGACTATTCCGGCCGTTCGGTTATCGTTGTCGGTCCTGAGCTGCGCCTGCACCAGTGCGGCCTGCCCAAAAAGATGGCCCTGGAACTGTTCAAGCCGTTCATCTACAACAAGCTTGAGGAGCGCGGCTACGTTACCACTATCAAGAGCGCCAAGAAGATGGTGGAGAAGGAACGTCCCGAGGTGTGGGACGTGCTGGAAGAGGTGATCAAGGAACACCCGGTGATGCTGAACCGCGCACCGACCCTGCACCGTCTTGGTATTCAGGCCTTTGAACCGGTGTTGATCGAGGGCAAGGCGATTCAGCTCCACCCGCTGGTTTGTACCGCCTTCAACGCCGACTTCGACGGTGACCAGATGGCTGTTCACCTGCCGCTGTCGGTTGAGAGCCAGGTTGAAACCCGCGTACTTATGATGTCCACCAACAACATCCTGTCTCCTGCCCACGGCAAGCCGATTATTGTGCCGTCCCAGGATATGGTGTTGGGTACCTACTATATGACCCGCGACCGGATCGGCGCTAAGGGAGAAGGCCACGTCTTCGCCTCCCCGGAGGAGGTCCGTATCGCCTTTGACCACGGTGAAGTCGATATGCAGGCCCGGATCAAGGTGCGTGTCAAGGATATACCCGCCGATGCCGACTGTCCGACCTTGCTGACCGAAACCACGGTCGGCCGCGTGATCCTGCGCGAGGTGCTGCCGTCGCAGGTGCCGTTCAGCACCATAAACAAGGTGATGAACAAGAAGGAGCTCTCCAACCTGATCGACGTCTGTTATCGTCTGGCAGGCAACAAGGAGACCGTCATCCTGGCTGACCGCCTGAAGGAAACCGGTTTCCGCTACGCCAACCTGGCCGGTATCTCGATCTGCATCGACGACATGGTCATCCCGGAAGGGAAACCGGCCATCATCGAGAGGGCCAACGAAGAGGTGCAGGAGATCCAGAATCAGTATACCGAAGGTCTGATCACCGACGGTGAGCGTTACAACAAGGTGATCGACATCTGGGCCAAGGCAACAGAAGAGATCGCCAAGGAGATGCTGGGTAACCTCTCCAAGGAGATTGTGGTGGATCGTGATGGCAAGGAGCAGGAAATCCCCTCCTTCAACGCCATCCACATGATGGCTGACTCCGGTGCCCGGGGCTCCGCCCAGCAGATTCGTCAGCTGGCCGGTATGCGGGGCCTGATGGCCAAGCCGTCAGGCGAGATTATCGAGACGCCGATCACCGCCAACTTCCGCGAAGGTCTGACCGTGTTGCAGTACTTCATCTCGACCCACGGTGCCCGGAAAGGTCTGGCCGATACCGCGCTCAAGACCGCCAACTCCGGTTATCTGACCCGTCGTCTGGTGGATGTGGCCCAGGATGCGATCATCACTGAGGACGATTGCGGTACGCTGGACGGACTGATTGTCTCTTCGCTGACCGAAGGCGGCGAGGTGATCGAGCAGATCGGCGACCGGATCCTCGGCCGGGTGGCCCTGGATGATATCCTTGATCCGGTGACCGGTGATGTGCTGGTGGAAGCCAACCAGGATATCGATGAAACCCTGGTTAAGAAGATCGAGGATGCCGGCCTGGAGAAGATCAAGATCCGTTCCGTGTTGACCTGCCAGAGCCGTCGCGGTATCTGCGCTAAGTGTTACGGTCGTGACCTGGCCCGTGGTCATATCGTCAATATGGGCGAGGCGGTTGGTGTTATCGCGGCCCAGTCGATCGGTGAGCCGGGCACCCAGCTGACCATGCGTACCTTCCACATCGGTGGTACTGCTTCCCGGGCTGCTGAGCAGACCTCGTTGGAGGCTCGCTATGAAGGTAAGCTGAAGTTCATTAACCTGAATACCGTTGTCAACGCCGAAGGGTTCCATATTGTCATGAACCGTAACGGCGAGATCGCCGTGGTGGACGAAACCGGTCGTGAGCGTGAACGCTACGGTGTGGTCTACGGCGCCAAGCTGAAGATCGCGCCTGAGGGGGCGGTCAAGGCCGGTGATGTACTGGCCGAATGGGACCCCTACACCATGCCGATCCTGACCGAGGTTGCCGGTCGCGTGAAGTTCGGCGACATCCTCGAAGGCGTGACCATGGAGGAAAAGCTGGACGAAGTTACCGGCCTTTCCCGCAAAGAGGTCGTCGAGACCAAGGATTCCGACAAGCGTCCCCGTATCGCCATCAAAGATGGCGCCGAAGGTGGTGGAACCATCGGCCGTTACTTCCTGCCGGTGGGGGCCCTGATCAACGTAATGGAAGACACCATGGTCAGCGCCGGTGACGTTATCGCCAAGATCCCGCGCGAAACCACCAAGACCAAGGATATCACCGGCGGTCTGCCACGGGTTGCCGAGCTGTTTGAGGCTCGCAAGCCGAAGGATTTTGCCGTGATCACCGAGATCGACGGCCGCGTCAACTTTGGTAAGGACTCCAAAGGCAAACGTAAGGTAATCGTGACCCCGGAAATGGGCGAGCCGAAAGAGTACCTGATTCCGAAGGGCAAGCACATCAGCGTTCACGAGGGAGATTACGTCAAGGCCGGCGAACCGCTGATGGATGGCTCCTCCAACCCCCATGACATCCTGCGGGTGTTGGGCGTCAAGGAGCTGGCCAAGTATCTGGTGGACGAGGTGCAGGAAGTCTACCGTCTGCAGGGCGTGAAGATTAACGACAAGCATATTGAGGTTATTGTGCGCCAGATGCTGCGCCGTGTTCGGATCAAGGAGGTTGGCGACACCAACCTGCTGATCGACGACCAGGTTGAGCGCTGGGTCTTTGAAGAAGAGAACGAGAAGGCCTTTGCCGCAGACAAGCGGCCAGCTATTGCAGAGCCTCTGCTGCTGGGTATCACCAAGGCCTCGCTCTCAACGGAGTCGTTCATCTCGGCGGCCTCCTTCCAAGAGACCACCAAGGTGCTGACCCAGGCCGCCATTGAGGGTAAGATTGACTTCCTGCGCGGACTTAAGGAAAACGTGATTATGGGCCGTCTGATTCCAGCCGGCACCGGTCTGGCACGGTATCGTCATCTGCGGCTGCAACTTGATGAGCCTGAACTTCAGTCTGAAGGGGTTGTAGATGAACCGCAGCAGCGTGATGATGAGCAACATGATGAGCAAGAAGCTGCGTAATCTCTAGCCATGCATCTGATTTTCTGTGGGAGGGGCGTACCCCCTCCCACAGAAAAATGCTCGCCTGCGAAAAAGTTGTTGACAAGCTGCAGGCTAACATCTATCTTCAGCGTCTCTTTGCAAGACCGATGACGTAATGTGCCGCGTGCACTCAAAGCAGTAAGAAGTCTGTGGATGGAGCTGTCGGTATTGATTCCGGCCCTACACCTATTCCATCCCCCACCAGGAAGCGACGTCATCAGGTCGACCCGTAGTAGGACATAGGCAGTATAAGGGGTTTGGCAGCAGGCGCCTTTAGTTGCGCTGCTGTGCAAATTATTGTTGTCTGTTAAAAATGTGTTGACAAGTCTTGTCGGGCTTTGTTAGGTTCGCAATTCGCGTCTTTTGGCGCCGAGGATTTTTTAAGTCGGGAGATAGGTACTGGTATGCCAACGATCAATCAGCTGATCCGCCTGGGGAGAGAGAAGAAGAAGTCAAAGTCGGACTCCCCTGCCTTGAAAAGTTGCCCCCAGAAGCGCGGGGTCTGTACCAGGGTGTACACCACGACCCCTAAGAAGCCGAACTCCGCGTTGCGTAAGGTGGCTCGTGTGCGCCTGACCAATGGTATCGAGGTGAGTTCTTATATCCCTGGTGTTGGTCACAACCTGCAGGAGCACTCGGTGGTGCTGATTCGTGGCGGCCGGGTAAAGGACTTGCCGGGTGTTCGTTATCATATCGTGCGGGGAACCCTGGATTCGGTGGGTGTTAAGGACCGTAAGCAGGCTCGTTCCAAGTACGGCGCCAAGCGGCCCAAGTAACTATAAAGATATTCAGTCAAGCGAGAGAGGTAGCTTATGCCGAGGAGACGTGAAGTCCCCAAGCGGGTCATCCTGCCGGATCCCAAATATAATGACAAGACCGTTGCCAAACTGATCAACATCTTGATGGTCGGTGGTAAGAAGAGTGTGGCCGAGTCTATTCTGTATCGTGCCCTTGATATTGTTGCCGACAAGACGGGCGAAGAGGCGGTCAAGGCGCTCAAGAAGTGTCTTGATAACATCAAGCCTACTCTTGAGGTGAAGTCGCGCCGGGTGGGTGGTTCTACCTATCAGGTTCCGGTTGAGGTGCGTGCCGATCGACGTGTGTCGCTGGCCATGCGCTGGCTGATCAAGTATTCAGTTGCCCGTTCAGAGAAGACCATGACTGAAAAGATGGCTGGCGAGATTCTGGATGCCTTCAATAATCGTGGTGCTGCCGTGAAGAAGCGGGAAGACACCCACAAGATGGCCGAGGCCAACCGCGCCTTTGCCCACTACCGCTGGTAAGCGTCATTACGCTGGAGGATTAGTTCGTGTCTCGTCTGTCACCGCTTGATAAATATCGTAATATCGGCATTATGGCCCATATCGATGCCGGTAAGACCACTACCACAGAGCGTATTCTGTACTACACCGGTGTTTCTCATAAAATCGGTGAAGTGCATGAAGGTACCGCTACCATGGACTGGATGGAGCAGGAGCAGGAGCGTGGCATTACCATCACCTCTGCTGCCACTACCTGTTCGTGGAATGATCACCGTATCAACATCATTGATACTCCGGGCCACGTGGACTTCACCATCGAGGTAGAGCGTTCGCTGCGTGTGCTGGATGGTGCTGTAGCGGTGTTCTGTTCGGTCGGTGGCGTCGAGCCCCAATCCGAGACCGTGTGGCGTCAAGCCGATAAGTATTGTGTTCCGCGTATCGCCTTTATCAACAAGATGGATCGCGTTGGCGCCGATTTTTTCCGTGGCGTCCAGATGATCAAGGACCGCCTCAAGGCTAACCCGGTTCCGATTCAGATTCCGGTTGGCAAAGAGGAGCACTTTAAGGGTGTCGTTGATCTGGTTACCATGAAGGCCATCATCTGGGATGAGGATACATTGGGTGCCTCCTACCGTGAGGAAGAATTGGCTGGTGACTTGCTGGATGAAGCTCAGGAGTGGCGCGACAAGCTGATCGAAGAGATATCCAGTCACGATGACGCTTTGATGGAGAAGTATCTGGCCGGCGAGGCGCTGACTGAGGCCGAGATCAAGGCCGCCATCCGTACCAGCACTATCAATATCTCTATTATACCGGTTGTGTGCGGTTCTTCATTCAAGAATAAGGGTGTACAGAACCTGTTGAATGCTGTGGTTGA
Source organism: Trichlorobacter sp. (assembly GCF_034008105.1). NCBI lineage: Bacteria > Pseudomonadati > Thermodesulfobacteriota > Desulfuromonadia > Geobacterales > Geobacteraceae > Trichlorobacter > Trichlorobacter sp. Next base: position 83,930 of record NZ_JAVEPN010000005.1, read on the forward strand.
TTATATGCCGTCTCCGCTTGATATCCCCGCTATCAAGGGTGTGGATGAAAGCGGTGAAGAGGTTGAGCGTAAGGCCGACGACAGTGAGCCGTTCTCTGCCCTGGGCTTCAAGATCATGACCGACCCCTTTGTTGGTCAGCTGACCTTCATTCGTGTCTATTCTGGTGTGCTTCAGTCCGGCTCCTATGTCTATAACGCCACCAAGGGTAAGAAGGAGCGGATCGGCCGCCTGCTGAAGATGCACGCCAACAAGCGTGAAGAGATCAAGGAAGTCTACGCTGGCGATATCGCCGCTGCGGTTGGCCTCAAGTATACGACGACTGGTGATACGTTGTGTGATGAGGGTAAGGCGGTTATTCTCGAGTCGATCGAGTTCCCTGAGCCGGTTATCTCCATCGCCATCGAGCCTAAAACCAAGGCAGACCAGGAGAAGCTGGGTATGTCGCTGCAGAAGCTGGCCAGCGAAGACCCGTCTTTCCGCACCTTCACCAACGAAGAGACCGCTCAGACCATCATTGCCGGCATGGGCGAGTTGCACCTGGAGATCATCGTTGACCGTCTGATGCGTGAGTTCAAGGTTGAGGCCAACGTGGGCAAGCCCCAGGTTGCCTACCGCGAGACCATCAGCAAGAAGGTCAAGGTTGAAGGCAAGTTCGTGCGTCAATCAGGTGGTCGTGGTCAATATGGTCACGTCTGGCTGGAGCTTGAGCCGCAAGAGCCGGGCAAGGGCTATGAGTTTGTTGATGCCATCAAGGGCGGCGTTGTCCCCCGTGAATATATTCCTGCCGTTGACAAGGGTATTCAGGAAGCCCTCGATAATGGTGTGATGGCTGGGTTCCCGGTGGTTGATGTCAAGGTTACTCTGATCGACGGTTCGTATCACGAGGTTGACTCCTCGGAGATGGCCTTTAAGATCGCCGGTTCCATGGGCTTCAAGGAAGGCTGTCAGAAGGCTGCGCCGATCCTGCTTGAGCCGATCATGTCGGTTGAGGTGGTGGTTCCGGAAGAGTACATGGGCGATGTGATTGGCGATCTGAACTCCCGCCGCGGTCGGATCATGGGGATGGATTCCCGTGCCGGCGCCCAGGTGGTTAGTGCCATGGTGCCACTGGCCAACATGTTCGGTTATGCCACCGACCTGCGTTCCGCTACCCAGGGGCGCGCAAACTATACGATGACCTTCGATCACTATGAGCCGGTTCCTAAGTCGGTGTCTGAAGAGATCGTAGCTAAAGTTAAAGGCTAACAATTAAGCGTCTGAGAAACGAGGAGGAGCGAGGCCATGGCCAAGGCGAAATTTGAGCGTACGAAGCCGCACGTAAATATTGGAACGATCGGTCACGTTGACCACGGTAAGACTACGCTGACCGCAGCGATCACTAAGATTCTTTCCCAGCGTGGTGGTGCCGAATTCAAGGGGTATGACCAGATCGACAACGCCCCTGAAGAGCGTGAGCGTGGTATCACCATCGCCACCTCGCACGTTGAATATGAGACCGACAAGCGTCACTATGCCCACGTTGACTGTCCGGGCCACGCCGACTACGTCAAGAACATGATCACCGGTGCAGCCCAGATGGACGGCGCGATTCTGGTTGTGTCAGCCGCTGACGGCCCCATGCCCCAGACCCGTGAGCACATCCTGCTTGCCCGTCAGGTTGGCGTTCCCTACATCGTCGTGTTCCTGAACAAGGCCGACATGGTAGACGACGCCGAGCTGCTGGAGTTGGTCGAGCTCGAGATTCGCGAACTGCTCTCCAGCTACGACTTCCCCGGCGACGACATTCCGATCGTCAAGGGTTCCGCTTTGAAGGCGCTGAATGGCGACAAAGACGAACTGGGTGAAGAATCCGTCCTCAAGCTGATGGAAGCCGTTGACTCCTACTTCCCCGATCCTGAGCGTGCCATTGATAAGCCGTTCCTGATGCCGGTTGAAGACGTCTTCTCCATCTCCGGTCGTGGTACCGTTGCCACCGGTCGTGTCGAGCGCGGCATCGTCAAGGTTGGTGAAGAAGTCGAGATCGTCGGTATCAAGGCTACCGCCAAGACCACCGTCACCGGCGTTGAGATGTTCCGCAAGCTGCTTGACCAAGGTCAGGCCGGCGACAACATCGGTGCCCTGCTGCGTGGTGTCAAGCGTGAAGACGTTGAGCGTGGCCAGGTGCTTGCCAAGCCGGGCAGCATCACCCCGCACACCAAATTCAAGGCCGAGGCCTACATCCTGACCAAGGAAGAAGGCGGTCGTCACACCCCGTTCTTCAACGGCTATCGTCCGCAGTTTTACTTCCGTACCACCGACGTGACCGGTGTGGCCGAACTGCCTGCCGGCACCGAGATGGTGATGCCTGGTGACAACGTTGCCATGACCGTCAATCTGATCACCCCGATCGCCATGGACGAAGGCCTTCGTTTCGCGATTCGCGAGGGTGGCCGTACCGTCGGCGCCGGCGTCGTTAGCGCAATTATCGAGTAAGGATCAAGCGAGGAACCGATGCAGAGCCAGAAGATAAGAATCCGCCTTAAGGCTTATGACCACAAGTTACTTGACGTATCCGTGACTGAGATCGTTGATACTGCCAAGCGTACCGGTGCCCGGGTTGCCGGCCCGATTCCGCTGCCGACCGTAATCAACAAGTACTGCGTGCTGCGTGGACCCCACGTTGACAAGAAGTCCCGCGACCAGTTCGAGATCCGGACCCACAAGCGGCTGATCGATATTCTCGATCCGACTCAGCAGACCGTAGACGCCCTGATGAAGCTTGACCTGTCTGCCGGCGTCGACGTTGAGATCAAGCTGTAACCGAAAACATCCAGATAGGATTGTCTGTCATGAACAAAGGGATTATTGGAATAAAACTGGGTATGACCCAGATCTTCCTCGAAGATGGCACCCGCGTACCGGTTACGGTAGTCCAGGCCGGTCCCTGTGTCGTCCTGCAAAAAAAATCTGAGCCCACTGATGGCTACAGCGCCGTGCAGGTAGGCTTCGAGACCGTTGTTGCTGCTAAGGCAAACGCCGCTGAGCGTGGTCACTGTGTCAAGGCTGGCCAGGGCGTGTTCCGCCACCTGCGTGAGCTGAAGATGGAGCAGGCGGCAGAGTTGAACATCGGCGATGCATTAACCGTTGCTCAGTTTGAAGCCGGCGACCTGATTGACGTGACCGGCACCAGCATTGGCAAAGGTTTCCAGGGTGTCATCAAACGCCACAACTTCAAGGGTGGCCGTGCTTCCCACGGTTCCCGCTTTCACCGTGCCCCGGGTTCCATTGGCTGCTCGGCAACGCCGTCGCGGGTCTTCAAAAACAAGAAGATGCCCGGTCAGTTAGGTAATGAGCGGGTAACCATTCAGCGCCTGCAGGTGGTGCGTGTCGATGCCGACCAGAACCTGTTGTTGATCAAAGGGGCGATCCCCGGCGGCACCAACAACGTCGTTGTGATCAAAAACAGCGTTAAAGCAATCAAGTAATCAGACCGGAGTAGTGACGTATGCCTACCATAGCACTCTATAACATGAACCGTGAGCAGGTCGGTGAAGTGCAGCTGAATGAGCAGATCTTCGCTGCCGAGGTCAAAGAGCCTCTGATTCACCAGGCCCTCAAGATCCAGCTGGCTAATCGTCGCGCGGGCACCGTTAAGACCAAGACCCGTGGCGAGGTTTCCGGCGGCGGCAGAAAGCCGTTCAAGCAAAAAGGTACCGGTAATGCACGTCAAGGTTGTTCACGTGCCCCCCAGTATCCTGGCGGTGGTACCGTGTTCGGTCCTCAGCCGAAGACCTATGCCCTGAGCATCAACAAAAAGGCACGTAAGGCCGCCCTGCGCTCCATGCTCTCCATGCAGCTGCAGAGCAACCGGATCACCGTGCTGGACAAGCTGGATTTCGAGCGGATTTCCACTAAGGATTTCTCCGGCTTCATGAAGAAGTTTGACCTGGAGCGCTCACTGATCATCACCGACGAGCCCTCGGCCAACCTGCAGCTTTCTTCGCGCAACGTACCGTACGTAAAGCTGCTCAAGGCTGACGGTCTCAATATCTTCGATATGCTCAAGTATAAGCATCTCGTCCTCACCGAGTCCGCTGTTCGTCTCGTGGAAGGAGCACTGCAGCAATGAAAATCTATTCGATCATTAAACGGCCCCACGTGACCGAGAAGACTTCCATGGGTGCCGCAGTCAACGCCATCACCCTGGTGGTTGATCGCGATGCCAACAAGATTGAGATCAAGCAGGCGGTTGAGACCCTGTTCAAGGTAAATGTTACCGGTGTGCGCACCGTAAACGTTGCCGGCAAGGTCAAGCGCTTCGGCCGTACCTACGGCAAGCGGCAGAACTGGAAGAAGGCCTATATCACGCTGCAAGAAGGCCAGACCGTCGACTTTTTCGAAGTGTAACGGACTAACTCATTACTGAATTGGGGTTCAGGCATGGCAATAAAGAGCTATAAGCCCACATCCGCGGGGCGCAGACATCAGACCTGTTCGACGTTTGAGGAGATTACCTCCACAACGCCGGAGAAGTCCCTGCTGGTAAAACTGAAGAAGACCGGTGGCCGTAACAGCTTCGGTCGCGTTACCTCCCGTCATCAGGGCGGCGGACACAAGCAGAAGTACCGCATCATCGACTTCCGTCGTGATAAGCGCGGTATTCCTGCCAAGGTTGCCACCATCGAGTATGACCCGTACCGCAGCGCACGTATTGCTCTGCTGCATTACATCGATGGCGAGAAGCGCTACATCCTGGCACCGCTTGACCTGAAGGTCGGCGATACAGTACTGAGCGGCCCTGAGGCCGATATCAAGCCGGGTAACTCCCTGCCGCTGCGTTCGATACCGCTGGGTACTATCATCCATAATATCGAGCTGAAGATCGGCAAGGGTGCTCAACTGGCCCGTAGTGCCGGTACCTTCGCCCAACTGATGTCCAAAGAGGGCAAGTACTCCCAGGTGAAGCTGCCTTCCGGTGAAGTGCGTTTGATCCTGCAGGATTGCTACGCTACCATCGGTCAGGTTGGCAACATCGACCACGAAAACGTCAATCTGGGTAAAGCCGGTCGTGCACGTTGGTTGGGCAAGCGTCCTAAGGTTCGTGGTGTGGCCATGAACCCGGTCGATCACCCCCATGGTGGTGGTGAGGGTCGTACTTCCGGTGGTCGTCATCCGGTTACCCCGTGGGGTATCCCGACCAAGGGCTACAAGACCCGTACCAACAAGACGTCAGACCGCTTCATTGTGAAAAAACGTACGAAATAACATTAAAGAGGCTCGTACCCTATGGCACGTTCAATTAAAAAAGGTCCTTTTGTCGATGAGCATCTGATGAAGAAGGTGGTGGCCGAAGGCCCCAACTCCAAGAAAATCATCAAGACCTGGTCTCGTCGTTCCACCATCACCCCTGACTTCATCGGGCTGAACTTCGCCGTACATAACGGCAAAAAATTCATGCCGGTGTTTGTTACGGAAAACATGGTTGGTCACAAGCTGGGTGAATTTTCCCCCACCCGGACCTTTCACGGCCACGCGGCCGATAAGAAAAGCAAGGTTAAGAAGTAATAAAGGAGTGATGGAATGGAATCCAGTGCCAAATTGACCTTAGCACGCCTGTCACCGCGTAAGGCCCGGCTGGTAGCCGACCTGGTACGCGGCAAGGGGATTCAGGATGCCCTGAATACCCTCGGCTTTCTCCCTAATTCGTCGGCCCAGATCATCCAGAAGCTGCTCAAGTCTGCGGTGGCCAATGCCGAGCAAAAGGGCGTCAGCGATGTGGACAAGCTGTTTGTCAAAACAATTTATGTGGATGGCGGTGCCGTTCTGAAGCGCTTTGTACCCCGCGCCATGGGCCGTGCCAGTAAGATCCGCAAGCCGACCAGCCACATTTCCGTGGTGCTGTCTGATACGAAAACGCGATAAGGCGGAGGTGTAGTCTTGGGACAGAAAGTAAATCCGATAGGTTTCAGACTCGGCGTCATCAAGACCTGGGACTCGAAATGGTACGCTGAGGCAGATTATGCCAAGAACCTCCACGAGGACCTCAAGATTCGCCAGTTTTTGAAGAAGCGTCTGTACAGCGCCGGCATCTCGAAGATCGAGATTGAGCGCGCTGCCAACAAGACCAAGATCAACATCCATGCCGCTCGTCCAGGCTTGATTATCGGCAAAAAGGGCGTTGAGGTGGAGCAGCTGAAGAAGGACCTGGCTGGCATCACCACTAAAGAGGTCTTCATCAACATCAACGAAGTGCGCAAGCCTGAGCTTGATGCCCAGTTGGTGGCTGAAAACGTAGCCCTGCAACTGGAGCGCCGGATTGCCTTCCGTCGCGCCATGAAGAAGAGCGTGACCTCCACCCTCAAGTTCGGCGCCAAAGGTATTCGTATCACCTGTTCAGGCCGTCTTGGTGGTGCTGAAATGTCCCGCACCGAGTGGTACCGCGAAGGCCGGGTACCGCTGCACACCCTGCGGGCAGATATCGATTATGGTTTCGCCGAAGCCAAGACGACCTATGGCATCATCGGTGTCAAGGTTCTGATCTTCAAGGGCGAAGTACTTCCCGGACAATAAGCTTGAGGTGCATGTCACATGTTAATGCCGAAAAGGGTTAAGCATAGAAAACAGATGAAAGGGCGGATGACTGGCGCCGCCTGTCGCAAGGTAACCATCGCCTTTGGCGAGTTTGCCCTGCAGGCCACCGAGTGTGGCTGGATCGATTCCCGCCAGATCGAGGCTGCCCGTATCGCCATGACCCGCTACATCAAGCGGGGTGGTAAGATCTGGATCCGGATGTTCCCGGACAAGCCGTTGACTGCAAAACCTGCCGAGACCCGGATGGGTAAAGGTAAAGGTTCGCCTGATTCCTGGGTCTGCGTGGTTAAGCCGGGCATGGTCCTGTATGAGATGGAAGGGGTTACCGAAGAGATTGCACGTGAGGCGTTCCGTCTGGCTGCCCATAAACTGCCCCTCTCCACCAAGTTCATCATTCGGGAGGCTCAGAATGAAGCCTAATGATATCCGTAAATTAAATGGTGCTGAGCTGCAGAAGAAGCGTGCCGAACTGACTCAGGAGCTATTCAACCTGAAGTTTCAGATGAACACCGGCCGCCTTGAGAACACTGCCAAGCTTGGCCAGATCCGCCGCGACATCGCCCGGATCAATACCATTCTTACAGAAAGCAGGGGTTAGTACGGTCATGGGTGAGCAAGGAAACAGACGGACACAGACCGGTGTTGTCGTCAGCGACAAGATGGAAAAGACCGTGGTCGTGAAGGTTGACCGCCTGGTGAAACATCCGCTCTACAATAAGTACATCAAGCGGAGCGTAAAGTATAAGGTTCACGACGAACAGAACAGCTGCAAGGCCGGCGACAAGGTACAGATCGAAGAGTGCCGTCCCTTAAGCAAGGACAAGCGCTGGACGCTGCGCCAGATTCTTGAAAGCGCTGCCTAGCAGCCCCCAGAGAGGATACGAGCATGATTCAGATGCAAACCATACTTGATGTTGCCGATAACTCCGGTGCGAAGAAGCTTTTCTGCATCAAGGTACTCGGCGGCTCAAAGCGCAAATATGCAGGGGTTGGCGATATCGTCGTTTGTTCAGTCCGCGAGGCACTGCCCAACTCGAAAGTCAAGAAGGGCGATGTGGTTAAGGCGGTAGTAGTTCGTACCGCCAAGGAGCTCGGCCGTGCCGACGGTTCCTACATCCGCTTCGATGATAATTCCGGCGTCGTTATTAACAACGCCAAGGAGCCGGTCGGTACCCGTATCTTCGGGCCGGTCGCACGGGAACTGCGTGCCAAGAAGTACATGAAGATCATTTCCCTCGCTCCTGAAGTACTTTAAACGTTAACTGGAGATACAGATGCAAGCTCAAAAGTTCCATGTAGCCAAGGGCGATACGGTAATGGTCATTACCGGTAAAGAGAAGACCAAAACCGGTACGGTACAGAAGGTTCTGCCCAAGAAGGACGGGGTGATTGTCGAGGGTCTCAACATGGTCAAGCGCCATGTGCGTGCTCGTGGCAACGAGCCTGGTGGCATTGTTGAGAAAGAGGCAGCCATTCACATCTCCAATGTCCAACTGTACTGCTCCAAGTGTGCCAAGCCGGTCCGCACTAAAGTTACGGTGCTGGAAAATGGCGACAAGCAGCGTACCTGCGTGAAGTGCGGCATCTCTCTGGAGAAATAATCGGAGGAACCAGACCAATGGCCAGATTGAAAGAGACATACCAGAACGAGATCGTCCCGAAGCTGCGGACCGAGTTTAACTACAAGAACTTGATGGAAGTCCCGCGCATCGAGAAGATTGTTGTCAACATGGGCCTGGGCGAGGCGATCCAGAACGTCAAGATCCTTGACTCCGCCGCTGCAGAACTGTCCGCCATTACCGGCCAGAAAGCGGTCATCACCAAGGCCAAGAAATCCATCGCCAGCTTCAAGCTGCGCGAAGGTATGCCGATCGGTTGCATGGTGACCCTGCGTCGTGATCGCATGTACGAGTTTCTTGACCGCCTGATGAACGTTGCCCTGGCTCGGGTGCGTGACTTTAAAGGGGTTTCCGGCAAGGCCTTTGACGGTCAGGGCAACTATACCCTGGGTATCAAGGAGCAGCTGATCTTCCCCGAGATCAACTACGATCAGATCGACAAGATCAAGGGCATGAACGTCACCATCGTGACCTCGGCCAAGACCGATGAAGAAGGCAAGGCGCTCCTCAAGCATTTCGGGATGCCCTTCAGGAACTAATAGAAGAACGAGAACCAACGGGAGGATTTCGTGGCAAAGGTCTCGATGATCAACAAATCGCAGCGCACGCCGAAGTTCCAGGTCCGCCAGCACAATCGCTGTCCGGTCTGCGGACGGCCCAAGGCATACTACCGGAAATTCCAGATGTGCCGTATCTGTCTGCGCAAATATGCATCTGCCGGTCAGATCCCCGGCGTTATCAAGTCCAGCTGGTAAGGCTGAGTCCAGAAGGAGTGCGTCTCGATGTCAATGACTGATCCCATCGCCGACATGCTGACCCGGATTCGCAATGCGAACATGGTCAAGCTGCAAAAGGTCGATATCCCTTCCTCCAACGTCAAGGTGAACATCGCCCAGGTGTTGAAGCAGGAAGGCTATATTAAAAACTACAAGGTTATCGCCGATAATCGTCAGGGTGTACTGAGGGTTTACCTGAAGTTCATTGACGAAAAAGAGCCGGTGATCAACGAAATCACCCGGGCCAGCAAGCCGGGCAGCCGTTCGTATGTGAACGCTGAGTCAATTCCGACCGTCAAAAACGGTCTCGGGATCGCGATCCTCTCCACGTCGCAGGGGATTATGACTGATGCTGCTGCACGTCAGGCCGGTATCGGCGGCGAGCTGCTCTGCACCGTTTGGTAATCGACGCAACCGTTCTGTAAAGGAGCCACAGCAATGTCACGCATCGGGAAATTGCCGATTGAAGTACCTAAAGGAGTGACGGTCACCTTAGCTGACTCGGTCATTACCGTTAAAGGCCCCAAAGGCCAGTTGAGCCGTCAGATCATGCCTGCCGTCTCCGTTGTCATCAAGGACAATCAGGTCGCCGTCGAGCGTCCCGATGATTCTATTGCATCCCGTGCAGCCCACGGTCTGACCCGCACCCTGGTTAACAACATGGTAATCGGTGTGACCAACGGCTACCAGACTGACCTTGAGATCAACGGCGTCGGCTATCGTGCCGAGCTCAAGGGCACTGACCTGCACCTGAGTCTGGGATACTCCCATCCGGTGGTCTATGCACTGCCTGAGGGTATTACGGTAGATATCGACAAGATGACCAAGCTCTCGGTCAAGGGGATCGACAAGGAGCTGGTGGGTCATACAGCTGCCAAGATCCGCTCGTTCCGTGGTCCTGAGCCGTACAAGGGCAAGGGTATCAAGTACGCCACCGAGACGATCCTGCGCAAAGCCGGTAAGACTGGCAAGAAATAGCCACCTGTAAGGTAAGGAGCATACCGTGGGAAAGACAGCACAAAAAACCGTTACGCGTCTCAAGCGTCAGGTCAGGGTCCGTAAGAAGATCAAGGGCAATGCAGAGCGCCCGCGCCTGAACGTATTCAAGAGCGCCAACCATATCTATGCGCAGCTGGTTGACGATACCAAAGGGGTAACCCTGGCTGCAGCCTCGACCTTGACAGATGGTGTTGCCGTTGCCGGCAGCCATACCGGTAACAAGGGTTCCGCTGCAGCGGTGGGTACGGCAATTGCCAAGGCTGCCCTGGCAAAGGATATCCGTTGCGTGGTCTTTGACCGTAACGGGTTCCTGTATCATGGTCGCATTCAGGCTCTCGCCGACGCTGCGCGTGAAGCCGGTCTGCAATTCTAAGTTTTTACTCATCAGGGAGGTCGGTAGTGAGCAGGATTAATCCGAACGAATTAAACCTGACTGATCGGGTCGTCCACATCAGCCGCGTTGCCAAAGTTGTTAAAGGTGGCCGTCGTTTCAGCTTTTCGGCGCTGGTAGTGGTGGGTGATGCCAATGGTCATGTCGGATACGGTCTGGGCAAGGCGAATGAAGTGCCCGAGGCGATCCGCAAGGGTGTTGAGCAGGCAAAGAAAAATATGATCAAGGTACCGGTCAACCAGGGGCAAACGATACCATATGAAATCATCGGTCGTTTCGGTGCTGGTCGTATCCTGATGAAACCTGCTTCTCCCGGTACCGGCGTCATCGCCGGTGGCGCTGCCCGAGCCATCTTTGAAGCGGCAGGTGTCAACAACATCCTGTCCAAATGTCTGGGGTCCAACAACCCCCATAACGTGGTCAAAGCGGCTTTTGAAGGCCTGCGTCTGCTGAAGACCCCTGAAGAGCTCACTGCGCGGCGCGGCATTGCTGAATAGTCGCCCCGCTGAATCCCTGAACAAGGAACAGATGCCATGAGCAACATGCTGGAAATTACCCTGGTAAAGAGCACTATCAGTGCCTCAAAAAAACAGTGTGCAGTCGTGCGTGGCCTTGGTCTGCGCAAACTGCATCAGACGGTTACTCTGCAGGACACCCCCGAGATACGGGGTATGGTCACTAAGATTAGCCACATGCTGAAGGTTAAGTAACTAACGGAGACCCCCATGGAACTGAACACTCTGCGGCCCGCTCTGGGGTCCACAAAAGATAGAAAACGTATCGGTCGCGGCATCGGCTCCGGCCATGGTAAAACCGCCACCAAAGGTCACAAAGGTCAGAAGGCTCGCTCCGGCGGCAGTGTAAAGCCCGGTTTTGAGGGTGGTCAGATGCCTCTGCAGCGTCGACTGCCCAAACGAGGCTTCCGTCCGTTGGCCCGCGCTGAATACGTGTTGATCAACCTGAGCCAGTTGGATGTCTTCGAGGACGGCGCCTGCGTTGACCGTGACGCCATGGATGCCAAAGGCCTGCTGAAGAAGTCCTGTCTGCCGGTTAAGGTGCTGGCAAATGGTGATATCGCCAAGGCGTTGACCATCAAGGCTGACAAGTTCAGCAAGGCTGCTATTGAAAAGATTAAGGCTGCCGGTGGCTCCGTCGAGGAACTCGGCGCATGCTAGAGGCTTTTCAGAACATCTTCCGCATCCCGGAGTTGAAGAAGCGTGTGCTCTTTACTCTCGGGATGCTGGCGATTTACCGGGTGGGATGCCATATCCCGACTCCGGGGATTGATTCGGTTGCGCTGTCTCATTTCTTCAAACAGGCCCAGGGTACCCTGCTCGGTCTGTTTGATATGTTTTCCGGTGGCGCGCTGGAGCGGATGTCTGTCTTTGCCTTAGGCATCATGCCTTACATTTCTTCATCGATTATTTTTCAGCTGTTGACGGTGGTAGTACCGGCCATTGAAAAGCTCTCCAAGGAGGGCGAGGCTGGTCGCAAGAAAATAACCCAGTACACCCGTTACGGCACTGTCGTGCTGAGCATGGTGCAGGGTGCAGGTATTGCCATTGGCCTTGAGAGTATGCGTGGCCCGGCCGGTGAGCTGGTGGTTCCCAGCCCGGGCTGGTCGTTTCGTCTGATGACCATCATCACGCTGACAGCAGGCACCGCTTTTATCATGTGGCTTGGTGAGCAGATGACTGAGCGCGGCATCGGCAACGGTATCTCAATGATCATTTTTGCCGGCATCGTGGCACGTATTCCGGCTGCCTTGGGTAATACCGGCAAACTGATCAATAGCGGCAACTTGTCTCTGTTCACCGTACTGTTCGTCGGTGCACTGATGGCAGCAGTTGTGGCGGCAATTGTCTTTGTAGAGCGTGGTCAACGTCGTTTGCCGATCCATTATGCCAAACGGGTCACCGGTCTGAAGACCTTCAGTCCTCAGACATCGCATTTGCCGCTCAAGGTGAATATGGCCGGCGTCATACCGCCGATCTTTGCCTCTTCGATCATCATGTTTCCAGCAACGGTGGCTAATTTCATCAACGTGCCGGCAGTACAGCAAGTTGCTAAGATGTTGTCGCCGGGGCATTGGATGTACAATATTTTTTATGTTGCCTTCATCGTCTTCTTCTGCTATTTCTACACGGCTGTCACCTTTAACCCAGTAGATGTGGCTGAAAACATCAAGCGGCACGGTGGCTATATCCCTGGCATCCGTCCCGGTAAAGAGACGTCAGAGTACATGGACAGCGTCCTGACCAAGCTGACCTTTGCTGGCTCGATCTATATTTCGCTGGTCTGTGTGTTTCCGACCATACTGATTGATGGCTTCAAGATGAATCTGCCTTTTTATTTTGGCGGCACTTCACTCTTGATTGCTGTTGGTGTTGGTATGGACACGGTTTCGCAGATAGAGTCCCATCTGATCACCAGGAACTACGAAGGGTTCCTTAAGGGTGTTCGGATTCGTGGGCGTCGATAAGGGTATGTCTATGAACCTGATCCTCTTCGGACCGCCAGGTGCTGGCAAAGGTACCCAGGCACAGTTTTTGGTGGAGTCGTACAAGATCCCCCAGATTTCCACGGGTGACATGCTGCGGGTAGCTGTAAGGCAGCAGACGCCGCTTGGATTGAAGGCTCAGGAAATCATGCAGCAGGGCGGTCTGGTGTCAGATGAGATTGTGCTCGGTATCGTTGAGGAGCGTCTTGCTCAGGATGATTGCCGTAGTGGTTTCGTGTTGGACGGTTTTCCGCGCACGATTCCGCAGGCCGATGCCTTGGCTGAAATTCTGCAGCGTTGCGGTCGTTCGATAGAGCACGTGGTCTCTCTTGAGGTTGATAACGAGGAGATCGTCAAGCGTCTCTCCGGTCGTCGATCCTGCCCTGATTGTGGCAAGGGCTATCACGTAACCTACGATGCACCCAAGCGGGTTGATGTTTGTGATGTCTGTGGTGTTGCACTGGTTCAGCGCGATGATGATCGTGAGCAGACGGTGCGTAATCGTTTGGCTGTCTATGAGCAGCAGACTGCTCCACTCAAAGAGTACTATCGTTCTCAGCAGTTGCTGAGGACTATCCCTGGTATGGGGCCGATAGCTGAGGTTCAGCAGCGCATAACGGCAGCATTGGCAGGGTAGCGTGATTGTCCTCAAATCCCCGCGCGAGATTGAAAGGATGCGGGTTCCCTGTAGGATAGTCGCTGAAATTCTCGGACTGTTGCGCGAATCGGTCAAGCCTGGTGTGACCACGCTAGAGCTTGAAGAGCTGGCCATCCGCGAGACGAAAAAACACAAGGCTGTTCCGGCCTTTAAAGGGTATGCAGGTTATCCGTATGCCCTCTGCTGTTCGCCCAACGATCGGGTGATTCACGGCATGCCAAACGCCACTCCGCTCAAGGAAGGCGATATACTGAGTATCGATTTTGGCGTGCTGTACGACGAATTTTATGGTGATTCCGCGATAACCTTGCCGGTAGGCGCCATAAGCGATACGGCAAGAGCTTTGATGACTGCCACTGAAGAGTCACTGTATTGTGGCATCGAGCAGGCGGTGGCTGGCGGTAGGCTGTACGATATATCCAGTGCCGTGCAGAGGCATGTAGAAGCTCGCGGCTATTCGATAGTGCGGGATTTTGTTGGCCACGGTATCGGCAAGCAACTGCACGAAGATCCTCAGGTTCCTAATTATGGCGTGGCCGGTCGTGGCATCTCATTGAAGCCAGGCATGGTACTGGCCATAGAACCGATGGTTAATTGTGGCACCTATGCCGTCAAGGTTTTACAGGATGGCTGGACAGCAGTGACGGCAGATGGTTCGCTGTCGGCACATTTTGAACACACCGTCGCAGTGACGGAACATGGACCGGAAATACTGACACGCCTGGCCTAGGCGTGGTTGAAAGGTGAATGCACATGAAAGTTCGGGCGTCTGTCAAGAAGATCTGCGATAAGTGCAAGATTATCAAGCGTAAGGGAGTGGTGCGGATCATCTGCGATACTCCTAAGCATTCTCAACGTCAAGGTTAACCAAGGGGAGGACGAGCAGTGGCACGTATTGCAGGTGTTGACCTACCAAAGAACAAGCGTATAGAGATCGCCCTGACCTACATCTACGGGATCGGGCGGACCACCGCGCAAAATATCCTTGCCTCTACTAAGGTAGATGGCAGCACACGTACTGACAAGCTCACCGAGGCAGAAATCGGTAAGCTGCGGGACGAAATCGACAAGACCGCCAAGGTAGAAGGTGACCTGCGGCGTGAAGTGTCAATGAATATCAAGCGCCTGATGGACCTTGGCTGCTATCGCGGCCTGCGTCATCGTAAGGGCCTGCCGTGCAACGGTCAGCGTACCAAGACCAATGCCCGTACCCGTAAAGGTCCGGCCCGTACTGTTGCCGGCAAGAAGAAGTAATTAACCACTGAATGTAAATCTGGAGGAAGCATGGCTGCTCCCAAGAAGGTAGTCAGGAAGAAAAAAGAAAAAAAGAACATTACCAATGGCGTAGCCCATATTCAGGCAACGTTTAACAATACCATCATCACCATTACCGACCCCGTCGGCAACGTGGTGGCTTGGTCCACTGCCGGCGCCAAAGGCTTTAAAGGCTCCCGTAAGAGCACGCCGTTTGCTGCCCAGGTGGCTGCAGAGGATTGTGCACGCAAGGCCCAAGAGCATGGTATGCGCAACCTGGAAGTGTTTGTCAAAGGGCCCGGCTCCGGCCGCGAATCCGCCCTGCGCGCGCTGCAGGCTACCGGGTTTTCGATCAGCTTTATTCGCGACGTGACGCCGATTCCCCATAACGGCTGCCGTCCCCCCAAGCGCAGAAGAGTTTAATTCATACGCTACCCTTTGCCTGATACTGTAAGAGGAGGTTGCCTTGGCTAGGTATACTGGACCATCCTGCCGTTTGTGCAGAAGAGAAAACATGGAGCTGTTCCTGAAAGGGGACCGCTGCTACACCGACAAATGCGCCCTGAAGCGCCGCAATTACCCCCCGGGTCAGCATGGCCAAGGCCGTTCGAAGACTTCCGATTACGGTGTGCAGTTGCGTGAGAAGCAGAAGGTCAAGCGTCTGTACGGCCTGCTTGAGAAGCAGTTCCGCAGCTACTTTGGTCGTGCCGATCGTATGAAGGGTGTTACCGGCGCTAACCTGCTGTCGCTGTTGGAGCGCCGTCTTGATAACGTTGTCTATCGCCTTGGTTTCGCGTCGTCCCGCGCTGAGTCACGTCAGCTGGTGCGTCACGGCCATTTCACCCTGAACGGTCGTAAGGCTACCATCCCCTCCATGCAGGTCAAGGCTGGTGATCTGGTCGAACTGCGTGAGAAGAGCCGTACCGTTGCAGCCATCAGCGACGCGCTTGATGCCGTTGTTCGTCGCGGGGTACCTCAGTGGCTGGAACTGGATCGTGATGCCTTCAAAGGTTCAGTCAAGTCGCTGCCGGTTCGCGAAGATATCGTGACGCCGATCCAGGAGCAGCTGATTGTAGAACTGTACTCCAAGTAAGTCGCGGTAGCGTCTGCTGGCGTACGAAGATCGCGAAAAAATCATGGTATGACCCCTCGAGGGGAGGACATAAATGTATAAAAACTGGCGTGATCTGATCAAACCGAAACAACTCCAGGTTGAGAAAGATACCCTTACTGCCACCTACGGCAAGTTTTACGCAGAACCTTTTGAGCGCGGCTTTGGTACTACCCTGGGCAACTCCCTGCGGCGCGTACTGCTTTCATCGCTGCAGGGTGCGGCCATAACTGCAGTTCGTATCAAAGGCGTACAACATGAATTCTCTTCCGTCCCTGGCGTTACCGAGGACGTAACCGATATCATTCTGAATCTGAAAGGTGTTCGCCTGCGTCTACACGGTGCTGATCAGGCCACCATCCGGATCATTCACAAAGGTGACGGCGTTATCAAGGCTGCTGATATCATGGTTCCGCACAATGTGGAGATCATGAATCCTGATCACCACATCGCCACCTGCGGCAAAGATGCCGTGTTTGAGGTGGAGATGACGGTCAAGATGGGCAAGGGCTATGTGTCTGCCGATCGTAACCGTGATGAGAAGGCCCCGGTGGGTACGATTCCGATCGACGCCATCTTCTCGCCGATCATCAAGGTGAACTTCGTGGTCTCCAATGCTCGGGTTGGTCAGATGACCGATTACGATAAGCTGACCATGGAAATATGGACCGATGGTAGTGTCAAGCCTGAGGATGCCGTTGCGTTCGGCGCCAAGATCGTCAAGGAGCAGTTGACCATCTTCATCAACTTCGATGAAGAGTCTGAGCCGCAGCTTCTCGAGGAATCAGCCGACGACGAGTCCAAGGTCAACGAGAATCTGTACCGTACGGTTGATGAGTTGGAGTTATCGGTCCGTTCCGCAAACTGCCTCAAGAATGCCGGTATCAAACTGATCGGCGAACTGGTCTCGAAGACCGAGGCGGAGATGCTCAAGACCCAGAACTTTGGCCGCAAATCACTGAACGAAATTAAAGATATCCTGACCGAGATGGGCCTTACCTTCGGTATGCGTCTGGATACTTTTCCTGACCCCGAAGTGATCAAGCGTCTGCGCGGTGAGCAGAAGGACGAAGAATAGGTCTGTGACCTACAGTACGTACCAACAGCAGAAAGGAAGAACCGATGCGTCACAATAAAGCAGGCAGAAGGCTTGGCCGTACCACCAGCCACCGGATTGCAATGTTCAGGAATATGGTAACTTCGCTGCTCAATCATGAGCGTGTGGTGACCACCGATGCCAAGGCCAAGGAGATCCGTTCGGTTGCCGAGAAGATGATTACCCTCGGCAAGCGCGGCGATCTGCATGCCATGCGTCAGGCTGCAGCCTATATTCGTGAGAAGTCGGTGGTGACCAAGTTGTTCAGCACCATCGCTCCCCGTTATAAGGACCGTCAAGGTGGTTACACCCGGATCATCAAGCTGGGGCAACGTCTGGGTGACGCAGCGCCGCTGTCGGTGATCGAACTGGTTGAGGAAGAGTTGACTCCCAAGGCGAATAAAGCCGCCTAACACCATTTCATTGCAATCGAAAGAGCCCGTCAGCAACAGCTGTCGGGCTCTTTTTTTGTGATCTGTGGCATCCGCGTGTTTGCGTCAGGTTACCAGATCTACCACCAGACCCTTGATGCCGATCACCGATGCGGTGATGGCCATGCGGTCCTTCTGTTCACTGATGATCAACTGGTAGAGTTTGTCAGCCTCCTTGTCGATCACGGTGATTATCTCATAGTAGCGCGGGTTCATCGGCGTGCCGCCAATTTTTTCAAGCCGGTAGGCTTCGTTTGAAACCCGTTTCGCCAAGCGGCTCAAAAGTTCTCGGAAACGTTTGAAGTTAGGTACGGTCGGCTCGCGTTCGAGCATCTGTCCAGCAGCATCTATCTCGGTGCGCAGGTCGCTGATATCTCGATCATAGGCAACATTTTCAGCCTGTACTGACGTGAGTTCGGAGGAAAAGAGCGAAAGCAGGCCACTGCCGGCTTTGCGTGCGGAAGGAGTCGGGGTGCTGTTTTTTCTGAGCTGATCCAGAGTCGCGTCGCGGATCTTCATCAAGGGGTCCTTGCTACTGTTTGGTCGCTGCGAAGACAGTATATCAGCCGCTTTACGGTTTGCAAGGCAATCCTGATGTGCTACTGTTGGCAGCAATATCAGCAGGTGGGTGCGGGGTGATATACGGCATGCAGTTGAGTGGCCAAGAGCGCAAAAAACGGGTACGTGAAGCGTCAATAATCGTCCTGGCGATCCTGCTGATCGTGCTGCTGACTGGTGTTGAAATACGCCTGACACAGTTGAGTTCAAACGCGCCGCTTTCCAGCAACGTGGTTATCTTCGGGATGATCAATGTTATCATTCTGCTGGTGGTGCTGCTGGTCTACCTGATCAGCCGCAATATTGTAAAATTACTGGTAGAAAACCGCTCTAACCCCCTGGCAAAGCGCCTGCGCACCAAATTGGTTATCTCCTTCGTCGGTCTCTCGCTTGTCCCCACTATGTTGTTGTTCTTCGCCTCGGCCAGCTTTATCACCAATAGCGTGCAAAACTGGTTCAACGTGCAGGTGGAGACATCGCTCAACGAATCCCTGGAGGTGGCGCAGACCTACTACAAGACGTCCGCAAGCAACGCACTACTGTTTGCCCGCCGTCTCAGCGAGGTGATCCAGCGCGAACGACTGTTAAATGATGACAGTCTGCCGCGCCTGAAGTCGTTTGTACGTGAAAAACAGAAAGAATATAACCTGGGCATCGTAGAGGTCTTTTCGTCGCAACGGGAGGAGCTGGTCCGCGCCTCCAACCCTGAGGTGCCCCGTGCTGAGAATACCAGCCCTAACTCTGAAGATATCAAACAGGCCTTGGCCGGAAAAGAGCTGACCAAGGTCAACTCGGCGGGCAAGGCCGATCTGATTCGCGGCATCGTGCCGATCTACTCAACCTACAACGATCGAGATGTGGTCGGGGTGGTGGTGGTTAACTACTACGTGCCCCATTCGCTGGTCAGCAAGATGCAGGAAATCTCATCTTCGTATCAGGAGTTCAGGCGCCTGAAGCTGTTGAAAAGTCCGATCACCAGTGGGTATCTGCTGACCTTGTTTCTGATCGCCTCGGTAATTGTCTTTTTGTCTTTCTGGATCGGCATTTATCTGGCCAACAGCATGACCAAGCCGATCCAGGAGTTGGTGGAGGGGACCCGTGCCGTGGCCGAGGGGGATCTGGACGTTCGGATCGACGCCGAGGGGGATGACGAGATCGGTATGCTGGTGCGTTCGTTCAACCGCATGGCAGCCGATCTGCGCGCCAAGCAGCGGGCGCTGAACAGTTCCAACGAAGAGCTGACCCGCATCAACCATGAGATAGAATCCCGGCGTCGCTATATGGAGATCGTGCTGCGGAACGTGGCAGCCGGCGTCATCTCAGTTGATCAGGTCGGTGCGGTGACCACTATCAACAAGTCTGCCGAACGTCTGCTGCACATCGACACCTCGGCGGTGCTGGGCAAAAACTTCAGGGATGTGTTGCGGGATGCACATCTGGATATTGTTATGGAATCGTTACGCGATATGGCGGTGACCCGCCAGGATTCCATGACCCGTCAGATCGGCTTGGAGATGCGTGGTGAGCGACGGGTGCTGCAGATGAACCTGACAATGCTGCGGGATGAGCAGGGCGAGTTTCTTGGATCGGTGCTGGTGCTTGACGATCTGACCCAGATGATGAAAGGTCAGCGGATGGCGGCATGGCGCGAGGTGGCCCGACGGATTGCCCATGAGATAAAGAACCCGTTGACACCTATCCAGCTATCTGCACAGCGGTTGCGCAAGCGTTTTCTGGAGCGGTTCAACAACGACCCGGAGGGGCTTGTCTTTGATGAATGCACCGCCATGATCAGCAAGTCGGTGGATGAACTGAAGGTGCTGGTCAACGAGTTTTCAAATTTTGCCCGCATGCCGGCGGTTCAGCCAACCCCTAATGATCTGAACGGTCTTGTGCGTGAGACCTTGACGCTCTATCAGGAGGCCCATCGCCAGGTCAGCTTTTCCTTTGCCCCTGACGAACAGTTGCCTCCGATCAAGCTGGACCGTGATCAGATCAAGCGTGTGTTGATCAATCTGTTTGAAAACGCCGTGTCTGCCATGGATGGCAAGGGCAGCGTGACTATCACGACCCGCTACGACGCCGAGCTACGCATGGCGTCCTGCAGCATCGCCGATACGGGTCCCGGTATTCCGGCTGAAATGAAGGCGCGCATCTTTGAACCCTATATCTCCACCAAAAAACACGGTACTGGACTGGGGCTGGCCATTGTTGCCAGCATTATCAGTGACCACAACGGCTTTATCCGTGTGCGCGATAATCGCCCTCAGGGGGCCTGTTTTGTGATCGAACTGCCGGCCGTCCAGTCGGCCTGACCGAGGAGTGTGACCCATGTCTGATCTGATACTGATTGTGGATGACCAAGAGGATATCCGGCGTTCGCTGTCCGGTATTCTGGAAGATGAAGGTTACCAGGTGCTGACGGCTGACAACGGTAGCGACGCCATCGAGTTGGCCCGAGAAGAGATGCCGGACCTGGTGCTGCTGGATATCTGGATGCCCGGTCTTGACGGCTTGCAGACTCTGGAACAACTAAAGGCTCTGATGCCTGACTTGACCGTGGTGATGATGTCCGGTCACGGCACCATCGAGACCGCAGTCAAGGCCACCAAGCTGGGTGCCTACGACTTCGTGGAGAAGCCGTTCTCCCTGGACAAGGTCTTGATCACCATTGCCAATGCCTTGAATTATCAGGAGTTGCGCAGGGAAAACGAGGCCCTGCGTCTGTCTTCTCATCAGGATCATGAGTTGGTCGGCTCTTCGGCGGCTGTTCAGCAGCTGCGTGAACAGGTGCAACGTGTTGCGCCAACCGCCACCCCGGTTCTGATCTGTGGCGAGGCTGGCGTCGGCAAGGAGGTGGTGGCTCGTTCCATCCATCACCACAGTCCACGCAGCGCCAAGCCCTTTATCGTGGTCAACTGCTCAGCCATCCCCGGTGAATTACTGGAGGGGGAGCTGTTCGGCTATGAAAAAGTGACCGGCAGCGACGGCAGCAGCCAGCGAAACGGCAAGCTCGACCTTGCCGACGGTGGCACCATCTTTCTGGATGAGATTCACGAGATGCCCCACAAGCTACAGGGTGTCTTGCTGCATATCCTGCGGGAACATCAGTTTGAGCGTCCTGGCGGTATCCGTACGGTTCGCGTCAATGCACGGGTGCTCGCCGCTACCTCGGCCAGGCTGGTTGAGCTTGTGGAGCGCGGCCTGTTTAACAACGACCTGTTTCAGCTGCTGAATGTGGTGCCGCTGATGGTGCCGCCGCTGCGAGAGAGACGTGATGATATCCAACACCTGGTGCGGCATTTCAGCGCCCAGTTTCAACGCCGGGAAGGTGGCGCAGCCCGGCAGTTTGATGAACGGGCCTTAAGCCTCTTCAGGGAGTATGGTTGGCCCGGTAACGCCAGAGAGTTGAAAAATACCGTCGAGCGGGCTCTGATCATGTCCAGTCAGGCGGTGATAACGGCGGAGGATATTCCTTTACTGCAGACTGGCGTCACCCCCTTGTCCGAGCGAGGCAGTGCGGATGGCCTTACCAGCTTCCATAGCGCCAAGGAACGGTTTGAGCGTCAATTCCTGCAGGAACAGCTTGCGCTGCACCGCTGGGATATTGATGCAACCGCCCGAGCCATCGATCTGGAACGGACCCAGTTGCAGCGCAAGCTGCTGCAGTATGGGCTGAACCCTGCGGAACACAACTGAGACTGGTTGGAGCAGGAGAGAATACATAACACCACCGGGGGCAGCGGGTAACAGCTGCCCCATTTATTTGGGTGTGTCAGGTGGTGAGTGAGGAACGAAAAAAAGGGGGATGCGAAATCGCATCCCCCTTGGTGTTTCAGGTGCTGCAGGCGGTGCTTAGTTGCGGCCGCCAGCCTCAGCCCACTTCTCCAGCATAGCAGTGGTAACCGACTTCGGACGCTCGAGGGCATAGCCCAGGCCGCGGTCCCAAGTGATGTTAGCCATGCAGCCCAGAGCGCGGCCTACACCGAACAGCACGGTGTAGAAGTCGTACTCGGTCAGGCCGTAGTACATCTGGATAACGCCGGACTGTGCGTCGACGTTCGGCCAGGGGTTCTTGGTCTTGCCGTGCTCGGTCAGAACGCCAGGAGCAACTTCGAAGATCTTGGCGATAACCTTGAACAGCGGGTACTCGTTCAGGCCCGGGGTGTTCAGACAGAACTCACGCTGCGAGGTGTAGCGCGGGTCGGTCTTGCGCAGAACGGCGTGGCCGTAGCCGGGGATGACCTGACCGGCATTGAGGGTATCCCACAGAGCAGCTTTGATCAGCTCTTCGGTAGGCTCTACATCTTTGCAGTACTTCTCCTGGAACTTCAGGGTCCAGTCCAGCACTTCCTGGTTGGCCAGGCCGTGCAGCGGGCCAGCCAGACCGTTCAGGCCAGCAGAGTAGGCATAGTACGGGTCGGACAGGGCGGAATGCACCAGGTGAGTGGTGTGGGCCGACACGTTGCCGGACTCGTGGTCGGAGTGCAGGATGAAGTACATACGGGCAACGTCCTTGTACTCTTCCTTCTGGCCGATCATGTGGGCGAAGTTGGCGCCCATGTCCAGGCTCGGGTCGATGGCAATCTGCTTGTCGTTACGGTATTTCAGGTTGTAAATGAAGGCAGCGATGATCGGGATACGAGCCACGATATCGCTGGCATCTTCGTACACGTACTCCCATGCGGTCATCTTGTTGAACTTGCCGGAGTTGTAGAAACCGGCAAACTTGGAGTCCTTCTGCAGTGTCAGCAGAGCAACGGACAGCATGACCATCGGATGGCTGTCGCGGGGCAGGGCGCGAATGGCGTCGAAAACATACTGCGGCACTTGCTGGCGGGTCTTCCACTCGGCAGCGACTTCGGCCACTTGGGCATCGGTCGGTACGTCGCCGGTCAGCAGGAAGTACCAGAAGGACTCAACAGTCGGATACTTTGAGTTGGGAGCCTTGGGCAGCGCCTCGAAGGTCTCGGGGATGGTCTTGCCGCGGAAACGGATACCTTCCTGGGGATCAAGGTAGGAGATGTCGGTTACCATGCAACGGATGTCGCGGGCGCCGCCGATGCACTGATCGATGGTAACCTCGTCGATCTTAACCTTGCCAAATTCCTTCACCAGACGGGTGGTACGGGGACGGTGCTCTTCAATCTTCTGCTTGAGAGTTTCCTTCAGAGCCATGCTTCTTCTCCTTTCAGGATGATAGTGCATTTTGCATCATCTGCACTGGGTTTACACGAACGGTTTTGAAATACTGTATACAAAATTGTGGCCCCTTATAGCACCGCCACGAGCCAATTACAACAGATTTTTTTAACGCTCAAACATGATTATAAAATGACCAAGGCGTCATCAGAACGGGTCAGCTGTTTGAGCCCCTCGTTGCTCAGGTAGAAGGTGTTTTCGATGCCAACCGCACCCTCGCCGGGAAAGACGACTTTGGGTTCAAAGGCCCAGGCCATGCCGATCTGCAGGGTTTGCTCCATAAAGCCCCGTGCGATAAACGGGTATTCGTCGATTTCTACCCCCAGGCCATGTCCGATGAAGGAGACCTGGGAACCCTTGGCGCCCATAAAGCTGTCGGCGTAGCCCATCTCGCAGGCCAGGTCGTGGCAGCGTTCGTAAAGCTCGCCCCAGGCGATCCCTTCAACCGCCAGTTGCTTCATCAGGTCCTGTACCTTAAGCATGTCGTCGAACCCTTTACGTAGGCGGTCCGACAGGCAGCCGATGGCAAAGACCCGGGTCTGGTCCACCAAGTAACCGTCCATATTGCCGGCAAAATCGATGATGATCGGTTCGTTGCGCTCGATCGGTTTGTAGCTGGCACCCTGACCAAAGCAGGGGGAAGGTCCTACGCCGCCGAAGGGGGTGTCGGTGTAGGCCGGTACGGCACTGTCGCAGCCGGAGAAGGTGTGGCCGAAAAACATCTCGCCATTGTAGACCCGCATCCGGATCAGGCCCAGGTGGCCATGCTTGCGGGCGACATACTCCAGCTCGGCCGCCAGTTCCAGATCGGTCATGCCGGCCCGGATTACCTCCTTGGCCCGCTGGTAGACTTTGTCGACCTGGTCGGCAGCGTCCTGCATCAGGTGAATCTCATAGTGGCTCTTGATCATCCGTACCTGGCGGATCAGCGGTGTGACATCGGTAAAGTCGGCCGTTGGCCAGACCTTGCGGTAGCGTTCGAACAGGCCAACCGGCAACACGTCGAATTCCATGCCGATCCGTTTCGGCTCAGGGTAGCCAAAGCTGGCCACCAGACCGGGGATATCCTTGGGGGAACTGAAGGCCAGCACCTCTTTCAGTCCTGATTCCATCCGCGCCCTGGCCGCATCACGGCGCACCAGGTAGAGCGGTTGGCCCTGGGCCGGCAGGTACAAGCAGCCGTTCTGCACGGTGCCGGTAAAATAGAACAGGTCGGCATTCTGGGTAATGATTGCTGCATCCAGGTCGTTTTCGGCCATCAAATCCTGCAGGCGTTTGCAGCGGTATTCAAGTTCTACGGCGGGGGTCAGGCGCATGGCGGGCAGTGGTCCTTTCTATGAAAAATTCCCGGTCCTGATTGCTGGCAGAAAGATCAGACGCTTGACCTCGCAGCTGGAACCGGCTAGGGTGCCGGTCCATGTCAGGACGTATCTTTAAACCATTCAATATCGGTCTCTTTACCATCATTCCGGCCGGCGATCCAGCCCCGCAGCCCTGTGGCATTCCGATCCTGCTGGGCAGGCAGGGCGCCTTCGGCTCCGGTGACCATGAAACCACCGCCTCCTGCCTTGAGCTATTGCCTGCCATACCATTTTTGCAGGGCAGCCGCGTGTTGGATCTTGGCAGCGGCACCGGCATTCTGGCCATTGCTGCAGCCCGTTTGGGGGCAGCCGCCGTGGCAGCGGTTGATCTGGAACATGCCGCAGCCCGTTCCTGCGCTGAAAATGCTGTGCTGAACGGCTTGGAAGACCGGGTGCAGTCAGTGTGCGGAGAGCTTTCAGCTGTTGCAGACCGTAGCTTTGACCTGGTGCTGGCCAACATCTATATCGACATCCTGCTGCCGCTGGCCGACCAGCTGGTGGCCATGACCCGCAGCGGCGGGCAGCTGTTGTTGTCTGGCATCCCACTGCAGGACAAGTTCGATATTGTGCAGCGCTACACCTCCCTTGGCTGCCGGATAAGCGACAGCCGCATCGGCGAAGACTTCGTCACCTACCTCCTGAGCAGACCCTAACCAACTCTTCCGGTAGACGCTGCGTCGATGCCTGGGACAATCAGGCTGTTGTCAGCGGCGGTGGCGCACTGGCGAACAAGGAGGCTAGTTCAGTCAGGTTGCCGGCGGCAGACCAGGCATCCATACCTTGTTTCCATACCAGCGTTTCACGGGTCAGCTGTCCGGCCTGGACCATCTGCTGCAGGGTTGGCAGCTCAAAGGGCCCGGCCTGCTTTCCGTCCAGGGCCACAAACAGCTGTACCTGCTCAGGCAGTGGTGGCGGGGTCATACCCGCTGCCTGCTGTGGCTGTGAAGTGGCCATGCTGCCCATGGCACCTGCCATCTGCCCGCCTATCCCGAGCCCGATTCCCACACCGGCGCCGGCAGCGGCCAGCCCGCCCGGGTTGTTGGCGGCATCCTTGATGGCGTTGGCGGTCTCATACTGGGTAAAGGTCTGCAGGTTGCCGATGACCCGCATGGCGCCTGCCTTGTCAATGGCCCGTTCCACCTCTTCCGGTAGTCCCACATCCTGCACCTGTACCTCGGTCAGACTGATGCCGAAGCCCTCAAAGGCCGGGGCAATCCGTTCCTGAAGCATCTTGCCCAAGGTAACCACCTTGCTCTCCAGTTCGATCACCGGGATCTGCAACTCCGGCAACAGCTCCTTGATCCGCAGACCGATCTTGCCCTTCAGGTTTTCCTGAATTTCGTCGATGCTGAAGTCGCTGTCGGTGCCGGCGATCTCACGGATGAAGACCGTTGGGTCCTTGATCTTCATGGCGTAAAGGCCGAAGGCGGTTACCCGCACGGCGCCGAACTCGGGGTCCCGCATGGTGCAGGGGCCAGGAGTGCCCCATTTCAGGTTGGTGAACTGGCGGGTTGAGCAGAAATAGACCTCGGCTTTGAAAGGGGATTCAAAACCGTATTTCCAGCCTTTGAGGGTGGCCAGCACCGGCAGGTTACGGGTGGTCAGCGTGTAGGTGCCGGGACCGAAGACGTCGGCGATCTGGCCCTCGTTGATGAAGACCGCCATCTGGCCTTCGCGCACCACCAGTTTGGCGTTGTATTTGATCTCGTTATTATAGCGGGGGAAGCGATACAGCAGGGTGTCGTTGCTGTCGTCCAGCCATTGGATGATATCGATCAGCTCGCCTTTGAGTTTGTCCCACAATGCCATCTGTCGGTGCCTCCTGGTTCGAGTGAATTCTTTGCTGCGCGGGCCTTAAGTGTAGACGGTTTTCAGCACAATGCAAGCGGCTGATCGCTGGACAGTGATGCGCGAACCGTCAGTCCGGGCTTGCTGCCGCTGGCGTGACGTGAGTGCTGAGTTTAGTGACCGCAGCCGGTATCTGCTGCAGATCGTGAAACAGCTGGATGCTGTCCGGTAGCGCGGTGACCCCCTGTGCGCCGCTGCCGCCGGCCCACAAGGCGATCTCCTTGGGCAGCATACCCCGCAGGCGAACCAGCTGAGAGGCTGTGGCACGGCGTTGCAGGTAGCTGCTGCAGGATATGCCCACCAGTCGGCAGTGGTTTTCAACGGCGCCACGTCGAATCTCCTCCAGTGGCGTCTGTACACCGAGTTGTAGCACTTCAACCCCTTCCAGCTCCAGGATGCAGGCTGCCATCAGTAGCCCGACGCCGTGCTGTTCGCCAGGCAGGGTCGTCAGCAGGGCCCGCAGTCCGGTCCGGGGAACGGCGAGTGACTGTGTGGTGACGGCCAGCAATGAGCGCAGCTCTTCCACGTAGCGGTGCTCTTCCAGTACACCCAGCCTGCCGTGAAACCAGGCCTCGCCGACAGCCTGATTCAGGGGGGCCACCAACTCGGTCAGGAAATGGCGTAAACCATGCTGGTGCAGCAGCTGTTTCAGTCTCTCCCGCACGATACTGCTGTCGGTTGTAGCCAGAAGGTTCAGCATCTGTTCGACATCGGCACTTAATGACTGCTTCGGTTTGGACTGCTGTGCCAGTTGTTGCAGGTGTGGCAGGTTGAGCAACAGCAGTTTGCCGGGGCGTTGGCCGTTGTCCAGCAACTGTTTGATCAGACATAGCCGTTCCAGTTGTTCACGGCTGTACTCCCGTTCGCCCCGCTGATTACGCTGCGGCGTTGGAAAGCCGTAGCGTCGCTCCCAGACGCGCAAGGTGTCGCGTCCAATGCCGGTTTGTTGTTCAACGTCAGATATGGAATACAGATGGCGCATATTTGTCCTAGACAAAATAAATATTTTGAGCAAAACTAGCATTAAAGAAAATTACTGTCTAGAGCAAAGCTGGAGTTGAGCGCTATGTCAATGACGAATTACCTTAATGAGCGGTATGATGATACCTACATGTCGGTGTATGCAGCGCTGCTTGAGATGGCCCGTCTGGCACCAGACAAGACAGAGCGGCATATCCGGCAGACCCTGAAATATCTGTATGTCAGGCAGGGCAACGATTGGACCGGACGCGGTGATATCGGCAATGCGGGGCTGGATGCCTCGGTTGCGGCACATGAAGCGGTATTGGCTGAGCTGTCGGCAAGCGCTACTGCATAGAAAGGAGTATGAGCGATGAAAGACAAACTGGAGCAACTGTTTTATTTCGGATTGGGCAGCGCCTTGATGGCCAAGGAAAAGCTGGAGCAGGCCGGAGAGTCAGCCAAGGGACTCAAAGAGGAGAATGAACGCAAGGCCCGCGAGTTTTTCGATCAGGCCGTGGCCAAGGGTAGTGAGGAGCGTGGCAGGCTGAAAGAAGAGGTCAAGCAATTGCTTAAAGAGGCCATCGATGAGTTGGGTCTGGCCAGCAAGGCTGATCTGGATGCCCTGCGGGAGGAGTTAGCCAGACAACGTCAGGGACAATCCTAAACCGGTGCCGTTCGTGCTCGTGCTTATGCGTCAGTACCATCCGGTGCGGGTGTATCGGGTGTTCAGGGTGTTGCTGACGGTCTTCCTGCTGATCAGAAAGCGGGCCAGCTGGCTCGGCATAGAACCGCTCAAGCCGAACCAGCTGGTGACGGCCATTGAACAGCTGGGCGCCAGTTTTATCAAGCTGGCTCAGGTGTTGGCCACCCGTTCCGATTTTTTCGACAGCAGTTACCTGGAGCCGCTACGGTATCTGCATGACCGTTTGCCTGCCATGGCGGCCGGCGATTTCAGGCAGGTGTTTGCCAGGGCGTTCGGAGCCGGTGACTGTTTCAGCAGTTTTGAACAGCAACCTTTGGCCTGTGCCTCCATCGGTCAGGTGCATCGTGCCGTGTTGCAGGACGGTCGGCAGGTCGCGGTAAAGTTACGCCGTAACGGTATTGAGCGGGTGGTGCGGGAGGATATACGCCTGCTGGGCTGGTTTCTGGCAATTCTGCATCCGCTTTTTTCCGAGTATACCCGCAACTCCATCGAGGCGGTGCTGCAGGCCTTCCGGCGGACTATTGTGCAGGAAGTCGACATGCAGGCCGAGTTGTCCAACCTGGAACGGTTCCGTCAGGCCTATCCCGATAGCGGTGTCAGAATGCCGGTTCCCTATCCGGAGTGCAGCAGCCGTGATGCCCTGGTGATGAGCTTTGAGCAGGGGGTGCGGTTTGACGATCAGGAGCAGCTGGCCCGTCTGGAGGTGTCGTTTCCGGCCCTGATGGAACGGCTGGTGCTGTTCTACACCGAACAGATGCTGGTCAAGGGCTTTTTTCATGCCGATCCGCACCCCGGCAACCTGCTGGTTGCGCCGGATGGGACGCTGGTGCTGCTGGATTTCGGCATGGTCAGCCGGATTCCTAACGCCACCCGGCTGGCCATGATCAATACGGTCAAGGCGGCCTATGAACGTGACTTCGAGCTGCTGGTGCAGGCCACCCGTAAGCTGGGCATCATCACTGACAGCGCCCCCCAGGATGAGCTGACCGGCCTGGCCGAGGAGATGTTCCGCATCTTTGACAATGACCAGTTGAGCGCCACCAGTATGCAGGAACTGGCCTTCGGTGTTATGGACACGCTGAAGGACTACCCCTTTAAGCTGCCCCAGGAGATCATCTACGTCATGCGGGCCAGCTCGATCATTGAGGGGCTAGGCACCAGCTACATAGAAAATTATAACGGCGTCAAGGATGTGCTGCCGGTCTTGCGGGCCAACCTGACCCGTGCCCTGGGCGAACGGGACAGCGTCTGGGGGGTGGTTACCCACGAGCTGGCCCAATTGCCCTTGACCCTGGTAAAGGCTCGGCATCTGGTGGATACCTTGCAGCAGGGTGATCTGGTGGTCCATCTGGCGG
This sequence comes from Trichlorobacter sp., assembly GCF_034008105.1. NCBI lineage: Bacteria > Pseudomonadati > Thermodesulfobacteriota > Desulfuromonadia > Geobacterales > Geobacteraceae > Trichlorobacter > Trichlorobacter sp. The sequence goes on from NZ_JAVEPN010000005.1 coordinate 113,326, forward strand.
AGGACGATCGTCGGCTCCTGCTGCGCCCCCTGCAGCAGTGGTTGCGGCAGCTGGCCTGGATTGGTCTGCTGGTGGCGACGGCCTTTTATCTGCGTGACATGCCGCACCCGTTGGCAGGCTGGCTATCGTTGGGCTGTCTGGGGTTGGCGGCGGTCAAGCTGATCTGGTGGAAAAGATAGGGTTGTGGGAGCTGCCGGTTATGCCACCAGTCGGTCCCGGTCGTTAGCAGGGTCTGATTTAAGCAGGATGGTCAGGGCTTCGTGCAGTTGATCGTCGACCCGGTCGAATGCCAGTCCGAGTCCCGACAAGTGGCGCTCACCCCATGGCCGCAGCCAGCGGATGGTGGTCGGCACCAGCAGCTCAGCCTCAGGCAGGTAGATGTCAAGCGGCTCGCCGATGGTAAAACGCTCCGGAAAGGTGTGCAGGAGAAAGAATCCTCCCCAGGAAAGATTGAGGGTGAAGGTCCGGTCGCTGGAATCAGGTCCGTGGAGCTGGGCGGCCATGATGATGTCGCGACGGCGGTTTCGGCGCAGTTGACGGGGCTCAAAGCTGCTGCAGGATTTGGCCAGAAAGTCGTTCAGACTGTTGTCCTGGCGAGCGGCTCCCGGCATGGTCATCGGCACCAATACCGAGCCCACGGCCCGCACCCGTAGGGTGGGGAAGAAGTTGGTCAGCGAGCAGGCCACCACCTTTTCATCCCCCTTGGCCTTGACGATCGAGGGCAGATCCACCAGCAGACCACTGTAGCTGCCGCTTAACACCAGCGTTTCGGCGTCATAAAAGCTGGCAGCCGCCACGGCCTCCGCTCCCGCCTGTTCGAGCGCCGCCACAAAGGCCTGACGGGTCTCCTCGCTGTAGGCGATGGCTATGATCGGGTGTTTGGGTGGCATACTGCCCTTTCTAGGCCGAGGCTGTTTCTTCCTCCAGATGCAGTTCCTTGATTGCCATCTCCCGCAATTTGAACTTCTGGATCTTACCGCTGGCGGTCATCGGGTAGCCGTCCACAAACTTGACATACTTGGGAATCTTATAATTGGCGATCTTGTCTCGGCAGAATGCCTTGACCTCTTCTTCGGTCATTTCCATCCCCTTTTTGAGGATGATGGCCGCCATGACCTGCTCACCGTATTTCTTGTCCGGCACACCATAGACCTGTACATCAGATATCTTGGGATGGGTGTAGAGATATTCCTCGATCTCTTTGGGATAGATGTTTTCGCCGCCACGGATGATCATCTGCTTGATACGGCCGGTGATCTTGCAGTAGCCGTTCTCGTCCATGATGGCCAGGTCGCCGGTGTGCAGCCAGCCATCCTTATCGATTACCTTGGCGGTCTCCTCCGGCATCTTGTAGTAGCCCTTCATCACCATGTAGCCCCGGGCGCACAGTTCGCCCTGCTTGCCCGGCGGCAAAGTCTCGCCGGTTTCGATATCCACGATCTTGACCTCAGCACCGGGCAGGGCCCGACCCACTGTGGCCACCCGCAGTTCAATCGGGTCGTCGGTGCGGCTCTGGGTGATGCCGGGGGAGGATTCGGTCTGGCCAAAGACGATGGTGATGTCGGTCATGTGCATATCCTTGACCACCCGCTTCATCACCTCGATCGGGCAGACCGAACCGGCCATGATGCCGGTGCGCAGAGTGGATAGATCGAATTTTTTGAAATCCGGGTGCTCCAGTTCAGCGATGAACATGGTCGGTACGCCATGCACGGCGGTACACTTCTCAGCCTCGATGGTCTGCAGCACCTTTAGGGGGTCGAACATCTCCACCGGTACCATGGCGGTTCCGTGGGTCACTGCGGCCATCACCGCCAACACGCTGCCGAAACAGTGGAAAAACGGTACCGGGATACACAGACGGTCCTTTTCCGTAAATTTCATGCACTCGCCGATCTGGAAGCCGTTATTGACCAGGTTGAGGCTGGTCAGCATGACCCCTTTGGGGAAGCCGGTGGTGCCGGAGGTGTACTGCATGTTGATGGTGTCATTGCAGTCAATGGTCGCTTCCACGGCGGCCAGTTCGGCATCGCTCACCTGGCTGCCCAGTTTGGCGATCCGTTCAAAGTTGAGCATGCCGGCCGGAGTGCCCTCACCGATGAAGACCACGTTTTTCAGGAACGGCAGCTTGCTGCAGGACAGCTTGCCGAACTCGGCGCTGGCCAGTTCCGGCACCACCTCGTTCAGGGTGGCCACGTAGTCGGTATCTTTCCATGACTTGACCATGAACAGGGTGGTGGAATCGGACTGGTTGAGCACGTACTCCAGTTCGGCCGACTTATAGGCGGTGTTGACCGTCACCAGCACCGCACCGATCTTGGCGCTGGCAAACATCAGGATCGCCCACTCCGGCACGTTGTGGGCCCAGATCGAGACATGGTCCCCTTTTTTGATCCCCAGCTTGAGCATTCCCTTGGCCACCTGGCGGCAGACCTGATTAAACTCGGCATAGGAATAGCGCATGCCGCGGTCAGGGTAGACCAGGGCGTCGTTAGCGGGAAAGCGTTGGGCAATGTCGTCCAGCAGGCCGCCAATGGTGTGGGTGATCAGGTCTGACATGGTCGTCTCCGTGCTGCTGCCGGGGTCATGAATAGGCAGCGTCTAAAGTTATTACTCCAAATGAGTTGTTTTCGGGTTCTGGTTCGAGGGTGTCCTGCCGCCGCTGGAGTTGCCGCTGGTGTGGTTGTGGCCGGGGCAGGGGGGTACTATAGACGGGAAGCCCTGATGATAACAAGAGAAAAACTGTTTGATGGCATTACACGCAGCAGATCGGTAACTGGTCGTTGTTGTCATTGAATAGAGTTGAATTGTGCTGCCTGTGGTGGTTGCTTCACATGCCTTGCGCAGGCGTTTTAGGCTATATATAGATATTGTAAATATGCGGTGTTTTGATGGTGATGTTTTTGTAAGTATATAATATTATACAATTAATATTGTGCTCAGATTATGTTGGCAAAAATGGATTGACGATTTTTAAAACAACGTGATAGAAAACCAGTGAATATGATGTAAACAGTTTCGCTATCAGCAGTAAGGGGCTTCTGGCGTTTGTGGCTGACCACGTATGTTACGGAAAGGAGTTAAGTATCATGGCGGAAAAAACGTATGACTGGGCATCGATAGCTAAAAATCCCAAGTTTATCGAACTGCACCACAAGAAGACGGCCTTTTTGTTTGGCTGGTGGATCTTCTCAACGATCTACTACTTCCTGTTGCCGATTGGAGCGGCCTACGCACCGGGCCTGTTCAAGATCCAGATTCTGGGTCGCATCAACTTCGGCTACATCTTTGCGTTGTCGCAGTTTTTCGTATCCTGGGGCCTGGCCATGTACTATGCCCATGTTGCCAACAAAGACTTTGACCGTCTGACCAGAGAACTGGTCAACGAACTTCAATAGGAGGTGATATCATGAAGAGACTGTTAGTAGCTCTTGGTTGCGTACTCTCCCTGAGTATCGCCGCCTACGCCGCCCCCGAGGCTGCCAAAGCCCCCGAAGCCACCCCTGCGGTAGCCGCCCAGGCCCCTGCCGCTGCTGCGGCCCCTGCCGTAGACGCCGCCAAAGTTGCTGCGCCTGCCGCAGAGTCCAAGGCCACCCTCAAGGCCAACCCCAAGGTCACCATACCGATCTTCCTGATCATCATCGCCGCCACCATGTCCGTCGTCGTCTGGTCTGCCAAGCAAACCAAATCGGCTGCTGACTTCTACACCGCCGGCGGTGGCATCACCGGCACCCAGAACGGCTGGGCCATTGCCGGCGACTACATGTCGGCTGCCTCCTTCCTGGGCATCTCCGGCATGATCTCCCTCTACGGCTATGACGGCTTCATGTACTCCGTCGGCTGGCTCGTGGCCTACATCACCGTTCTGCTGATCGTAGCCGAGCCCTGCCGCAACGCCGGTAAATACACCCTGGGCGACATCCTCTCCTTCCGCACCTCGCCCAAGCCGGTACGTGCCGTCGCCGCCATCTCCACCGTATCCGTCTCCACCTTCTACCTCACCGCCCAGATGGTCGGCGCCGGTAAACTGATGCAACTGCTGCTGGGCATCAACTACACCATCGCCATTGTCGGCGTCGGTATCCTGATGGTCGGCTACGTCGTCTTCGGCGGCATGACCGCCACCACCTGGGTCCAGATCATCAAGGCCGGCCTGCTGATGACCGGCGCCTTTATTCTTTCTGTTATGGTAGCCATCAAATCCGGCTTCAGCCCGTTCCAGTTCTTCACCGACATCGCCACCAACCAGAACATCATTGACCACGTCAAGCTCCTGCCGATCTACCTCAAAGAAGTAGACGCCGGCACCGCCACCGCCGACGCCGGTCAACGCTTCCTCGAGCCGGGTCTGTTCCTGACCAACCCCCTCGACCAGATCTCCCTCGGCATGGCCCTGGTACTCGGCACCGCCGGTATGCCCCACATCCTGATGCGCTTCTTCACCGTTCCCACCGCACAGGAAGCCCGTAAATCAGTTATCGTTGCCATGTTCATCATCGGCTCCTTCTACATCCTGACCACCCTGCTGGGCTTCGGCGCTGCCGTCCACCTCTCCCCGCAAGGCATCAAGCAAGTAGACGCCGGCGGCAACATGGCTGCCATGATGCTGGCCAAAACCATGGGTTCCGAATTCTCACCCTTCATCGGCGACCTGCTGTTGGCCTTCCTCTGCGCCGTGGCCTTCGCCACCATCCTGGCCGTCGTCTCCGGTCTGGTCCTGGCAGCCTCCGCCGCCATCGCCCACGACATCTACGTCAACGTCATCAAAGACGGCCATGCCGACCAGCATGAGCAGGTTATGGCAGCCCGGATCACCTCCTTCTGCGTCGGCGCCGTCGGCATCCTGATCGGTATCGCTGCCGAGAAGCAAAACGTTGCCCACCTGGTGGCCCTGGCCTTTGCCGTTGCCTCCTCCGGCAACCTGCCGGTCGTCGTCATGTCGCTGTTCTGGAAGAAATTCAACACCGCCGGTGTGGTTGCCGGCCTGGTTGTCGGCACCATCGCCTCCATCGGCCTGGTCATGGTCTCCCCCAACATGACCTACCCCGACCGGGTAGCCGACAATGCCAAGGCTGCCTACACCAAGCTTGAGGCAGAAATCGCCGCTGGTCTGGTTGCCCCTGCAGCCATGGAAAAGACCCTCAAGACCATCGAGGCCAAAAAGGCAGAAGAGGCTAAAAACCGTGGTGGCAAGTCCATGCTGGGCCTGTCCAAGCCGCTGTTTAACCTGAAGAACCCCGGCATCGTCTCCATCCCGCTGGGCTTCATCGCCGCCATCCTGGCCACCCTGGCCTTCCCCTGCCGCAGGGCAGAGGAGATGTGGGACGAGATCTATGTCCGCCAGAACACCGGCCTGGGCATGGCAAAGGCTATCGACCACTAAGGCTTTTCAATCCGATGACCTGTGCTATAGTGGGGGAGGCTTACGCCTCCCCCTTTTTTGCTCATTGTGAGGAGTTACGTGGACACACATCCTTCTGCCCCTGGCGGCACCAGTACGCTGGACGCGCTGCCTGCATTGACGCAGATCAGCAAGGTCTGCACCGCAGCCGAAATCGCACTGGTGCTCGAACGTCTACAAGCCGATCTGGACAGTGAACGGCAGCGCTTCAACCAGTGGGAGACCCAGGCGAGCCATCAGCGCGGGTTGATCCCATCGGCCGATCTCTCTTCGCTGCAGACCATTCATACTGAACTGAACAGGATTGAGCTGGAGCGGTTCCTGGTGGCCAACTCGGTTACTATTCTTCATCAATCCTGCACCCATTACCGTGATCTGCTTGCAGAGCGTGCCGTAGAACTGGTGGCCGATGCCCTGTTCGCAGAGGGTAAAGGAGCGGCACCGGTCCCCTATGCCCTGATCAGCATGGGCAGCGATGGCCGTGAAGAGCAGACCCTGATCACCGACCAAGACTACCTGATCGTCTATGGTGATGGCGGCGGTGAGGCAGCCGATTCATGGTTTGAGGAGTTTGGCGCCCGTCTGGTGGATTATCTGGAGCAGGCGGGATTCAAACGCTGCACCGGCGACATCATGACCAGCAACCCCACCTGGCGCGGCTCTTTTACCCAGTGGCGCAAGCGGTTGTTCGCCATTGTGCGTTACGAGGTTGAGGATTTTGCCAAGAACATGATGGACCTGATCGTGCTGTCCGATGCCCGCTACGTGGCTGGTGACAGGCCGTTGGGCGAGCGATTCATCGAGCTGGTGCGGGATATGGAGAAAGAGCACTTTCAGGTGCTGTGGGGCATGGCCCGGGCCGCCACCGAAATGAAGCTGGCCCTCGGCTTCATGCGTCGCCTCTGGACCGAACCCAGCGGTGAGCACAAGGGCGAATTCAACATCAAGCTGTTGGCCTGGGCGCCCCTGGTAATGAACGTTCGTATTCTAGCTATCAGCCAGGGTTTGGCCGCCACCAGCACTGTTCACCGGATCAAGCTGCTGGAGCAGGAAGGGAGCTTCTCACCAGCCGTGGCCCAGGGGCTACTGGATGCCTATGAGATCCTTACCCGTTACCGGATTTTGTTGCAGATCAAGGTCATCAAGGGGATCCAGAAAGACTCCTACCACTTGGACCCGCTGATGCTGGACCATGACGAGCGGGAACGGATCAGGCAGGCAGTGCTGCGGATCGAGGATCTGCAGAAGTCGATCCACACCACCTTCAACATTATGTAGGGCTTGACAATGCAGAGCTGCTTTGCTAGAAATACTACTTCCCGCGCGCTTAGCTCAGCGGGAGAGCACTGCCTTCACACGGCAGGGGTCACTGGTTCAATCCCAGTAGCGCGCACCATACAATTTAAAAGGCTCTGCCGTAAGCAGAGCCTTTTTTTGTAAATTGTGCTAAAACGAGCCGTCGCGTTGCAGGCTCGACAGATTGATAATACAACGAAGTAAGGCCCATCAATGGTACAAGATCATTTTCAGTTGGTAAGCGTTGCCGATGGCAAGACAGACGCTGACGCCATTATCAAGGTGTTTGCAGAGATGCATGCCGGGCGTCTGAAGAGCGATTTGACGTTGCTCAACTACTGTAATGAGATACCGGTCAGCTACGCTGCCACCATTCTGGCCGTGGACAAGGACAGCGTCGAACTGTCCGTCCATGAGCATCAGGCCAATATCCTCAAACAAAACAACAGCACACTGATCAAAAGCAAGGCCTTTGCCAAGGATCTGGCGGTACACTGTTACGCCGCCTACGTCAACGTCACCAAAAAGGTGGCCATCCTGCACAATTTTGCCTATGCCCAGATCAGGGCAGACCGGCGCGAGGCGGTGCGGGTCAGGGTGCACGGCACCTTGCCGGCCCGTTTTTTCTGCGAGAATCTGCAGATCGAAGGCACGGTGATCGATATCTCTGCCAGCGGCATCTCACTATGGGTTGATGGACCGTTACCAGCAACCGTTGAAGGGGCCGGTGTGATGGCCCTCACCCTGCTGGATTCGCCCCTGACCATGCCGGCCATCTTTGTCAGGGCCAAGCCCACCAGCGACAACCGGCAGATTGCCATCTTCACCATTGCCCCCGACCGGCTGACCGACACCGTGATCGGCAAGTACATCTACCAGCGTCAGGTAGAGGTGATTGTGGCGCTTAAAGAAGGTCTGGTGGTGGAGTAGGCCTCTTCTTTTGCTAGCTGGATTCTCGATCTCTTCAAGCAATACACCTGTCACCCTCTTTTCCTCACATCATAAGCTGTTGTTGAAACTTTTTTCACTTCCTTGTCTGTCACTATCAAAAGCATGTGCCGCCTGCAACAGCCAGAGGCTGGCGGTCGGATTCTGCTGCAGGTTGGCATGGTAGCAGTGCAGCAGGCGCTGCGCCTCGTGCTGCCAGTTCAGATCGTCGGTAAGTGTTGACAGCGTCAGCAGGTTGCTTGCCAAGATGGACAGTGCGCTGGGGATCACGCCGTCATGCAGATCGGGTAGGGCCAGCGGCAGTTGATCGGCATCGCTGCCGGCAGTGGTCAGACGGCCATCTGCTGTGCTGAACAAGCGCAGTGCCTCTTGGCAGAGGGTAGCAGCGCGCTGTAGGTCAGGCTTGTGTTGTTCGGCCAGGTACAGCTCCAGTAAGCCCCAGGCCACAAAGGCGTAGTCTTCCAAAAAGCCTTTGATCGGCGACGGACCAAGCAGGTAGCTGCGCAACAGGCGCCCATCAGGGGCCACCAGGCTGGTGGTGATGAAATCAGCCGCCTTGCGGGCGGCGGCAAGCCAGTGCTGCTTGCCGGTTATGGCGGCGCCACGGGCCAGCGTGGCGATCAGCAGGCCGTTCCAGGCAGTGATGATCTTGAGATCTCGCAGCGGTTGTTCACGCTGCCTGCGCACCGCCAGCAGGGTCTGGCCGCAGTGTTCCAACTGTTCGGCTAGCTCGCTCTCAGAGCGGTGATGAGCCTTGCCCAGCGCCTCAATCGTCTGCGCCTGATGCAGTACATTCTCTCCCGCTACCTCGAAGTTTCCCTCGCGGGTTACGCCGTAACGTTCGTGGAAGAGTGCTGCGTCAGCGCCCAACAGTGCGTCAAGCTCTTGTCTGTGCCAGACGTAACAGGCGCCTTCCCGTGCTTCGGAATCGGCATCCAGGCCGCAGTAAAAACCGCCTTGGGGCGAGGTCAGCTCCTGCAGGGTGAACTCCAGCAGGTTTTCGGCCATGTTGCAATACTGGTTGTCGTTGGTTAGCTGGTACGCCTCCAGGGCCACGTAGGCTACCAGGGCCTGGTCATAGAGCATCTTTTCGAAGTGGGGCACCAGCCAGTGTCGGTCGGTGCTGTAGCGGTGAATGCCGCCGGCCAGTTGGTCCCAGATGCCGCCCTGCCGCATGGCTCGCAGGGTCTGCAGGGCCATGTCGTGCAAAGCAATATCGTTACTGCGTAGCAGGTGCAGCAGGTAGGGCGGCATCGGAAATTTGGGTGCCGTGCCAAAGCCGCCGTACTGCTGGTCGTACATCCGTCGCAGGGTGGCATCGGCCTGTTTGAACAACTGGTCCAGCGGCACGCAGCGCTCCGGTAGTTGAGGGAGGCTCAGCCGTTGCAGGGCATCCATCAATGAGGTGGCATTGCGTTCTACGCTGTCCGGCCTGTGTTGCCAGACCTGGGCGATGTTTTCCAGCAGCTCCAGAAAGCCGGGCATGCCCCGGCGCGGTTCCTTGGGCAGGTAGGTCAGGGCGTAGAAGGGTGTGCCGTCCGGCTTCAGAAAACAGTTCAGGGGCCAGCCGCCGCTGCCGGTCATGGTCTGACAGGCGGCCATGCAGAATTCGTCCAGGTCGGGTCGTTCCTCCCGATCAACCTTGACCGGCACAAAGCCGTGGTTGAGGATGTCGGCCACTTCGTCGTCCTCAAAGGATTCATGGGCCATGACGTGGCACCAGTGGCAGGTGGCGTAGCCGATGGAGACAAACAGCGGCAGGTTGCGCTGCCGTGCCTCCTGCAGGGTCTCTGGGCCCCATTCGCGCCAGTCCACCGGGTTGCGTGCGTGTTGCAGCAGGTAGGGTGAGTGGCTGAAGATCAGCCGGTTGTAGAGCGGTCCGCCATCCGGGGGCAGGGTGGTGCGGTCAATGGCCAGCAGGGCCTGCAGATCGTGGTTGGTCATGGGCTAAGCCTACCATACTTTTAGGAAAAAACTTGCCGATGGGCGGTGCGGATAGTACTCTTTGCGTCGATTGCTATCCTGCCATGGGAGGGAGCAGCTGCATGTTTGATTATAGCGAGCGTCCGGATCTGGCCCCGTATGCCTGCAAGAGCGGCGAATCACGGGGGCGCCGGTATCTGGAAACGTCGGGCGACCCGCGACCGATGTTTGAGCGGGACCGTGACCGGATTATCCATTGCGCCGCCTTCAGGCGGTTGGAGTACAAGACCCAGGTCTTTCTGAACCACGAGGGTGATTACTACCGTACCCGCTTGACCCATTCGCTGGAGGTGGCCCAGATCGGCAAGGCGGTTGCCCGTCGTCTGCGCCTGAATGAGGACCTGACCGAGGCGCTGGCCCTGGCCCATGACCTGGGACACACCCCCTTTGGCCATACCGGCGAGGAGGTGCTGAATCAGCTGATGCAGGGCTTCGGTGGGTTTGAGCACAACTACCAGTCCTTTCGGGTGGTGGACAAGCTGGAGCAGCGCTACCCCGACTTTGACGGTCTGAATCTCTCCTGGGAGGTGCGTGAGGGGATTCTGAAACATTCGTCGCCCCACGATCTGCCGACCACGATCCTCGACGAGTTTCTGCCTGGCGTGGTCCCCTCCATCGAGGCGCAGCTGATCAACTACGCCGATGAGATCGCCTACAACAACCATGATATTGACGACGGGCTCAAATCCGGCTACCTGACCCTGGAGCTCTTAAAGGGGGTGGAGCTGTGGGCGCGGATGGCAAGCCGGGTACGTGAACGCTATCCGGCCATTGACGACAGGCGGTTGGTGGCCCGCACGGTCAGCGCCCTGATCGGGATGCAGATTACCGATATCTGTGAGACCACCTGGGCCAATATCCAGCAGTTCAACGTCAATTCGCCGGATGATCTGCGGCAGGTAAACCGGGTGCTGGTCCATTTCAGCCCAGTGGTGGAGGCGGAAAGTCTGGCGTTGAAGCGTTTCCTGAAAGAGCGGCTGTACCGCCATCACAAGGTGGACAAGATGCGGGTCAAGGCTGAGCACGTGCTGTCGCGTCTGTTTGAGACCTACGTCAAGCGGCCCAACCTGCTGTCACCCAAATATCGCCGCCGGATTGAGCAGGACGGTGTGGAACGGACGGTGGCCGATTATCTGGCCGGTATGACCGACCGCTATGCCCTGGATGATTACCGGGTGTTGTTCGAAACCGTTGAGAGGGGTTGAAATGGGTGCAGGTGTGACGGAGCAGCGTTACGATTTTTTCGCCTTTCTGGCCCGGATGCAATACATCAACCGTTGGGGGTTGATGCGTAACACCCAGCCTGAGAACATCAAGGAACATTCGCTGGATGTGGCCATGTTGGCCCATGCCCTGGCGGTGATCCGCAACACCTATTTCGAGGGTACACTCGATCCCGGCCGGGCGGCGTTGTATGGTGTCTTTCACGATGCCAGCGAGATTTTTACCGGTGATATGCCGACCCCGGTCAAGCATTTCAACCCCAATTTCAAGCGTTCTTTTCATCAGCTGGAGGACCGGGCACGCAGGAAACTGTTGGCCATGTTGCCGCCAGAGTTGTCGCAGGTCTATGAGCCGTTGTTTTTCTTTGAAGAGCAGGATGCCGAGTACCAGGCGGTGATCAAGGCGGCCGACAAGATCGCTGCGCTGATCAAGTGCCTGGAGGAGGAAAAGTCAGGCAATCTCGAGTTCAAACGGGCCGGCGAGGAACAGTTGGAGAGTCTGCGTACCAGCCCTTTGCCGGAAGTGGGCTATTTTCTGGAACATTTCTTGCCCGGCTATCGCTTGTCGTTGGACGAACTGCATCTGGGGTAGTTATGACACAACAGGAGCTGACCATGGATCACCATGCTGAGTCGTTGAAGGCCCAGCAGGAATATCAACGCGGGCTGCAGGAGCTGGAGGCGGGCAATGTGCTGGCTGCCCTGGCCAGGGTGGAGGCAGCCCTCAAGCTGTGGGACAACCCTGATTGGCACCCCTGTCTGGGCTATTGCATCGCCAAGGAACGGGGCCACGTCACCAGAGGCCTGGAGCTTTGTCAGGCAGCTATCGGGCGCCAGCCTGAGCAGCCTGAGCATTATTATTATCTGGCTCGGGTGCTGTTGGTGGCCAAGCGCAAGCCTGAGGCGATCCAGGCCCTGCGCCAGGGGGTGAGCCATGGCGAACATCGCCTGATCAAGCAACTGCTGGATGAACTCGGTAGCCGCAAAACACCGCTGTTGCCCTGGCTGCACCGCGATAACCCCTGCAACAAGTATCTGGGAATACTGTTTAGTCGTATTGGTTTGCGCTGACAGCTGCCTCTGCCTCCCATCACCACGCCGGTATCTGTATGACCACAGGTCAGGCGCTGTTCCGCGTTATTTCCAACCGTCTGGAAACAGGGTTTTGCTTGCCCCGGTCGGGGTGTAATGCTACTCTGGCCGACCGAAATCAGAGTCAGGAGTGAGACAGACCATGCGTTATTTTACCGCCGGGGAATCCCATGGCCCCCAACTGACCGCTATCATCGAAGGGCTGCCGGCCAATCTTGAGCTGGCCCCGGCCATGCTGGACGAGCAACTGGCGCGGCGGCAACAGGGGTATGGTCGAGGCGACCGGATGAAGATCGAGCAGGACCGGGTCGAGCTGCTGTCCGGTGTGCGCTGGGGCAAAACCCTCGGCTCGCCGGTGACGTTGGCAGTGAAGAATCGCGATTGGGAAAATTGGCTGGAGAAGATGTCGCCCCTGGCTGAGCATGCAGGCAAGGCAGAGCCGGTGACCCGTCCCCGGCCCGGCCACGCCGACCTGGATGGCGCCATGAAGTATTCCCAACGGGATGTGCGTAATATCCTGGAGCGTTCCAGTGCCCGCGAGACCGCAGTGCGGGTGGCGGTGGGCGCCGTGGCCCGCCAGTTGCTCAAGGCCTGTGGCATTACCATCGGCGGTTATGTGACTGAGCTGGGCGGTGTGATGGCGTCGGCACCGGCTGTCCCGTACCAGCAGCTATGGCAACAGGCGGCTGCCTCGGAGCTGTTTTGCTGCGATCCGGCAGCCGAGGCCGAGATGAAGCGTCTGATCGATCACACCAAGGCCGCTGGCGATACGTTGGGTGGCGTGGTGGAGGTGCAGGTGCAGGGGCTGCCGCCCGGTCTGGGCAGCCACGTGCAATGGGACCGCAAGCTTGATGCCCGGCTGGCCATGGCGCTGATGAGCATTCAGGCCATCAAGGGGGTTGAGGTAGGGCTCGGCTTTGAGGCCGCCCGTCGGCCCGGTTCCCAGGTGCACGATGAGATAACCTACGATCCTGCTGCGCTGGAGCGTGGCGCCGCAACCGCCTATGTCCGTCCCACCAATCGTGCCGGTGGTCTGGAGGGGGGCATGACCAACGGTGAGCCGCTGGTGGTGCGGGCCGCCATGAAGCCGATCCCCACCCTGTACACACCGTTGCGTTCGGTGGATCTGGCGGATCATCAGCCCTATGAGGCCTCGGTGGAGCGCTCCGATACCTGTGCCGTGCCGGCTGCCCTGGTGGTGGCCGAGGCAGTGGTGGCCATCGAGCTGGCCAGCGCCCTGCAGGAAAAGTTTGGCGGTGATTCAATCGAAGAGCTGCGGCGTAACCTGGATGGCTACCTGGCGACGGTGCGCACCTTCTGATGTCGGACAGCATTGTCTTAACCGGCCCGATGGGCAGCGGCAAGACCAGCGTCGGACGCCTGCTGGCGCAGCAGCTGGGCTGGGCGTTTATTGATCTGGATGCCCTGATTGTCGAGCAGGCCGGCAAGAGCATCAACGCCATCTTTGCCGAAGAGGGAGAGCCGGCCTTTCGACGATTGGAACAAGAACAGCTGGCAGGTCTGGTGGGCCGGGCGCAGATGGTGCTTTCCACCGGCGGCGGCGCGGTGATTGATCCTGAAAACCGTCGCCTGATGCGATTGATTGGTCCGGTGGTCAATCTGACCGCCTCACTGGAGATGCTGGCGGCGCGTTTGGCTGCCTGCAATGATCGCCCCCTGTTGCAAGGCGAAGAAGCGGAGCGCGTGGCCAGGCTTGAACGTTTGCTGCAGGAACGCGAACAGTGCTACGCTGATAGCGACATAAGAATTGACACCGTCGGGAAATCAGTGGAAGATGTGGCCGCCGAGGTGCTTAAGCGGCTTTCCAAGGGGTAGTGATGGCGTTGATTCCGGTCCAGCTTGGGCCGCAAAGCTATAGCATACTGATAGACGCCGGCATACTTGCTGAAGCGGGCAAGCACTGCCGTGAAGTGGGACTGACCGGCCGCGCAGCGGTGGTGACCAATCCCACGGTGGCCGGCCTGTATGCCGAAACGGTCACGGCCTCACTGGCAGCGGCCGGTTATCAGCCGCTGCTGCTCCCGATTCCCGATGGCGAGGCCTACAAGACCAGCCAGACCTTGCATCAGGTCTATGACCAATTGATCGAGGCCGGGATTGACCGGCGCTGTTTTGTTGTGGCGCTGGGCGGCGGTGTGGTGGGTGATCTGGCCGGTTTTGCCGCTGCCACCTACCTGCGGGGCATCCCGTTTGTGCAGCTGCCAACCACCCTGCTGGCACAAGTGGATAGCAGCGTGGGGGGCAAGACCGGTATCGACCACCCCCGCGGCAAGAATCTGATCGGCGCCTTCCACCAGCCACGGCTGGTGCTGGCCGATGTGGATACCCTGACAACGCTGCCGGAGCGAGAGTATCGGGCTGGTCTGGCAGAGGTGATCAAGTACGGGGTGGTGCTGGACCGGGCGTTCTTTGAGCTGCTGGAGTCCAATGTTGAGCGGCTGCTGGCCCGTGATCGTGAGTTGATCACCACGGTGGTGGCACGCTGCTGTGCCCTCAAGGCCTGGGTGGTGGAGCAGGATGAACATGAGGCCGGCCTGCGGGCGGTGCTGAATTATGGTCACACCCTGGGCCACGCCTTTGAGGCCCTGTCAGGTTATGCTGGTCTGGTGCATGGCGAAGCGGTTGCGATCGGTATGACGCTGGCAGCGCAGATTTCCGAGCGAGAAGGCTTGTGCAGTGCTGATGATCGCGAACGGATTGTGGCGTTGCTGCGCAGCTTGGGACTGCCTACCGAAACGCCGCCGGCAGACCGTGACGAGTTGATAGCCGCCCTGACCCAGGACAAGAAGAGTCGGGCCGGTGTTATTCAGTATATCTGTAATCAGGGCCTTGGGGCCCACGCCGTGCGGGAGTTCACCCCGGCCCAACTGGCCGAAACCTGTGTTGCGGGGAGGTGACGGGACGTATGCAGCATTCACCGGAAGCGTTGCAGCAAGAGATCAAGGCCCTTGAGGAACGTTTGCAGCAGGCTCGTCGTGCGCTGCAGGCACTGCAGGGGGGGATCAGTCTTGGCGATGACGACCTTGAGCTGATTGAACTCAGCGAGAGTGACATTGTTGCCGAGCCGGACGATGACCAGCTGGTAGAGCGGGTAAAACCGCCGTTGCGGTCGATTGCTGATCCATGGTCCGGGGTTGCCGTCAGCGGTGTGGAACCGTCGGATGGCGAGACTGCCGAGATAAGCTCGGTGGAAGATGCCTGGCCAGCAGCAGCGCAAAGTGGTCGGGACCCGTTGATGACCGGCACCCTGGCCGAGTTGTACGTTTCACAGGGCTTTACCGATAAGGCTGCCGGCATCTACCGTGATATCCTTGCCACGGAGCCCGGAAACAGCACAGCGGCAACACGGCTTGCTGAACTGGAGTCGCAGTTGCTTTCGGCAGCTTCAGCGGAGCAGCCGGTCGGTGAGCAGTCGTCTGCAGTGGCTGCGGTGCCGCCACAGGGGGTTGCCGATACCGGCAGCGTACTGCCGGTGCTGGAAGGCTGGCTGGAAAACATCCGGAGGTTGCGCGAATGTCGTTGAGAACATTGCTGTCAGGCATGATCCAGCAGGTCGAAGGCGCCTATGCCGTGATGTTGATGGGCTACGATTGCATCGCCATCGATGAGGTGCACCTGGGACGCCCCGGTTTTGACGTGCAGATGATGACCGTTGAGTATGCCACGGTGATCAAGGAGATCCAGCGTACCGTCGAGGTGGTGGGTGCCGGCGATATGGAGGAGATAACCATCACCACCAAGCAGTCCTGTATGATCCTGCGTGTGATCAACGAGGAGCTGTTTGCCGCCTTTGTGCTCAGCCGTGACGGCAATGTGGGCAAAGCCCGTTATCTGCTGCGTGCCAATGCCTTGACCATGATCAAGGCCATTGAATAGAACGATGCAACGTATTCTGGTTATACATGGTCCCAATCTGAATTTGCTCGGTCAGCGGGAGCCCGATATCTATGGCTCCCTGACGCTGGATGACGTCAATAGCGCCCTGCAGAGCCTAGCCTCCGAGCTTGGCTGCCGTCTGGTCTGCTTCCAGTCAAACAGCGAAGGGGCGTTGGTGGATACGATTCAGGCCGCCATCGGCTGCTATGATGGCATCGTGATTAATCCGGCCGCCTACACCCATACCAGCGTTGCTCTGCGCGATGCCTTAGCCGCAATCGGCATCCCCTTTGTCGAAGTTCATCTCTCCAACATCCATCGACGTGAACCGTTCCGCCACCACAGCTACCTGGCGCCGCTGGCGGTCGGGCAAATCTGTGGCTTCGGGCTGGACAGTTATCTGCTGGGATTGCGTGCTCTTTTTAATCATAGTAAAAGTCAGCAAGGTTGAATTTACGTTTGATCTCGCCAACTGATCAGAATTCGGTTGAGGTGTCGCTTTCAGTTATGCTAAAAGACAGGCGCTCTCGACTGACCCCGTGGTTCGACCGCGAGCAGCTCGATTGCCTGGTGGTGGAACACCTCCCCAATCTGCGTTACCTGTCCGGTTTCAGCGGTTCCAGTGGTCTGCTGGTGCTGACCCGTAATCAGGGGTGGTTCATCTGTGACTCCCGTTACACGCTCCAGGCACAGCAGGAAGTAATCGGGCTGGCCGTGATTGAACATGGCCAACGCCACGAGGCGCTGGCCCAACTGCGTAACGAGCAGGGGTGGCAACGGATCGGGTTTGAAGCGGCCCATTGTCTGGTCAGTACACAGCAGGAACAGGAGAAACAGTTGCCAGGGGCGACGCTGGTGGCGTTACCGGCTGATCTCGATGGGATACGGGATCGCAAGGATCAGCGCGAACTGGAGGCTCTGGCGGATGTGGCCAGCCTTGCTTCGCAGGCCTTGCAGTCGGTGCTGCCGTTGATTCGGCCTGGTCTGGTTGAGGCTGATCTGGCCCTGGAACTTGAGATTGCTATGCGGCGTCGCGGCGCCGAGGGCCGCGGTTTTGATTTTATTATCGCCTCCGGGGAACGGGGGGCCATGCCCCACGGGCGGGCCAGCAACAAGCCGATACAGGCTGGCGAACTGGTGACCATCGATTTCGGGGCGGTGCTGAACGGCTACCATTCCGATGAAACGGTAACCGTCGGGGTTGGGCAGCTTGATCAACGCCAGCAGCAGATTTACGATGTTGTGTTGGAGGCCCATGACCGTGCCGTTGCGGCGGTTCGTCCCGGTGTCAGCTGCAAGGAGCTTGATGCCGTAGCCCGCGACTATATCCGCGAGCAGGGCTTTGGTGACTTTTTTGGTCACGGCCTGGGTCATGGGGTCGGACTTGAGATTCACGAAAAGCCGACCCTGTCGCCCCGTAGCGAGGCTGTGCTGGATGAAGGGATGGTGGTCACCATCGAGCCTGGCATCTATATCCCCGGTTGGGGTGGGGTGCGGATCGAAGACACGGTGGCGGTGACTGGTAACGGTTGCCGGTTGTTGACAGGAGTAGCAAAAAAATTGATGGTTGTCTGACGGTACGGCTTGGCTGTTACCGCGTACGTTATTAATGTGATTGTGAGGGAAGGAGTTAGGAATGGAAATCAAGGATCTGAAACTGCTGATAAAAATGATTACCGAGACCGATATTACCGAGTTTGAGATGGACAACGCCGATGAGAAGATCGTCATCAAGCGGGGTCAACAACCGGAAATTATCCAGATGGCTGCTCCTGCAACCTATATGCAGGCACCGGCCCCTATGGCAGCAGCTCCGGTGGCTGCCGCAGCACCCGTGGCAGCAGCTGTTGCGGCACCTGCCGCTGCCGTTGAGAGCGGTGAAACCATTAATTCCCCGATCGTGGGCACCTTTTACCGCGCCGCTTCTCCTGAGGCCGCTCCCTTTGCTGAGGTGGGCCAGGTAGTTGAAAAAGGCCAGGTGATCTGTCTGGTGGAAGCGATGAAACTGTTCAATGAGATCGAGGCGGAGTTCAAGTGCAAGATCGTCAAGATCTGCGTCGAGAACGCCCAACCGGTTGAGTTTGGTCAGCCGTTGTTCGTCGTTGAGAAGATTTAGGAGCCACTATGTTCCATAAAATACTGATCGCCAATCGTGGCGAGATCGCCATCCGGGTGATACGGGCCTGCAAGGAGTTGGGGATCAAGACCGTTGCGGTCTATTCCACCGCCGATGCAGAATCGCTGCATGTCAAGCTGGCCGACGAGTCGGTCTGTATTGGGCCGCCCCCCAGCAGCCAGAGCTACCTGAATATCAACGCCATCATCAGTGCCGCCGAGCTGACCGATGCTGAGGCGATCCATCCCGGTTATGGCTTCCTGTCGGAAAACGCCAAATTTGCCGAGATCTGCGAGCAGTGTGGCATCACCTTCATCGGTCCTTCCGCTGAGAGCATGCGCATCATGGGCGACAAGATATCGGCCCGCCAGGCGGTGATCGAGCATGGCGTACCGATCCTGCCTGGTACCAAGGAAAATGTGAAGTCGGTGGACGAGGCGGTCAAGATCGCCAAGCAGATCGGTTTCCCGGTGATCATCAAGGCCACTGCCGGTGGTGGCGGTCGTGGCATGAAGATCGTCCATTCACAGGCGACCCTTGCCAACGCCTATGCCACAGCCAAGGCTGAGGCCCAGGCCGGCTTTGGCAATCCCGACGTCTATATCGAAAAATACTGTGAGCAGCCGCGACACGTTGAGATTCAGGTGCTGGCCGACAAGCACGGCAACTGCATCCATTTGGGTGAGCGGGACTGTTCTATTCAGCGTCGTCACCAGAAGATCATCGAAGAGGCGCCCTGTCCGGTGCTGAAGCCGGAAACCCGTACCGCCATGGGTGAGGCAGCCATTAAGGCCGCCAAGGCGGTCAATTATTCCAGTGTTGGCACGGTGGAATTTCTGCTGGATAAAAACGGTGATTTCTACTTTATGGAGATGAATACCCGTATCCAGGTGGAGCACCCGGTGACCGAAATGATTACCGGTGTTGACCTGATCCGGGAGCAGATCCGTTCCGCCGCTGGCCTGCCGCTGCGTTACAAGCAGAAGGACATCAAGATCACCGGTCATGCTATCGAGTGTCGGATCAACGCCGAGGATCCCTTCAAGTTTACTCCCTGTCCTGGCAAGATCACCACCTATCACCAGCCGGGCGGCCTGGGGGTGCGTGTTGATTCCTTTGTGTATGACCAATACACCGTGGTGCCACATTATGACTCGATGATCGGCAAGCTGATTGTGCATGCCGAAACCCGTGAGGACGCCATCCGTCGCATGGCACGGGCTTTGGACGAGTATATTATCGAAGGTATCAAGACCACCGTCTTTTTCCATAAACGGATCATGACCAACAAGGATTTTATCGAGGGAGATGTGGATACGTCGTTCCTTGATCGGATCGTGCTGGAGTAGGGATTCATGGATTTTCCGGAAGAACTCAAGTATTCACGGGAACATATTTGGATCCGTGTGGAAGGTGATCGGGCGGTGGTGGGGCTGACCGATTATGCCCAGGATGAACTGGGCCTGGTGGCCTCGCTGGAGCTGCCCGATGCAGGAGATGATGTGGAGCAGGAGGACTCGATGGGAACCATCGAGGCCCGCAAGACGGTGGCTGAGCTGTATGCCCCCTTCAGTGGCACCGTGCTGGAAGTGAACCATGAGTTGCTCGATAATCCGTCTCTGGTCAACGACGATCCCTATGACGGTGGCTGGCTGCTGGAAATAAGCCTGGACGATCCCGAAGAGTTGAAGGGGCTGATGACGGCAGACGACTATCTGGACTATGTGGAAAACAAAGATATATAAACCTGAATATAATCTGTGGTATAAGGGCGGGACAGGAGTCCCGCCCTTTTTCTGTTTTGGGGCGCTCAGTCTGTCTGCGAGGTGGAGCGTGTTGCGAGTACTGATGCTGTGTCTGGTGATGCTACTAGTGTGTCGGTCAGTGGCCCTGGCCAGCGAATCGTCAGTTATCCGACTGACTTTGGCCGATGCGATTAAGGCGGCAGTTGAGAACAACCTTGCGGTGCGAGCTGAACGCTATACTCCGGCCCAGCAGGAGGCTGAGTATCAGAAAAACCGTGGCATCTATGATCCCTCCCTCCAACTGTTGGCTTCGTATGCCGACACTACCAATGTGAGTTCGTTTTACCTGTCTCCGCCCGACAGACAGGCAGACCGCAGTACTCAACTGAACGCCGGTCTGAGTCAGTTGTTCTTTACCGGCGGTACGGCGACCCTGGGGTTTAACAATAGCTACAACCGGACTGATACGACTATCGCAGGCGGACTTGATTCCTACTGGTACTCCAACCTGGGGTTGACCGTCAGCCAGCCGCTACTGAAAAATTTTGGTCGTGAGGCCACCGAGCTGGCGATTGACACGGCCCGTCTTGGCAAATACTCCTCGATTGAGCAGTTCAACACCAGGCTGAGCGCCATAGTTGCCCAGGTATGCAATGAATACTACACGCTGTACAGCCTGCGTGAGGAACTGGAGGTCAAGAAGGTCTCGCTGGAGCTGGCACGCAAGATTCTGACAGAGACCCAGGCACGGGTGAAGGCCGGGGTGATGCCGGCTATGGAGATTTTGAACGCCGAATATGGGGTGGCATCACGGGAAAAGGAGCTGATTGACGCCGAACGTGCGGTGAGTGATCAGGCCGATCTGCTGCGTCAATTGCTGCAGCTTGAGCCTGGGGCTGAATTGCTGATTGCGGAGACACCGTCCAAGGCGCTCTATGAGGTGTCTGAACAGGATCAGATCCGGGTTGCCCTTGAACTGAGGCCGGAGATCAGGGAGCTGAAGCGAAATCTGGAGCTACTGGAGTTACAGACTCGGGTCTCAAATAACCGAACCTTGCCGGATCTGACCTTGTCGGCCTCGGCAGCCGCCACCGGCTTGGCCGGCACCTATGCCAAGGACGTTGACCGGCTTGGTTCGGGCGAGTACCCGAACTGGAGCGTAGGTCTTGCGCTTGCCTTTCCATTGGGCAATCGTGCCGCAGAGAACGACTATCGCAAAAATCGTCTTAAGGTCGAGCAGGCAGCGCTTCGGCTACGTAATCAGCAAGAGCTGGTCAGCAACGAGGTTCGCGCTGCGGTGCGCGCCGTTGCGGCTAACTTCAAACAGCTGGATGTGGCAGACCGTGGGCGTGCCTTTGCCGAAGAACGTTTCAAGGCCTTTGTGCGCAAGGCCGAGGTGGGGCTGGCCACCAACAAGGATGTGTTGGATGTTGAAAACGATCTGGCCGCGGCCAAGAGCAACCAGATCAAGGCTCAGACGGCCTACGCCAACGCTGTCACCCAGCTTTGGAAGGTTACCGGCGAGCTGTTGGAACGCCAACAGATCCGGATGGTGGAGCGGGATGTTGAACAACTCTACAGGCAGGTGAACTGATGCTACAGGTTGGCTGGATCAAGTATGCCAATTGCAGTCCGCTGCTTTTACAGATCAGAGACCGGTTGTCGGGTTCAGCGATTGAGCTGCGGTATGGTGTGCCGGCGGAGTTGAATGCCGCCCTATCCCAGGGACAGATCGATGTCTGTATCTCGTCCTCCATCGAGTTTGCACGTCATGCCGACAGCTATTTTGTGTTGCCCGGCCATTGTATCGGTTCTGACGGACCGGTGCAGAGTGTGTTGCTGCTGACGAACCGGCCAGTTGAGCAACTTGGGGGCGAGCGGTTGTTGGTGACCGCGGAATCAGCCACCTCGGTGGTGCTGCTGCAGATTTTGCTGGCCCGCCACTGGAAGCTTGAGGGCTGCAGTCTCGAACGTACCAGCCTGCCGTGGCAGCAGGCCTTGGCAAACGCTCCCGGTGTGTTGCTGATCGGTGATACGGCCCTGCTGGCGGCCATGGCGGATGAGGCGCCGTATTGTTACGATCTGGGCGCCTGCTGGCGTGAAATGACCGGTCTGCCCTTTGTCTATGCCCTGTGGCAAGTCACGCAGCGAGCAGCAGAAACCAAGCACGATCAGCTCTGCAAGCTGCTGAGCTTGTTAGATGCCGCCCGAGATCAGTTGCCGCAGCAGGCTTCAGAGCTTGCTGCCCATGCTGACGAGTCCAGCTGGATGGGCAGCGACCGACTGGCCGAATACTGGAGACACATCACCTACCGACTCGACGAGCGCCATCAGGCAGGGCTTGCTCTTTTTTATCGTCTTGCATCTGAGTTGGGATTGGTCACAGCAGCAGCTCAGCCCCGCTTTTTGAAGGTGTAACGGCCGATGGAGCCATTCATTCCCATAATGGAAGACAGTGCGCGCACTTCCTGGTTTGGTCCCTTGTCACGGCTGCTGCAGAGCAGTGATGAACGTCGCAGCATCAGGGACCGTTTGGCCGAGCAGTGCGTACGGGTGTCACTGATGGTGCGGGTGCGTTGGCTGATGCTCACCCTGCTTGGGCTGTACATCCTGTTTGCCGATTTATTGCTGGTGCCGGCTGGCATTGAACTGCCGATGCTTCACCTTGGGCAGTGGAGCAGTTCGCTTAAGTGGACCGCCCTGTTTTTTGCGGTTGCCTATCCGCTGATATCGTTACCCTGTTCGACCTGGCAGAGTTGTCGACTGGTGATCTATGCGCAAGTGGTGCTGGATCTGATGTTTGTTACGGCAGCCGTACACTGGAGTGGCGGGGTGGTCAGCTGGTTCTGGCCGGCCTACCTTCTGGTGACGCTGGAAGCGGCCTTCCTGTTTGACAAAAAGCGGGAAGTATGGGGCATCGGTGCCGTTGGTGCACTGTTGTATGGTCTGCTGTTGATCGCAGAAGATGCTGATCTGATTCCGATGATTCGGATGCCATTCACAGAAGAGAACGACCCGTCGGTACTGTTCGAGGTGTTGATGTGGTTCTGGGTCGCTGGATTGAATGCGATCATAGCCTTTTTCGGTGCTTTTTTGATGGGCAAGATCCGTGATGATCAGCTCAAGGTGCAGGAGAGTGAAGAGGCGCTGCTGGGGTTTATCACCTCTGCCCATGACCTGATCTTCTGTTGCAAACTGGATGGCACTTTGCTGTATCTGAACCAGGTCGGCCACACTCTTTTGGGTATCGGCAGGGAGTCGTTCGGTACGGCTGCCCTGTTTGAGCTGGCTGATCAGGAAGGGCAGGAGATGCTGCGGCAGCAGTTTGCTATGGCTTCGGCAGGCAAGAACAGTGGCCATTTTGAGTTGCCGTTTTTTTCTCCAGCCCTTGAACGCAGGATCGATCTGGAAATCAGCCTGACAGGCTGTCTTGAAGGCAGTCAGGAGCAGCTCGTCTGGGGTGTTTGTCACGATGTAACCGAACGTAACCTCGCCAAGCTTGAATTGCTGAAGCTTGCACATCACGACATGTTGACCGGTCTGCCCAACCGGGTATTGCTCTATGACCGGATGCAGCAGGCCAAGGCCCTTGCCCATCGGATGCAGACCCGTTTTGCTCTGATGTTCATTGATCTTGATCGTTTCAAGATCATCAATGACACCCTGGGTCATGCTGTGGGGGATGAGTTGCTGCGTTTGATAGCCCAGCGCCTGAAAGGCTGTCTGCGTGAGACAGACACGGTGGCCAGGATCGGTGGTGACGAGTTTATTATTCTGTTGGTCAATGTAGCCGACCATGCCGATATACAGCATCTGGCCGACAAGGTGCTGGATGCGTTGATGCAGCCCTTTTACGTACGTAATCACGAGCTATTCGTGACCACCAGCGGTGGCATCTGTGTCTATCCTGAAGATGAAAGTGAAGTGGAGGCCATGATACAGAAGGCTGATATCGCCATGTATCATGCCAAGGCACAGGGACGGAATAACTACCAGTTTTTTGCCGGCGATATGGATCAGAATGCCTCCCGCCGCTTCACCATTGCCAATTCAATGCGCAAAGGGCTGGACCGTCTGGAGTTCAGGCTCTATTACCAACCAAAGATGGATGTTTCCAGCGGCAAGATCATTGCCATGGAGGCGCTGGTCCGTTGGCAGCACCCTATGCTGGGCTTGCTGTCACCTACCGAGTTCATTCAGTTGGCGGAAGAAAGCGGCCTGATCATGGAGTTGGGCGAATGGGTCCTGCGTGAGGCCTGTCGCCAGAATATGGAGTGGCATGAGCATGGCTTGCAAGGGTTGCGGATGGCGGTTAATCTTTCCGGCTACCAGTTGCAGCATACCAGGTTGCTGGATCTGGTGCGTGCTGTCCTGGCCGACACCGGCATGCCGGCTGATTGTCTGGAGTTCGAGATCACCGAGAGCGTGATCATGCAAAACCCCGACTATGCTGTCTCAGTGCTGAACGAGATCACCAACCTCGGTATCCATATCTCGATTGATGATTTTGGTACCGGCTACTCTTCTCTGTCGCACCTGAAGCGGTTTACGGTCAACACCCTCAAGATCGACAAGAGTTTTGTGCGCGATGTGGAGAAGAGCGCCACCGATGCGGCCATTGCCACCGCCATCATCGCCATGGGCAGCAGTCTTAAGTTGAAGGTGATCGCTGAGGGGGTGGAGACCGAGGAACAGATGGAGTTTTTGCGGGAGAACAACTGCGATCAGGTACAAGGATTCCTGTTCAGCAAGCCATTACCGGCTGATCAGGCCCTGGAGGTTTTGCGGCAAAACTGGGACAAATTATCCTGACACCCTTTGGGCCTTGCGGAGGTAATCCTGCAGGATTGCACCATGGTCAAAGCAGAGGTTGGTTGGCAGGTGGTCAGTAGTAAACAACTGCAGGTTGACAGCATCGTCGGCAGCATGGGGGATGCCGCTGCCTTGGGCAACAAAGACCGTGGTGATGGTATGTATCCGACGGTCCCTGGCCGGATCTGAATAACAGCCGAGCAGTTTTAAGTCATATATTTCCAGTGAGGTTTCTTCCCGGGCCTCGCGTATGGCCGCCTGTTCCAACGTCTCGCCGTAATCCACAAAACCGCCCGGTAATGCCCATCCATAGGGCGGGTTACGCCGTTCAATCAGCACCATACGTCCATTGAGTTCGATAATGACATCCACGGTGGGGATCGGATTGCGGTAGTTGCGGACCGTTGCGCCGCAGGCAGGGCAGGTAAGACGATCAAAAGCCATTGTGCTGTACTCCAGATGCGAAAAAGGGGACCGAAAGGTCCCCTTTTTCGTTGTTACGTGGTATGGTGTTATTTCTTCTTGCCGCCACCGGAGGCCTTTTTGGAGGCCTTGAGGGGGTTGACCTTGAGGTCTTCCACCTTGATCTCTACCTTGACGTGGGTGGCAAAATTGCAGATGCCGTTGGCCCATTTCTTGGCCGGTGCCGGATAGGCGCTGCAGACCTGGCCGATGGTGCCGGCAACAATCCGCTCACATCCTTCACAATTTTCTACGATAGTCTGACAGGAGCCTTCAGGAAATACACATCCTTGTTTACCCCAAAAGGTACACTCGGTACCTGCAAGCACGGTTTGACACTGCATCCTTCTTCCTCCTCCAATATGATTCAGCTAAGACAGAAGTAAACTGTAGCAATTTCGAAAAGAAAAAGTCAACATCAAAAACAATTGATGCTGGCCGCTTTGGGAGCGCAGATACGCGGCTGTTTATCTTGACGGCATCAACACACTGTATTAGTGTTTAAAGATAAAAGCTGTCCTATTAAATCTGTCAGGGAGGCGGCATGAGCCATATCAGCTTCGGTACTTCGGGGTGGCGTGGCATCCTCTGTGAGGATTTCGTTTTTGAATCGGTCAAGACTGTGACTCAGGCCATTGCAGATCATCTGCGGGCGGCAGGTGAGGCGGATAAAGGGGTTGTGATCGGCCGTGACACCCGTTTCATGGGCGCCAGGTTTGCCGCCGAGGCAGCCGAGGTGTTGGCTGGTGCCGGTATAAAGTCGTTTCTGTGTGGTCGCGATGTGCCAACTCCGGTGATCTCCTTTGAGATCCTGCGGCGTGGTGCTGCTGGCGGGATCAACTTTACGGCCAGCCATAATCCACCGGAATACAACGGCATCAAGTTCTCTCCGGCCTGGGGTGGGCCAGCCCTGCCTGAGACCACCAAGGATATCGAGCAGCGCGCCAACCAGATGCTGGGTGAGGTCTGTTATCGAGAGGTGCCGCTTGACGAGGCTAAGTCCCGGGGGCTGGTTGACGTGATTGACCCCCGGCCTGCGTATCTCTCAGCCCTGGAGCAGAAGGTCGATTTCGATGCACTGAAAAAGATCGGCAAACTGGGACTTAATCCATTGTACGGGACTGCCCGGGGCTATCTGGATCAACCGCTCCAGGCACGTTTAATTCCATACAGCATTATTAACGATCATCTCGATCCGTATTTTGGCGGTCAGCCACCTGAACCGTCCGAGGCTCACATCCCTGATTTCATCAAGCTGGTCAAGAATGATCCCACCATTCAGCTGGGTTTGGCCACCGATGGCGACGCCGATCGTTTCGGTATTCTGGATGCTGACGGCAGCTATATCGAACCGAACTATATTATTGCCTTGCTGCTGGACTACCTGATTCGGGTACGCAAACTGTCCGGTGGTGTGGCACGCAGCGTGGCAACCTCCCATTTTGTAGATGCCGTGGCCAGAAAGCATGGCGTGCCGGTTTATGAAACGCCGGTCGGTTTCAAGTACATCGGTGAGCTGATCAGCCAGGACAAGATCGTGATCGGCGGTGAAGAAAGCGCCGGTCTGACCATCAAGGGCCATGTGCCTGAAAAAGACGGTATCCTGGCCTGTTTTCTGGTGGCCGAGATGGTTGCCCACGAAGGCAAGACGGTACGTGAATTGCTAGAGCGTTTGTATGCCGAGGTGGGACGTTTTGTGACCCGTCGTGACAACCTGCGTCTTTCTAGTGAGTTGGAGCGTGCCTATGCTCAAAAGGTGGCTGCCGTGCCTGCCGAAATTGCGGGCAGCAAGGTGAAAGAGGTGGTGACCATCGATGGTCTCAAGCTGCTGCTTGAGGATGGGGCCTGGATGCTGTTCCGCAAGTCCGGCACCGAGCCGGTGGTGCGGCTGTACGGTGAGGCAGGCAGTGATACTCGTCTGACCGAGATTATGGCCGCCGGCAGGACGTTTATCCTGGGCTGATCTGAGTAAATTTGATGCAGGACAAATGAGGCCATTCTGAAGCATGCTATGCTCGCTTCAGGTTGTACCAATAGACCGCTGAAACTAACCGGAGGAAGTACTCTATGTGGGATTACACACCGAAAGTAAAAGATCATTTCCTGAATCCCAGGAATGTGGGTGAGATACCGGATGCCGATGCTGTCGGTGAGGTGGGTAGCCTGGCCTGTGGCGATGCCCTTAAGTTGTACCTCAAGCTGGATGACAGCAAGGAAAAGATTGTTGACGCCAAGTTCCAGACCTTTGGCTGCGCCAGTGCCATCGCCTCTTCTTCGGCCCTGACTGAGATGGTGAAAGGCAAGACCCTGGATGAAGCGCTGGCGGTCAGTAACCAGGATATCGCTGAATTTCTGGGCGGCCTGCCGGAAGAAAAGATGCACTGTTCCGTGATGGGGCAGGAGGCGCTGGAGGTGGCGATTTACAAGTACCGCGGCCTTGAAGTCCCTGAACATGATGCCGAACATGACCATGGCCATGCCTATCCCGACTATGAGGGGACCTTGGTCTGTAAATGCTTCGGCATCACCGATACCTTCATCAAGAAGGTGATAGAGACCAATAAGCTGACCACTGCCGAACAGGTGACCCACTTCACCAAGGCCGGTGGCGCCTGCGGCGGTTGTATCCCCAAGATCAAAGAGTTGATTGCCGAGGTGATGGGTCAGCAGACTGCCCAGCCGCAACCCAAGACCGGTAAGCTTTCCAATCTCAAGAAGATGCAGCTGGTGCAAGAGGTGCTGGAGCGTGACATCCGGCCGATGCTGATGGCCGATGGCGGTGATCTTGAACTGGTGGATATTGAGGGTGACAACGTGCAGATCGTTTTCCGCAAGGCATGTGCAGGGTGCGCTTCATCCGGTAACACCGCCCGTTTTGTTGAGATGAAGCTGCGTGAGCTGGTGCATGATGATCTGCGGGTGCAGGAGGTAGCGGCGTGAAAGAGATTTATTTGGACAACAACGCCACCACCAAGGTGGATGAAGCGGTCTTTGAAGAGATGCGGCCCTATTTCTGTGAGCTGTACGGTAACCCAAGTTCAATGCATTTCTTTGGCGGCCAGGTGCAGGGCAAGGTGACAGAAGCCCGTAAGCGAGTGGCTGATCTGCTGGGCGCCACCCCTGACGAGATCATCTTCACCGCCTGCGGTACCGAGAGCGACAACGCCGCCATCCGTTCCGCCCTGGAGGTCTTGCCGGACCGACGCCACGTTATCACCAGCCGGGTCGAGCACCCGGCGGTGCTTACCCAGTGTCGTAACCTGCGTCAGAAGGGCTACCGGGTAACCGAGATCGGCGTTGATGGCGCCGGCCGCTTAGATATGGAAGAGTACCAGCGGGCCATTGACGACGATACCGCCATTGTCTCGTTCATGTGGGCCAACAACGAGACCGGCGTGATCTTTCCGGTGGAGGAGGCAGCCGCCATTGCCAAGGCCAGGGGCGCCCTGTTCCATACCGACGCGGTCCAGGCCGTGGGCAAGATTCCGATCAACATGGCCGCCTCGCAGATCGACATGCTGTCGCTGTCAGGCCACAAACTGCATGCGCCGAAAGGGATCGGCGCCCTTTACCTGCGTCGCGGCACTGCTTTCCGGCCGTTACTGGTGGGGGGGCATCAAGAGCAGAGTCGTCGGGCTGGCACCGAGAATGCCGCTGCCATCATCGCCTTGGGCAAGGCCTGCCAGCTGGCGGGCGAGCATATGCAGGCCGAGAATACAACCGTCAAGGCCAAGCGTGACCGACTGCAGGACGCCCTGATGGCCGCCATCCCCAATGCCCGTATCAACGGCGACGGCGCCGAGCGGTTACCCAACACCACCTCCATCGCCTTTGAATTTGTTGAAGGTGAGGCGATCCTGCTGCTGTTGTCCGAGTTAGGCATCTGCGCCTCTTCGGGCAGTGCCTGCACCTCAGGATCGTTGGAACCGTCCCATGTGCTACGTGCCATGGGAGTACCGTTCACCTGCGCTCATGGCTCGATTCGCTTCTCTCTGTCACGTTACACTACCGATGCCGAGATCGATACCGTGATTAAAGAACTGCCGCCGATCATCGCACGACTCCGGCAGATGTCGCCTTTTGGCCGGGAACATCTACAGGGATAATCAGTGCTGATGTTTGTCTGTTCCAGAAAAGCGGGGTCGCAAGCCCCGCTTTTCTGATTTTGTGCTATGCTTCCAACAATTATTGCACAGGGGGTAGCCTTATGGTAACTCGTTGTTTCTTGATGCTCATTCTGGCAGTTGTGCTGGCGGATGGTGCTCATGCCTTTTGGTCATCCGAGCCTGCATCACTTAAGGAACTGGCAGCAGGAGCCGCTTCAGAGCTGAAAGCCACCGCCGGCAGCGCTCGGAGGTTGTACCTAGATAAGACCAACATCAAAGACGCCGTATCAGGTGAAAGTTCCAATCTGTCCGCTTTTCTGGTGAACGAGCTGGAGAGTTCGCTTTCGGCTGCCGGCTACACGTTCAGTGACTTTATGGAACAGGCCGATCTGGCCCTGGGTGCTACTTACCAGCGTGATGGAGAAACGCTGCGGGTGTTTGTGAAGTACTGTCCCGCCAAAGACAGCAGCGGCTGTAAAAGCCTGGCTGCCGCCCTGCCGGTGGCAAAGTTGCCCAAGGATAGCTTCAGTGAATCTTTGGACAGCCGCCTGCAGC
The DNA here is from genome assembly GCF_034008105.1 of Trichlorobacter sp. NCBI lineage: Bacteria > Pseudomonadati > Thermodesulfobacteriota > Desulfuromonadia > Geobacterales > Geobacteraceae > Trichlorobacter > Trichlorobacter sp. The sequence continues at coordinate 142,962 of NZ_JAVEPN010000005.1, forward strand.
GACTGGTACAGAGGACCAGCGGCAACCGTCCTGGGCTCAAGGTGTTTATCAATCCGGTGATTGAACGCAAGGGGCGCTATGCCAGCGAGTTTTCCGAGTACGTGACCGCCAAGGCCAGAAGCTATCTGGTCAACAGTCAGCAGTTCGAGGTGCTTGAAGAACAGCCGGTAACCCGATCGCTCTCCAATACCCGTGGCCTGGCTGCCAAGGCCAAGGAAGTCAAGAATCTTGAAACCAGTGCTGCCTTATTCAGCGGTGCGGATGCTGTCCTGGACGGTTATTACCTGGAGGGCTCCGGTCGGGTTACGGTGGCCATGACCCTCAAAAACTTGAAGGGTGGGGTGTTGGGCAGTGCCGAAGAAAGCATCGAGCGCAGCATAATACCCTATAGTACGGTCAATCAGGCTGCCGGAGCATTGGCGATGGTGGCCGATGTAGCCGGGCAGAGCAGTCAGAAGCTGGTCAAGCTGAACACCACTAAGGGAGATCGTTTTCAGGTCTATCGGGCCGGTGAGAAGGTCCAGTTTTTGATACAGGTGGCCCGGCCCCTGTATGTATACCTCTATGGTATCAACACAAAAAACGAGGTTAGTCTACTCTACCCGGGCCCCGGCCAGCAGGAACGGCCGTTGCCAAGCGGGACGATACATGCAGTGCCGGGGGATCACGAGAGTTGGGAGGTGGTGGTGGAGCCCCCCTTCGGTACCGATGTGGTCAAGCTGTTCGCCAGCGAGCGTCCTCTTCCAAAGCCTGTCATTTCTGCTGAGGTCGGTTCCAAAAGTTTTCGAGACGGCACCCGGACTCTGACGCGTCGTGCCACGGTGCAGCAGGAGCTGGCAGGTCAAAAGGTGATTAACGGGTTTGACCTGGTGGACTATTACAAGGGAACTGCCGCAATACTGGGGTTCACGCTGTATGAAGATAGTCTGTTTGTGCAGACCAGGCCGCATTAAGCGGGGAGCATTCGTGTCATGAATGAAGCCTATGATCTGATTGTGGTAGGTGCCGGCCCAGGCGGCTATGTGGCTGCTATCAGGGCAAGTCAGCTGGGAATGAAGGTGGCGGTGGTTGAACGGCGGGCTACACTGGGTGGCGTCTGCCTTAACGAGGGCTGTATCCCCAGCAAGGCGTTGCTGGATTCAAGTGAATTGTTTGCCTTGGCCCGGGACAAGTTCGCCAGGCATGGTATCGATATCGAACCGCCCCGGCTGAATCTGGCAACTATGCTGGCCCGTAAGGATGAGGTGGTTAAGCGCCTGACCGACGGGGTGGCATATCTGTTTAAAAAGCACAAGATTACATTATTGACCGGTAGCGCGTTCCTGAACGGCGCAACAAATGATGGCCTGCAACAGGTTACTGTCAACCTTGAAGGCAGTTCGGTTCAACTTATTGCGGCCCAGCGGGTGCTGTTGGCCACCGGCAGTGAAGCGGTCACACTGCCTGCGCTCCCTTTTGATGGCAACCTGGTGGTCAGTGCTAAAGAGGCATTGTGTTTTAGTCGAGTTCCTGAACACCTCGTGGTGGTGGGGGGCGGTTTTATTGGTCTGGAACTGGGCTCGTTCTGGCGCAGGCTGGGGGCGCGGGTCACGGTGGTGGAGATGCTGCCAACCCTGCTGCCTAGCATGGACCGCCAGGCCGCAGATGCCTTGCAACGGGCCCTAAAAAAACAGGGGATCGAGTTCCGGCTCGGGGCGAGGGTCACTGCCCTGCAACGTCAGGAAGATACGGTGAACGTCCAGTTCATGGCCGGCGAGGAACGCGGTGAACTGGAGTGTGACCGGCTGTTGGTATCGGCAGGCCGACGTCCGGCATTGGCCGGGCTGGGGTTTGATCTTCTCGGTGGCAGGCTCTCGGAGAACGGGAGGGTTGCCGTGGATGCTGACTATCAAACCTCGATTTCTGGTATCTATGCTGTTGGTGACCTGATTGACGGACCGATGTTGGCCCATAAGGCCTCGGAGGAAGGGGTTGCCTGTGTCGAGCGAATGGCTGGCAAAGCGACGGTTGTTGAGTACGGCTGCCTGCCCGGCGTAGTTTATACCTGGCCGGAAGGAGCATCGGTGGGCAAAACCGAAGAGCAGTTGAAGGAAGCGGCGCTACCCTACAAGGTCGGGAAGTTCAATTTCTTGGGTAATGGCCGCGCCCGGGCCATGGATGAAACCGAAGGTTTTGTCAAGGTGCTGGCCCATGCCGAGAGTGATCAACTGCTTGGTGTGCATATCGTCGGGCCACGGGCCTCGGATATGATCGCCGAGGCGGTTACGGCCATACGATGCGGTTCCACGGTCCATGCGCTGGGGATGCAGTTTCACGCCCATCCTACCCTGAGTGAGGCTATGAAGGAAGCGGCGCTTGATGTCCATAGCGAAGCGTTACACGTGTAAGTACGGAGCGCACAGATGCAGAGAGAAAAGAGAAAGACCAAGATCGTGGCAACCTTGGGGCCAGCCAGTGATACGCCAGAAACAATCGGCAGGTTGTTGCAGGCCGGTGTTGATCTGTTTCGACTCAATTTTTCCCACGGTGACCATGCCCAGAAGACGCAGCTGATAGAGCATATTCGAACAGCATCGCAACGGCATGGCAAGCAGGTCGGCATCCTGGCTGATCTGCAGGGGCCAAAGATTCGGACTGGTAAAATGGCCGGAGCGGGGATGCACCTGGAAAAAGGGCAGGAGGTGGTCATCACCACGGAAGACCGTCTGGGGGGTGATGGCATTATCCCGACCATTTATCAGGCGCTGCCACGGGATGTTGCCGCAGGTTCCCGTATTTTGTTGGATGACGGACTGATGGAGCTCAAGGTGCTTGCCGTGCAGGGACAGCAGGTGCGCTGTATGGTAGTTAGTGGCGGCTTGCTCAAAAACAATAAGGGTATCAACCTGCCAGGCGTCAAGGTTTCGGCGCCATCGCTCACCGAAAAGGACCTGCTGGATCTCCAGTTTTGCCTCAGCGCTGACGTGGATTATGTGGCGCTTTCTTTTGTCCGGACCGCTGAAGATGTCGAAGGGATCAAGCGGATCATCTATCAGGCTGGCAAACATCTGCCGGTGGTGGCCAAGATTGAAAAACCCGAGGCGTTACGCAGCTTCAACAAGATCCTCAAGGTTGCCGATGCCGTTATGGTGGCCCGCGGCGATCTGGGGGTGGAAATTCAGGCCGAGAAAGTGCCGTTGATCCAGAAGAAGATCATTCAGGTCTGTAATGCCGCTGGCAAGCCGGTAATCACGGCCACTCAGATGTTGGAGTCGATGATTGTCAACCCGCGACCCACCAGGGCAGAGACCTCTGATGTCGCCAACGCGATTATTGACGGTACCGATGCGATCATGCTTTCAGGGGAGACAGCCTCCGGCAACCATCCTGTCGAAGCAGTGGAAACCATGGTCCGCATTGCGCGAGATGTGGAACAGGCTGGCTTCGGTAGTCGCAGTGATACACCGGTACTGGCTACTCCCAGCATTGCTCAGGCGGTGGGAGAGGCTGCCTGCCGTGTATCGGAAAGCCTCAAAGCCAAGGCTATCGCTGTCTTTACCCAATCCGGCAGCACAGCGGCATTGATTTCACGTTTTCGGCCGCGCATCCCGATCGTAGCCTTTAGTAATTCAGCGCTGATTCGGCGTAAGCTCTCCATGTACTGGGGGGTTCAGACAAAATCGGTTGAAATCATGGAGCATATGGATCAGCAAATCAGCGTGGCCGAGCAGGCATTGCTGGCTGCCGGTTTTCGCAAGGGTGACATTGTGGTGATCATCATGGGGACGCCGGTCGAGGCCCGTGGTTCTACAAATCTTATGAAGATTCATAAGTTGGGTGCAGGCAGATTCTTTGAAATTTTTTGATGCATTTTTTTGTTGACGACAGCGGGGTGGTCTGTGTATAAGTTTCGTCTGTTTGCAGCAACGGCTTTTTGGTTTGAAAAAAAACGCCTTAAAAAATGTATTGACAGCAAGAAATGAATTTGCTAACTTCCATTTTCCGCTGTAACGCAGGTTCGGTCTTTGACAACCAGATAGCAGTAAGATGATTGCGGGCGTTTTACCGTAATTTTATTTGAGTTAGTGTTTTATGATACAGGAATACAAACTGGAGAGTTTGATCCTGGCTCAGAACGAACGC
>NZ_JAVEPN010000030.1:0-6550 GCF_034008105.1 Trichlorobacter sp.
CTTGTCCAGCAAGCCACTGATCTCCGTGGCCACCATCAGCGCCTGCCCCTGCTGCACTGCCAGGCCCTGCAACGGCCGCTCCAGGCTGTCACCCAGGGTTCCCTTCATCACCATGCCCTGCTGAAACTTGAATACCGCCAGCCAGCTTTTGTTGATGGCCGAGGCTACACCGACATTCTGCAGCAAATTGGCATCTGCGGCGATGGCGACGATCTCCGCAAGGCCATCACCATCAAGATCGGCCGCCACCGGCGCCACCTCGCAACTGGCACTGGTGATCATCGGATTCTGCGCGTCGGGATCGATGTCGTAGGTCACCGTCGAGACCGACGCGCCAAGCTCCTTGTTCGACTTGTACAGCTGCTGCGTACCGCTGTAGATATACAACCGCCGGTTGCGGACAAAGGCCACCTCGGCCTGACCATCTCCCGTGATATCGGTGATCAGGGCACCAAACAGGCGGAAGTTCACCGGCAATTCGAAGGCGGGCGCCTGTGCCGCAAGCCGATTGCCCGCCAGACTCAGAGCCCATACCGGGCTGCCGTAGAAATGTTCGCGCGAGAATTCCTGCCCCAGCAGCTGCTCCGAGCGACCGTCGTTATCGATATCAAAGCCGGCCAGCAGGCTGCCATAACCGCTGATCACAGGCACCAGCTGCTGCCCCTGCAGCTGCAGCAGGTCGGAGTAGACGCGCTTGTCGGACCAGACCGTCACCGCCAGATAGGCTTCGCCGGCACGCGGCTGCCACCAGCTCAGGTTGAGAATACGGCCCATGGTGACGCTGTCGCCACTGGCGAAGGGGGTCAATTGCTCACCCAGACGGTAGATTTCGATGCGGCCGCCGTCAGTGGTGGCCAGCAGCAACTCGCCGCCGATCGCTTCGAAATCAGCCATCTGGGTAGCGTGAGACAGCTGGCCACGTTTGACAAAGCGAGGAAACTCCATGCTCAGCGCCCCGTTGAGGGCCGCCAACGGCAGCGGCGCGTCGTAACGCAGATTCGCCGGCGAAGCCGGTGCGGCCGGCGCAACAGCCAGCGGCATCGTCAATGGCGAGGCCGCTGGGGCGGCAATGGTCGCGGTGGCCGGCAGGGCTGCAACCGCCATGGTCGGCGGCGTCAGGGCAGCGAGACTGCGCCCAGGGGCCGGGGCATAGGCCCGGATCAGTTGGCCGGCGGCATCGCGCACCTGCAGACCATTGACCGTGGCTTCGAACAGCAGATCAGCCGCGCCCTCGCCATCACTCCACTGCAGGGCCGGCAGACCAGCCTTGAGGCGGGCGTAAAGCGCCTCCTGGCTGCCGCTGGCATCATGGAAGCGCGCCGTCAGGCCGCTGTAGCGCCGCACCAGGGTACCCGCCTTAAGCGCGGCAGCCTCACCCCGCAGCAGCCGCGTATAGGAATAGCCATCCTTGACCTGACTGACCTGCAACACGGCCAGGGTTTTGTCGAGGGTGCCGATAACCTCCTTGGTCACCGGATGAATGACATCGCCACCCTGTTCCACCACGGCCAACAGATCGCCGGCGGTCAATCCCTGATCGGCATCGAGATCAACGAGAAACTCGCTACCGATCGAAAGAACAACGCAGCCGGTGCGCGGCGCAAAATCCGGTTCCAGCTGAGCCAGATCACGGGCCAGGGCACCACCGGCCAGAGTGCCCAGCAAAAGGGGCAGCAAGGCCAGCAGCAGGGTGAGTCGTGCGGTCAGGCATTTCATGCAGTTTCCTCCTTGGTTACAGCCGGTTGCGGCTCCTGGGGCATTCAACCCGCCGCCACCTTGATGGTGGGGCGGCCGCATTATAGCCCCTCAGTGCCCGGCTGCACATAAAAAAGGCCGGGAGAATCCCGGCCTTTTTTATGGATTTCATCGTTATTTAGAACGAATAACGCAGGCGTGAGTTGATGATATAAATGTCCTCGTCGGCGCTGCCATCACAATCCACCTCATAGTAGTCCATGGCGTCGCCGGTCATCAGGTAACCAGCCTGGAGAGCCACCTCGGTCGAGCTGAACAGCTTGTAGCTGACATAGGCATCGACCTCAACACCGATCTCATCATCCGAGCGAGCAATGCCGTTATTGTCGAGGTACTCGATATCCTCAGCAGTCATCAGATAGGCAGCAGAAAGGCCGACCTTGAGCTTGTCGGTCGTCTGGTGGTCATAACCAAGACGGAAGAGGATCATGCCCTTATCCATCAGATAAGGAGCTTCGGCAAAATAATCGTCATCGGTATAGCCTTCGAACAGCACCACCGAGTATTCCGAATTGATGTCGATATCCGTTGCCACAAAGGCATCATAATCGTCATCCGTAGCGTCGTCATCACCGCTGGCATACCAGGTGGTAAACATCAGCTTGCCTTTACCCATCTTGGCACCCAGGTCAACGTGACCGAAGTAGCCTGCAAAATCAACCTCTTCCATCAGATCACCGAACTGATAGAACAGATCCCAGTTAGCGAAGAAGTTGCCGGCGGCCAAGGTACCATCGAAACCAAGGGTGTACAGATCCATGTCAAGATTGGTGAAACCACCACGGCTGACATAGTTGTAGTTCGGCCCCGTCGCACCATCGGACAGGGTATCGCCATCACTGTGCTGCCACAGGGCGAACAGGCCCATTTTCATGCCTTCGGCCGGCGAAAAATTATAGCGGGCATAAAGAGCATCAAGATCATCGAAATCATTGTGATCCAGGTCACTATCATTATGCGGCCGCTCGTAACCACGCATCCAGGCCAGTTCAACATTGCCATTACCTACCGGGACACTGTAGTCGATGCCTGTAGCGGTTTCCTGCCAGATGAACTTGTTAACGGTAAAGGTCTGCAGACCGATCTTGGCGCGGCCGCTGCCAAGGGCGAAATCGGTGTAGGCCCAGCGGGTTTCGACATCGACACCATCACCGGAAAAATCACCATCAGTGCCGGAACCAAACTGGATACCGCCAACCTCGATGGCATAGACACCCTTGATGGCGCCATCATCACTGGCCATTTCAGTCCACAAGCGGTATTTGATCTCGCCCATAAGATCATTGTTATCTTCTTCGGTAATGGCTTTTTTGTGCATACTCTGCCAGGAGTTCCCCGCGCCATCGAAGAAATTCACCTGGTTGGTGTACAGCCGGAAGCGGTGATTCAGATCCCCATGAAAGGTGAAATCCACTGCCAGAGCCGGTGCTGCCATGCTGAGCATGACCACAAGGGCAATCCACATTCGTTTCATACCGGTTTCCTCCTTGTTTGTTGGTGTTGCCTGTTCAAGCCCATTCCGGGCACGTCGTCCGGCATTTGCCTCGATTCACGGAACCCGCTGTTCCGCTGCCGGTCGTCTGCGCCCAACCCAAAAACCAACAATGTTCTAGCTTGACGATACTGCCATCGATCTTCATCAGAAACCATGCCAGAAATCGCCAAAAGCGGTCGATTCGCTAAAAACTCTCGGCATTCTAATATCTTTCTTGCCAAGCCACTGCTCTTGCCCGCGACAGAGCCACCATCTGGCGCACCCTTCGCTCTCATAAACTGTGGCAACCAGGCCACAGCCAACATACGGATTGCGGCTGATCAACCACGACCAGTGCATTTTTAAACTGTGTTCTATTTAGCTGGCGATTCGTCAGCCTGTCAAGCAAAAAGACGTAGGGTTTTTTGTATATTTAGGCAGTTACACCGGATTTCGCACAAAATATCAATTTTCAGCGGCTGGCACGCAAAAAACCCGGCCCGGCGAGACGCCAGACCGGGTAGCAACCGGCATGGAAAGAAATCGTGATGGGAAGGGCTCAGAAGCGGTAACGGACGCGGGCGTTAACGACCAGCAGATTGCTGTCGGCCTGGCCATCGTCGTCGTTCTCGTAGTAATCCAGGACATCGTCAGCCCAGAGATAGCCCCCCTGCAGGGCCAGCTCCAACTGGGGATAAAGCAGGTAGCGGGCGTAGGCATCGACCTCCCAGCCGATCCGGTCCGACGCCTGATCGGCATAACGCACCTTCTCTGCCGTCAGCAAATAAAGAATGGCACCGCCTACGGTCAGACGCTGGCCCAGCTGGTGATCGTACCCCAACCGGTTGAGAATCAGCCCCTTATCCTGCACATAGGGCACGGCCGAGAAATAATCATCGGAGGCATAGCCTTCAAAAAGAACCACAGAACTGGTTTCACCATTGGTATCACAGTCCGTGGCGATAAAGGCGTCATAGTCGTCATCCGTGGCATCCTTGTCGCCACTGGCCAGCCAGAAGGTATAGGTCCAGCTGCCGGAACCGCTCTTGGCGCCCAGATCAAGATGAATCAGATAGCCGCCAAAATCCTGTTTTTCCAGCAAGTCACCAAACTGAAAGAGCAGATCCCAGCGGGCAAACAGGTTCCCCTGACGGGCACTGCCATCAAAACCCAGGGTATAGAGATCCAGATCATAACCGGCGAAGTTTTTAAGATAGTTACCGCGTTCAGCCAGATTGAAAGCCGGTTCGTCCGTTAATGTTTTGCCATCACTGTGCTGCCACAGGGCAAACAGGCCCAGATTGGTATCGGTGGCCGGCTTGAGGAGGCAGCGCAGATAGAGGGCATCGAGATCCTGGAAATCATTACTGTCCTCGGTGTTGACGACCTCGTAACCGCGATACCAGGCCAGCTGCCACTGAGCCCCGCCCAAATCTCGCTGGAAGTGCGCGCCGGTCGCTGTTTCATTCCACAAAAAGGGGTTAATCTGCACCGGCTGCAAGCCCAGCTTCAGACGACCGCCGACCAGGGCCAGATCGGTGTAAGCCCAACGGGTTTCGAGATTGACGCCATCGCCGGAAAAACCGCCGCCGCGTCGACTGTCGCCATAGCGCAGACCACCCATCTCTATGGCGTAAACACCCTTGACAGCGCCTTCGTCGCTGGCAATCTCGCTCCATAGCCGGTATTTGGCGGTAACAAAGCTGTCGCTGGCGCTGCTGCGGCCGATTTTATGCTGCCGTTCGGTCTGGTAGCCGAAATCGCCGCGAAAAAATTCCGCCTGATTGCTGTAGAGGCGCAGCTCGTTGCTGAAATCCCCATGAACCGCCACCTCCAGCGCCATTGCCGCTCCCGCCAGCAGCAAAACAGCGACCGCGCCCAGCAGAGCTCTTGCACACACACGCATCCTTACCTCCCCATGGTCAAGATCTATCGAACAATCGTTCCACTAAGGGAGACAGCCATTGGTGGCCCGCCCCCCCCACGGTCGCCAGCCTCCGGCGCTGCTAACAGCGACGACTGCGGGTACCGCAGGTTACCAGATCAGTGATTATTCAGCCAGCGCTTCATGAAACCCGCACGCAAAAAAGCCCCTGCTTCCCGAAGGAGGCAGGGGCAGAAGCGACCCTGGGGCCGCCGGGGGGTCAGAATTTGTACCCAATGCTGGACACAATGACATAGATGTCTTCGTCCGAGCTGCCGTCGCGCGAAACCTCATAGAAGTCGAGGGCGTCGTCAGCCGCCAGGTAACCGGCGGCCAGTGCCACCTCAAGGCTGCTGTACAGCTTGTACTTGGCCCAGGCGTCGATCTCGATCCCAAGGCTGTCATCCGCCCGATCAACAGCGTTGTTGTCCGTGTATTCGAGATCTTCGGCGGTCATCAGGTAGAGGGCGGCCGCACCAACCGTGAGCTTATCGGTCAACTTATGCTCATAGGCCAAACGGTTGAGAAACAGACCCTTGTCCTGAATATAAGGCTCGGCGGCGAAGTAGTGGTCGGAGTTCAGACCCTGGAACAGCACCACCGACGAGTAGGCGGCATTGATATCGGTATCGGTGACAATGAAGGCATCCAGATCGCCATCGCTGCGGTCATCATCGCCACTGGCATACCAGACGGTATAGGTCAGGGTGCCCGGCCCCATCTTCAGGCCCAGATCGGCATGAGCGAAGTAGCCGCCGAAATCCGCATCCTCCAGCATGTCGCCGGTCTGGTACATCAGATCCCAGTTGGCAAAGAAGCTGCCGGCTTCCAGGCTGTGCTGCCACAAGCCGAACAGGCCCAGCTTGACACCAGCGGCCGGCTTGAGGCTGTAACGCAGATAAAGAGCATCCAGGTCTTTGAAATCGTTGCTGTCATCGGTATTGACCACCTCATAGCCACGATACCAGGCCAGTTCAAGACCACCATTCTGGTAGTGAATGCCTGTGGCGGTTTCTTCCCACAAAAAGCGGCTGATCTTGACCGGTTGCAGACCAACCTTCAGGCGTCCACCGGCCAAGGCGAAGTCGGTATAAGCCCAACGGGTTTCAACATTCTTGCCATCGCCGGAGAAACCACCTCCCTGGCTGGAGTTACCAAAGTTAACACCACCAATCTCAATGGCGTAGACCCCTTTGACGCCACCGTCATCGCTGGCAATCTCCGTCCACAGACGGTACTTGATGAGAGCGAAGCTGTCGTTGGCATCTTCATCATAGATCTTGGACTGCGTCGTTTTAAGACTCGACGCGAAATCTTTACCCCCGGTGAATCCTGTCTGGTTGGAGTTGATGCGGAATTCGTGCTTCAGATCGCCGTGAAACGCAAAATCCACCGCG
>NZ_JAVEPN010000006.1:0-137328 GCF_034008105.1 Trichlorobacter sp.
CACCGTACGGGGCAACAAGGTAATCGTGCCGGTCACCTTCAGTTACCGCGGCAATCTGGTGCAGGGTCGCATGTTGCTGGATACCGGCGCCTCCCTGACCGCCATCTTCCCCGGTCTGGCCAGCCGGCTTGGTATCCAGCCGGATCACGGACAGCGAGCGGTGGGCAGGATCGCCGACGGCAGTTTTGTTGAGGCGCAGCATATGCGGGTGGAGTATATGCAGGTGGGGCCCAAGGTGCAGCAGCATTCGGAGGTGGTGGTGCTGCAGCAGGCCGGTCCCTCGATGGGCTTTGACGGACTGCTGGGAATGAGTTTTCTGGGTGATTTCCGGTACCACGTCAATCTGCAGAACAGCACCATCGAGTGGCAGTAGCACCGCCGCAGGGTGTAAATTGAGCAGTAAACTATTCGTGATGTGCGGCCTCCCGCATACCACCCCGTACCCGTCTGAAGATGGTGAGCAGGGCAAGCAGTGCAGCCAACAGCAGCGCCCAGTTCATGATGATACCGTGCAGCAGCGGCTGGTGCACAAACACGGCCCAGGCGGTAAACAGACCGAGGGCGCCGAAAAAGAAGGCTCGGTTGCCCGCGCCGAAGGGGCCGTCATAACGACGTGAGGCACCAACGGCTACGCCCAGCAGCCCTGCACATTCAGCCACCCCGCACAGCCCCACCATGATCACCCAGCCGATGCTAAACTCCAACAGATCCAGAAAAGGCAGGTAGAGGGCCGCATCTGCTGCCACGAGGCCGATTTCGCGTGAGTACACGCCGGCTGGCGTCTCCTGTTCAGCATCAGTCAGCAGTTCGCTGATGACGTGTAACGCCATCCGCAGCAGCAGGAACGGACCCAGCAGCAGGTAGGGGTACGGGTTGGGGCCGTGGTCGGCAAAGGGCTGGTAGATCCAGATGCCGTAGGCCAGGGACGTCAGCATGACAAAGAGGTTGGCCATGGTGGCGGTTATGCCGCTGCGGGCCAACAGCGTTGCCAGCGGACGGAGCAGCTGCCGATAGGATTGTTGCACGTCGTGGACCAAAGGCATGGGTGATTCCTTTTGGATGTTTTAGCGACTTGACGCCATAATCAGAACTGTTCACAAGTGCGGCAGGGCATGAGGAAAACCGTGCAACCCGACAGCGGTTGCGCTACACTGCAGCGCACTCCGGCTGAAACCAGCCGGATCGGGAGGCGACAGATGAAGCGAGTTGGTACGATCCTGTTTCAGGGACTGGTGGCACTGCTGCCGGCCATCCTGACACTCTATATCCTCTTTTGGCTGGTCAGTTCAGCCGAGACGGTGCTGGGCGGCATGCTCAAACTGCTGTTGCCCAGCGGCTGGTACATCCCTGGCATGGGGCTCTTGGCGGGCCTCGTGGTCACCTTTCTGTTCGGCCTGGCGCTGAACGCCTTTCTGGTGCGGCGGCTGCTCGATCTGGGCGAGCGGCTGGCAGACCATATCCCGCTGGTAAAGACCCTCTACGGTTCGCTCAAAGATTTCATCGGTTTTTTTGCCAAACAACGGGATTCCCAGTTTAACCAAGTAGTTACCATGGATCTCGAGTTTGGCGGCAAGCCGATGCGTATGATCGGCTTTGTGACCCGCAGTGATTTCAGCAGCCTGCCGGCCGGCATCGGCGAGGAGGGTGAAATCGCCGTCTATCTGCCGCTGAGTTATCAGATCGGCGGCTATACGGTGATCGTACCGCGCTCCTCGGTAAAGCCGGTCAATATGTCTACCCATCGTGCCATGGGCTTTGTGGTCACCGGCGGCATGACCACCGACAAGGGCCTGAAATAGTCCAACTCGACCATTCAGGAGCGATCTTTCAGCCAGCTGCGCAGCAACTGCCGGCTGCGACATGTCATGGCAGGAAAGGCTGGCAGGGTGACGGCGCCGGCCAGCAACGTCAGCAGCGCCAGAAAGCTGAAGCCCTGGGCGGCACTCAGCTTGAGCGGCCCACTGAATAGAAAGGTCAGCACCGCTGCCAGCAGGATGCCGACCCAGTTGACAAAGCTGGAGGCGGCCAGGATCTCTCCTCGCAGGTCTTTGTGAGCCCGTAGCTGGATGAAGGTCTGCAGCGGCAGGCTGAAGATGCCGGCGCTGAGGCCGAACAGCACGATAGCAGTCACCACCAGCGGTAGACTGGGCGGCAGTAGCTGGAGTAACAGTGGTGCCACCACCAGGCCAATCGCCCCCAACGGCACGATCCCCAGCTCAACCCTGCGGCCCGAGATGCGGGCCGCCAACAGCGCCCCAGCGGCAATCCCCAGGGCAGACGCCAGAAACAGGTAGTTGCTGTGCACCTCGGAGAGGCCAAGCCGCTGTATGCCATAACCGATCAGGTTGAGTTGGGCAAAGGCCCCCACCAGCCAGAACCAAGCCAGGCCGGTCAGGGCCAGCAGCATCCAGCGGTCATGGCGGACCTGGCACAGGATGCGGATGATTTCGGTCGGAAAGAGCCTGATTCGCCGTTGAGGCGCCGCAGCAGCCACGGTCGGCAGCCCCAGGGAGCTTACAAAGCCGGCTAGCGATACTGCCAGGCAGAAGCAGGCGGTCAGCCAGAAACGGTTGGCAGTGGCCTGGGTCAGGGCCGATGCCAGGCTGGTGCCAAAGATGATCGCCAGAAAGGTGAAGGCCTCGATCAGGCCGTTGGCCCGCGACAGTTCGTGGCGGGGTGCCAGCTCTGGGATGATGCCGTACTTGGCTGGCGCGAAGAAGGCGCTTTGGGCAGCCATCAGGAACAGCAGCAGGTAGAGTGTGGTCTCTAGCCGTAGGCTGAAGGCCAGTACGGCAAAGGAGGTGATCAGTACCTCGGCTGCCTTGACCAGCACGGTGATCCGGCTCTTGCTGAAACGGTCCGCCAGGCAGCCGGCCGGTGCGGAAAAAAGCAGGAAGGGCACTACAAAGGCGGCCCCGGTGGTGGCGGTGACGATGCCTGCCCGGTCGCTGCCCTGGGCCTGAATCAGGAAAAAGATGATCAGCAGCTTGAGGATGTTGTCGTTCATCGCCCCCAGAAACTGGGTGGCGTTTAAGGCGCTCAGCCCGGCCGGCAGTTTCGGCATGTTGTTCACTTTGTGTTACAGCAGGTCCACCGGATCGATGTCCAGTGCTTCGCGTACGTTGGTGGCAAGGCTGCGGTCGCGGCGGTAGGCGGCAAGCAGGCGGCGCAGGTCGGCACGCTGGGCTGCTTTCAGGAGAATCTGATGGCGAAAGCGTCCCCGCAGGCGATAGAGCGGGGCCTGGGCCGGACCAAGAATCTCCAGCCGCAGGCCGAGCCGTGCCTTGAGCTGGGTCAGTAGTCGCGCTGCTACAGCGGCTGCGTCGCGGGTGGCCCCTTCGGCAGTGCCGGAAAACTGGATGGCCGCCAGGTGGCCGAAGGGCGGATAGCACAGTTCCTGTCTGAACTCCAGCTCTTCTGTGCAAAATCCGTCAAAATCATGCTGCAGGGCGCGGGCCACGGCGTAGTGTTCAGGGGTGGCGGCCTGCAGCACCACCCGTCCCGGCAGCTCGCCCCGGCCGGCCCGGCCGATCACCTGGGACAGCACCTGAAAGGTCCGCTCGGCAGCCCGAAAATCGGGCAGGTAGAGCGAGCCTTCCGCCTGCAGCACCCCCACCAGGGTCACACCGGGAAAGTCGTGCCCCTTGGCGATCATCTGGGTGCCCACCAGGATATCTACTTCACCCCGGGCCACCCGGGAGAGAATCCGGTTGTGGCCGTCCTTGCCGCCGGTGGTGTCGCTGTCCATTCGGGCGATGCGCGCCTCGGGAAAGTGTGCCCGCAGTTCGGCCTCGACCCGCTCGGTGCCGACGCCCAGTTCCTTCAGTTCCAGCTCGCCGCAGGCCGGGCAGGTGCCGGGGGCCGGCACCCGGTAGTCGCAGTAGTGGCAGCGGCTCTCGCCACGGCCGCGATGGTAGGTGAGCGAGACTGAGCAGTTTGGGCAGGAAAGGGCTTCTCCGCAGGACGGGCAAGAAAGCAGGGTGGCGAAACCGCGCCGGTTGAGGAACAACAACGATTGCTCGCCACGCTCCAGATTGCTGGTCAGCTCTGCCAGCAGTTCGGGAGACAGCGGAGACTCGGCGGTCAGACGGGTGGTGATTGGCAGTAACTCTGGCAGGGGGCGGCCAGCCACCCGCTCAGGCAGTTCCAGCAAGGTCAGGCGGCCATCCCGTGCCGCCTGGATGGTCGTCACCAGCGGTGTGGCCGATCCCAGCAGCACCACGGCGCCCTCGTCGCGACCGCGCACCAGGGCCAGGTCACGGGCATTGTAGCGCAGGCCGTCGGACTGCTTGAAGGAGGCCTCGTGTTCCTCGTCCACCACGATGATGCCGATCCGCTCCAGGGGCGCGAAGATGGCCGAGCGGGCGCCGATCACGATCGGTGCCTCACCGCGCCGGATGCGACGCCACTCGTCGTAACGCTCGCCGTCGGACAGGGCGCTGTGCAGCACGGCGATGCCGTCGCCGAAACGGGCGCGAAAGCGGCGCACCAACTGCGGGGTCAGCGATATTTCCGGTACCAGCACCAGGGCGCTTTTCCCCTGGCCGAGGCTGTGGGCGATGGCCTGCAGGTAGACCTCGGTCTTGCCGCTGCCGGTGATGCCATACAGCAAAAAGGGGGCAAAACCTCCCTGGTCAGCGGCAGTCAGCACTGCCTGCAGGGCGGCCTGCTGGTGCTGGTGCAACTCCTTGGGGCGGTCGCGCTCCACCTGCTCGCCGCTGAACGGGTTGCGGTAGACCTCACGGTGTTCCAGCCGCGCCAGGCCCAGCTCGGTCAATCGTTTCAGATTGGCCGAACAGTCGCCGAAGCGGGCCTTCAGTTCTGTTGAGGAGGCCTCACCGGACTCGTTGAGAAAGGCCAGGATTTCGGTTGCCTTGCCCCGCAGCGGCTTTGGCGGCGTCTGGCCGCTGCTGCTGAAGATCCGTTGCCTGAGTACCGTACGTCCGCCGATGATGGTCTCTGGACCGGCCCCTTTTCTGCTTTGCAGGTTGATGCCGGCCGGCAGGGCGGTCTTTAAGACCTCGCCCAGCGGGTGCAGGTAGTAGTCGGCGATCCAGCGGAAGAAGACCAGCTCCCGCTCTGTCCAGAGCGGCTCGTCATCCAGCACCTCCAGAACTGCCTTCAGCTGCTGACCTGCAGGGGGCGAATTGAGGCCCAACACGTAGGCGCTGACCTTGCGACGGCCGAAGGTGACCAGCACCCGCACGCCGGGTCGTACCCGTGCAGCCAGTTCCTGCGGTACGCAGTAGTGGAAGCTGCCATCCAGCGGCAGCGGCACGGCCACTTCGACGGTCAGGTCGTCACTCCGTGGTTGAGAATATGTGGGCGCTGTGGTAGTCACGGTGCAGCAGTATTGTGCAGGAACCCCCCGATGACAAGGGGAAAGTTGCGGCAGGGGAAGGTGTGCGGATGAACCTGTTCTTGCTTACATTTTTCCTGGTGTATGGTGCGGCTCACGGCTATTTTCTGCTGCGGGCCTGGCAAGGGCTCGCCTTGGGGCGGACCGGCGCTGGGCTGCTTCTGCTTTGGCTGCTGGCGATGATCGTCGCGCCACTGGCGGTGCGGTTGCTGGAACGGGGCGGACATGAGCTGATCGCCCAGGCGCTGGCCTATGTGGGTTTCTGTTGGATGGGCTTTCTGTTCCTGGTGATCACGCTGTTGGCGCTGTTTGATCTGCTGCGCCTCTCCCATTACCTAGCCAGTTTCTTTGTGCGGGTGCCAACCGTTGCCCTGTTTGCGCCCCGTCCCCTGTTTTGGTTCTGCTGTCTGACCGCCGCCCTGATCATCACCTATGGCTGGTTTGAGGCCCAGGCGGTCAGGACCGAGCAGGTCGTGCTGCCCTCGGCCAAGTTGCCGGCTGGGGTTGAGCGGGTGCGGATCGCGCTGATCTCCGATCTGCATGTGGGTCTGATCGTGCGGGATGGCCGGGCAAGCCGGGTGGTGGATGCGATCCGGCGGGCCGCGCCGGATATGCTGGTGGCCACCGGCGATATCGTGGATGGCCATGTCAGCCATTTTGACGGTGTTTCGGAGATGTTTCGGGGGCTGACGCCTCCCTTGGGGATGTTTGCCGTCTACGGCAATCATGAGTACTACGCCGGTTTCGGGCAGGCCACTGTCTTTTTGCAGCGCTCAGGTTTTCAGCTGCTGCGGGACGATCAGCGAGAGGTGGGCGAGTTTCTGACCGTGGTGGGGGTGGATGATCCGGCAGCCGGTCAGCGAGGGGAATTTCGGCCTGAGGATGAATCGCGTCTGCTGGCCGCAGTGCCGGCCGACCGTTTTGTGCTGCTGCTCAAGCACCGACCGGTGGTGGCCGATGCCAGCCGGGGGCGCTTTGATCTGCAGTTGTCAGGCCATGTGCACAAAGGGCAGGTCTTTCCGTTCAACCTGCTTACCTGGCTTCATTTTCCGGTGCGGGCCGGGTTGACCCGTCTGGACGAAGGAGGCTGGCTCTACGTCAGTCGGGGCAGCGGCACCTGGGGGCCGCCGATCCGCTTTCTGGCCCCGCCGGAAGTAACGATTATCGACCTGGTGCCTACCAGTACCTCTTCGGCGGCTCAGTATGGCCGATCTTCTTGATCTCTCCGTCTTCGACCTTGAAGACGTCACCAACTTCACTGGTCCACTGGTCGCCTTCCTCAAGCGGGCTGGGGAAGTTTTTGCTGCCCAGAAACACCTCTTCATCGTCGATATAGGCAAACCATTCCAGGGCGCCGGTCATCCAGATCCTGTTCTTCAGTTCCATCGCAGAAAGTACTCCTTGTTTGGTAAAGAATGCTGCCGACTTTCCTGCAAAAGTGGTCCGCAAGTCAATGTTTTTTTGGTTGCGGTGTCGGCCCCTGCACCTTGACATTCACCGAACGAATGGTTACATCAGACTAACAGGTAAAAAGCAGCTGTCATCTGAGTAATCGCTACCTTCCAGCAGGTGAGGCCCATGCCGCGATCGGGTGTCAAAAAGCCGTTGTTCCCGGGAATGTATAATCGGCATCTCGATGAGATGCGCAGGCTGCTGCAGGTGCTTGACCCCCACACCCTGGCGGAGGACGAGGGCGGCTTGACAGTGCCGATGGACAGCTTTGAGACCGAGTCGACCATTGTGCTGGAGCTGGATCTGCCCGGTGTTGATGCATCAGTCATCAACGTGGTGCAACGGGGCATGGTGCTGCAGATCGAAGTGGAAAAACGGGCCGAGCCTCGCCAGGAAGGGGCCCGCTATATCTGTCTGGAACGGCATTTTGGCCGTTTCCGTCGCACGGTGCGACTGCCGGACCAGGTGGACAGCAGTCAGCTGCGTGCCGAATACCAGCGCGGCGTGCTGCGGATCATCTGCCCCAAGGGGCGCGAACGTCGTATTGTGATTAAGGAGCCAGGTTGTGAGTAAGTCTGAGCAAGAAAAAGTAATCAACGAAGCCGTCAGCGATGCGGCTGAAGAGTTGCATATCCCTGAGGAGTTGCCGCTGCTACCGGTGCGCGATGTAGTGGTCTACCCCTTTATGATCATTCCCTTGTTTGTGGGCCGCGAGTCATCCATCAAGGCGGTGGATCAGGCCTTGGCTGGCGACCGGATGATCATGCTGGCCACCCAGCACGAGATCAGTGAGGAAGACCCCAGTCCGGACAAGATCTATCAGGTGGGCACCGTGGCCATGATCATGCGGATGCTGAAGCTGCCTGATGGTCGGGTCAAGATCCTGGTGCAGGGGCTGGTCAAGGCCCGCATCAGTGAGTTTGTGGAGGAAAAGCCCCACTACACCGTACGGATCGAACGGATGTCCGACCTGCCGGCCCCGGAAAACCTGGAGACCGAGGCGCTGATCCGCACCGTGCGTGAGCAGCTGACCAAGGTGGCCGAACTGGGTAAGCAGATCTCCCCCGAGGTGATGGTAATCCTTGAAAACATCGCCGACCCCGGCAGTATGGCCGACCTGATCGCCAGCAACATCGGCCTCAAGCTGATCGAGGCCCAGACGCTGCTGGAGATTGAGGACCCGATCAAACGTCTGACCAAGGTCAACGAACTGTTGGCCAAGGAACACGAGATGCTTTCGGTGCAGGCCAAGATTCAGAACGCCGCTCGGGAGGAGATGGGCAAGAACCAGAAGGAATACTACCTGCGCGAGCAGATGAAGGCCATCCAGCAGGAGCTGGGCGACAACGACGGCCGTGAGGAGCTGGAGGAACTGCGCAAGTCCATCGAGTCGGCCAAGATGCCGGAGGCGGTCCAGAAGGAGGCTCTCAAGCAGTTGGGGCGTCTGGAGCGGATGCACAGCGACTCCGGTGAGGCAGGCGTGATCCGCACCTACCTGGATTGGCTGATCGACATCCCCTGGTCCAAGACCACCCGCGATTCGCTGGACATCAAGCGCGCCAAGCAGATCCTGGACGAGGATCACTCCTACCTGGACAAGGTCAAGGAGCGGATTCTTGAATTCCTGGCGGTGCGCAAGCTGAACAAGAAGATGAAGGGGCCGATCCTCTGCTTTGTGGGCCCCCCCGGCGTGGGCAAGACCTCGTTGGGCAAATCCATCGCCCGGGCCTTGAACCGCAAGTTCGTGCGGATTTCACTGGGCGGGGTGCGGGATGAGGCCGAGATTCGCGGTCACCGTCGCACCTACCTGGGGGCGTTGCCGGGCCGGATCATTCAGGGCATGAAGCAGGCCGGCACCAAGAACCCGGTCTTCATGCTGGATGAGCTGGACAAGCTGGGCTACGACTACAAGGGCGATCCTTCGGCAGCGTTGTTGGAGGTGCTGGACCCGCAGCAGAACAACGCCTTTTCCGATCATTATGTCAACCTGCCCTATGATCTGTCCAACGTGCTGTTCGTGGCCACCGCCAACCACAGCGATCCGATCCCCTCGGCCCTCTACGACCGGATGGAAGTCATCAATATCCCCGGTTACACCGAGGAGGAGAAGCTGGAGATCGCCAAGAAGTACCTGGTGCCGCGTCAGCTCAAAGATAACGGTTTGAAAGCCAAGCATATCGCCTTTGAGGACGAGGCGCTCAAGGAGCTGATCGCCAAGTACACCCGCGAGGCCGGTCTGCGTAACCTGGAGCGGGAGATCGGTACGGTCTGCCGCAAGGTGGCCCGCAAGATAGCAGAAGGTTCCAATCGGCAGATGAAGATCACCCCCACCACCCTGACCACCTATCTGGGCGCCGCCAAGTTTCTGCGGGACGATGAGATGGATAAAAACGAGGTCGGTGTGGTGAACGGTCTGGCCTGGACATCGGTGGGGGGCGAGGTGCTGCATATCGAGGCCACCACCATGCAGGGCAAGGGAGGGCTGGCGTTGACCGGCCAACTGGGCGATGTGATGAAGGAGTCGGTGCAGGCTGCTCTGGCCTATATCCGCTCCCACGGTAGCGATTTCCATATCGCCCCTGACTGGTTTCAGGAAAACGAGATTCATGTGCATGTGCCGGCCGGCGCAGTGCCCAAGGATGGCCCCTCGGCCGGTTGCGCCATGGTAACCGCCCTGGTCTCGGTCTTGACCAAGACCGCAGTCAAAAAAGATGTGGCCATGACCGGTGAATTCTCTCTGCGGGGCAAGGTCATGCCGATCGGCGGGCTGAAAGAAAAGATACTGGCTGCGGTACGGGCCGGCATGAAAACGGTGATCATTCCGGAACAGAACAAAAAGGACCTGGAGGATATCCCCAAGGAGATGCAGAAAAAGGTCCGGATTGTGCCGGTCAAGGAGATCGACGAGGTACTCAAGCTGGCCCTGGAACGCTATCCGATCCCGGCGCCAAAAGGCAAGCCCAAGTCAGCCACCCCCAAGGTGGTGGTGCGCCCCAACCGCGAGATTACGGCCTGATGCGGCTGTGAACAGTACGATGGGAGACGGGGCATGGTGTCACACACCATGCCCCGCTTGTTTTCAGGGCGGCTGTACGTACAGTCAGAAAGACCGCTTTGCATACAAACTGCATCTGTGATAGTGTCATCTGGCTAGACTGGCTAGTTTGCGGAGGGTGGCATGAAAGCAACGATAAAAGATCAACATACCTTTGAGCGGCAGTGGCAGTTGCAGGACGCCAAGAATCGGCTGAGCCAGGTGGTTGAGCGTGCTGTCCATGACGGGCCGCAGACCATCACCCTGCGCGGCAAGCCGACTGTAGTGGTTGTCTCCTTTGAAGAATTCCGCCGGCTGAACGCCCCACAAGAGTCCTTGGCCAGCTTCTTTAAAAAGTCGCCATTGCACGGACTGGAACTGGACCTGCAGCGCAGCGATGACCTCTCGCGTGAGGTCGATCTGTGAAATACCTGCTGGATACCTGCCTGATTTCTGAACTGGTCAAAAAAGAGCCGCATCCAGCTGTTCTGCGTTGGCTGGATGAGCAGGACGAACAGCGGCTGTTCATCAGTGTGCTGGTGCTGGGCGAGCTTAATAAAGGCGTTGCCAAGCTGGCTGCAGGGGATCGCAAGCAGGCGTTGCTCTCCTGGGTTGAACATGATCTTGTTGAGCGCTTTGAAGGACGAATTGTCGGTCTTGATCTGGAGACGGCGGTCCTTTGGGGACGGATGCAAGGTGAGGCGGAAAAAGCGGGTGAAAAGCTGCCGGTGAAGGATTCCCTGATCGCTGCAACGGCCTTGCGCAGTGGCTTTACGGTTATCACCCGCAATGTCAGGGATCTGCAACGCTGCGGGGCAGCGGTGTGCAATCCTTGGGAAACAGAACGTTAGTAGCGAAAGGTCTTTCTATGCGAAACATGCTATTGCTGGTTTGTGCCGTTGCGCTGCTTTTGCCTCTTCCAGCTTTTGCCGAAATCAAGGTCGTCACCCACACCGTGCAGCAGCCATTCGGCGGCAGTCAATCGCCGGATGATGCTCGCACTGCCGGCATAGCTCGCGCCAAGCGCGAGGCGCTGGAGCAGTTCGGCACCTATATAGAAAGTACCACGGTGGTGAAGGACTCGCAGGTGGATAGCGATGAGATTCTGGCCCTGACGGCCGGGGTCACCAAGGCCGAGGTGATCAAGCAGAAGAACTACACCGATGGTGATGGGTTTGGTCTGGAGATCACTGTCAAGGTAGAGCTGGATACCGCTGTGCTGGACCAGAGCCTGAAGCGGTTGCTGCAGGACCGTAACCACCTCAAGGATTTGAAGACTGCCCGTGTGAGAGAAAAAGAACTGCTGGCCCGAATTGCGGAACTGGAAAAAGAGAACAAGCAGCAGGGGAAGACAGAGAAGCAGAAGGAATCCTTGAAAAAAGAGTTTCAAAAAACCCGTGATGGGCTGACGGCAGTAGAGTGGTTTGATAAGGCGATGGCGTTGTGGGACGGGGAAAAATATGCAGAACCCCTAAAAGCAATTGAATACATCACCCACGCCATTCAGCTTAATCCTACTGATGCAGCCTTCTACAACAACCGTGGGCTTGCTTATGCGGTTTTTAAGCAGTATTCAAAGGCAATTAAGGACTATACACAAGCGATCAAACTAAATTCTAATTTTGCATTAGCCTACAGCAATCGAGGGGCTGCTTACCTAGATCTTAAAAACCACCAGCAGGCCATTAAAGACTTAAATCAGGCTGTTAAATTAGATCCATCTTATGCTCCTGCTTACTACAACCGCGGAAAAACCTATATATCGCTTAACCAGTACGAGCAGGCTATAGCCGACTACAACCAGGCTATTTACCTAGATCCCGCGTATGCCAGCGCTTACTATAATCGAGGAAATGCCTACAGTGATTTGAATCAATACCAGTTGGCTATTGACGATTATACTCAGGCTATCCGCCTTAATCCAGGCAGTGCTGATGTTTATAACAACCGGGGAATTGCTTATAAGGCACTCAATCAATACCAACAGGCCGTTAACGATTATGACCAAGCAATTCGTCTAGCCCCTACAGATGCTACCGCATATCGCAATAGGGGAATTGTTTTTACTGCTTTAAATGATCACCAGAAAGCGATCAACGATTTCAATCAGGCAATTCAAATTAACTCAAAATATTCGACTGTTTATTCTGATCTTGGTAATGCGTATAGCGATTTAGAGATGTACTCAAAGGCCGTTGAATTTTATGATCATGCTATTCGAATCGCCCCTAATGATGCATTAACCTACTACAATCGGGGGCGCGCAAAATTGGCTTTGGAGCAGCCAGAAAAGGCTATTTCTGATTTTAATAAATCTTTAAGTCTGACACCAGCCTTTACGCCTGCAATTATGGGGCGTGGCTTAGCCTATATGGTGATTCCAAAGGTCAAACAGGGCTGCATTGATCTGATGAATGCATGCAAGCTTGGCGAATGCAAAGGTTATGAGCTTGCCAAGCAGCAAATGATGTGTAAGTAAGGTTCCTCTATGTACAAGCAACATCAAGCGTTTAAGCTTCCACCTGAAACTACCATCATCTGGCGCTACATGTCATTTGGTCAGTTTTCTTGGCTGATAGCGCATGAAAACCTCTATTTTTCACGGCTTGACCAGCATGAAGATGGCTGGGAAGGATTTATGCCCAGAAATTGGGATAAAGGTAAGAGCCGATATATCCGTTTTACAAAATACATTAACTGCTGGCACATGAATGACAGTGAATCAGATGCTATGTGGAAATGTTATGGCAGTCCATACGGTGAAACAGTTGCTGTCAAAACGAGTGTTAATAGGCTTATCAAGTCATTAGAACGGTCTTCAGTCCCTGTTTATATTGGTAGTGTTGATTACAGCGAGTCAGATACTCTCGAAACCAACCTCTACACGCCTGTTCTGTTCAAACGCAAAGCCTTTCAGCATGAGCAGGAATTGCGGCTTTGTATCTCAAGCGATTCATGCGACAACCCACTAGATTTTTCTCCAGTAATCCAGCAAGCAGATGCTTTGGGCTGTCAAATAACAGAGATGGAGTTCTTAAAAGCTGCAGGCGAAAAAGGGGCATGCGTGTCCGTTGAACTCAATCAGTTTGTTGATGAGATTGTTCTTTGCCCCAATCGTAAGCCGTGGCTCAAAGAGGCCGTTGAATATGTAGCGAGGCCAAAACTTCCTCATGTGCGGATCACAGAGTCGGTAATTTCGCAGGACACAGTGTGTAATGAGGAGGGCACTGATGTACGTTCATAAGCAGGAGGCTGCGATGGGTGAGAAACTGAAGCTTAATATGAACCTTCAGCAAATGACAGAGCAAATTCTTCCCTACTGCAAACAACAAGGTGTCAGCAAACTTGGAATCTTTGGATCATTTGCCCGTGGAACTGCCCGACCTGATAGTGACCTTGATCTTTTGGTAGACTTTGTCCATCCAACGAGTCTGCTGACGCAGATACGGATAGAACGCGAACTTTCGGAACTGCTTGGCATTAAGATTGATCTGGTTACGGAACAGGGGCTAAGTCCGTACCTGCGTGACCAGATTAAAGCTGAGCTCAAGGTGATACTGTAATGATCAAAAATGATGAAGTATATCTTGCCCATATTACCGATGCCATAATCCAGATTGAACTGTACACGCAAGGGCTTGATGCAGAAGGATTCAGGCAAAACAGGCTGGTACAGGATGCCGTTATACGACAGTTTGAGATCATCGGCGAAGCCAGCAAGAATGTTTCTTCAGCCTTGCGTAGTCAGCATCCGGAAGTGCCATGGAAAGATCTGGCAGGCTTCCGCGACAAACTGATTCATCACTATTTCGGTGTTGACATCGTTTCAGTCTGGCTTTCGGTTACCACTGACCTGCCGATCCTGAAACAACAGATTTTCTCACTCATTACCAACAAATGAAGACCACCACTTCCCTCTCCTCTCTCGGCGAATTTGGCCTAATTGACCGGATTCGCGTCCGATTTCCCCAACCCGCCCCGCCGGAGCTGGGGATTGGCGATGATGCCGCCCTGCTTTCCCCCTCACCGGGGATGCAACTGGTGGTCTCCACCGACCTGCTGGCCGAAGGGGTGCATTTTGAGCGCTCCTTCGGCCAGTTGCATCTGTTGGGGCGCAAGAGTCTGGCGGTCAACCTCTCCGACCTGGCCGCCATGGGGGCACGCCCCCGCTGGTTTTTCCTTTCCCTGGCCATTCCGGCCGGCTTTCCCCTGGACCAGATCGAGGCCTTTCTGGATGGCCTGGCTGAACAGGCCGCCGAGCATGGCGTGCTGCTGGCCGGTGGCGATACCTGCGGCTCCAAGAGCGGTCTGGTGATCTCGGTGACCATCATGGGGGAACAACGGCCCGAACTGCTGCTGCGGCGGAGCGGCACCCGGCCGGGTGATGATATCTGGGTCAGTGGCAGTCTGGGTGACTCCGCCCTTGGCTTGCGGCTGTTGCTGAAAGATAAAGGCTCTATTGGCGATGATGCGACGGAATATGTCGTTAATAGACACCTCGATCCGACCCCGCGCTGCGGGTTGGGGCAGAACCTGGCCGAGGCCGGTCTGGCCAGCGCCATGATTGATATCAGCGATGGTCTGCTGGCCGATCTGGGGCATCTCTGCCACCAGTCCGGTTGCGGCGCCGAGATTCTGCTCGCTCAAGTCCCGCGCTCAACCCCGTTTGATGCCGTAACCGCCGGTGCATCCCCAACCCCCTGGCAGCTGGTAGTGGCCGGTGGCGAGGATTACGAGCTCTGTTTTACCGCCCCCCCGGCCCGGCGGGCCGCCATCCTGGAAACGGCAAATAGTGCTGGCGTTCCGGTGACGGTTATTGGTAAAGTAACCGACTCTGGACAGGTGGTTGCCTGCCTGCCGGACGGATCGAACTTCCAGCCATCTGCTTCCGGCTATACCCACTTTTAAGGCCTCTTTTGAAAGGAATTGTACCGATGTCCACCCCGCTTACCCCGCAACAAGCCCGCCGCACTGCCGATACCATCCGTTTTCTTGCCGCTGATGCGGTTGAAAAGGCCAATTCAGGCCACCCCGGTCTGCCGATGGGGGCTGCCGATATGGCCGTTGCCCTGTGGGGCGGCTTTTTAAACGTGAATCCCGGCGATACCGCCTGGGCCAACCGCGATCGTTTCGTCCTTTCGGCCGGTCATGGCTCGATGCTGCTCTATTCGCTGCTGCACCTGTTCGGCTTTGATCTCTCCATGGATGAACTGAAAAACTTCCGCCAGTGGGGCAGCAAAACCCCCGGCCACCCTGAATTTGGCCACACACCCGGCGTTGAGGTGACCACCGGCCCGCTGGGGCAGGGGATTGCCAACGGCGTTGGCATGGCCCTGGCCGCCAAGATGGCGGCCGAGCGGTTCAATACCCCTGACTTCTCTCCGATCACCCATCGGGTGTTTGGTCTGGTTGGTGACGGTGACCTGCAGGAGGGGATCAGCTATGAGGCAGCGGCCCTGGCTGGCCACCTGGGCCTGGGCAACCTGGTCTACCTGTACGATGACAACAGCATCACCATTGAGGGTACGACCAACCTGGCCTGGTCCGAGGATGTGGCCAAGCGTTTTGAGGCCGCCGGCTGGCATATCCAGAAGGTGGATGGCCACGACCACGCCGCCCTGACCAGCGCCATCCAGAACGGCATCAACGAGACCGCCAAGCCGTCGCTGATCATCGCCACCACTCAGATCGCCTTTGGCTCGCCCAACAAACAGGGTTCCTCCGGGGCCCACGGCTCGCCGCTGGGCAAGGACGAACTGGCCGCTACCCGCACCAACCTGAACTGGGAACTGGGACCGTTTGAGGTGCCGGCCGAGGTGCGCGAGTTGTGCGCAGGCCGGGTGGCCGAGATGAAGAAGGGCTATGACGCCTGGCAGGCGGGGTTTGCTGCCTGGCGTAGCGCCAACCCCGACAAGGCCAAGCTGTGGGATGCCACCTGGCAGAAGCAGCTGCCGGCCGATCTGGCTCAACAACTGCTGGCCGTGGTGGACGGCAAGACCGGCGCCACCCGCGCCCTGTCCGGTGCGGTGCTGCAGAAGGCTGCCGAGCTGATCCCGGCCCTGGCCGGCGGCTCCGCCGACCTGGCCCCCTCCAACAACAGCGACATCAAGGGCGGCGGTTCGGTGCAACCGGGCGCCTTTGGCGGCCGCAACCTGCACTTCGGTATCCGCGAGCATGCCATGGGGGCGGTCTGTAACGGCATGGCGCTCTACGGCTGCTTTATCCCTTACGGCGCCACCTTCCTGGTCTTCTCCGACTACTGCCGTTCGGCAGTGCGGCTGTCGGCCCTGATGCAGCAGCAGGTGGTTTACATCTTTACCCACGATTCCTACGCCGTTGGCGAGGATGGTCCGACCCATCAGCCGATCGAACATACCGCTTCGCTGCGGATGATCCCCGGCCTGCAGGTGATCCGGCCGGCTGACGCAGCTGAGACTGCTCTGGCCTGGTATGCCGCGCTCAAGTACCACAACGGCCCCACCGCCCTGATCCTGACCCGTCAGGCTTTGCCGCTCTTGCCCCGTATTGAGGGCAGCGACCCGACCCAACCACTGATGGGTGGTTATGTGCTGGCCGATGCGGCCAATCCGGCAGTGGTGCTGATGGCCTCCGGCTCCGAAGTTTCGCTGGCCCTGGAAGCCGCCAAGCTGCTGGCAGGCCAGGGGGTAGCCGCCCGGGTGGTGTCGGTGCCTGATCTGGGCACCTTCATGGCCCAGCCGCTGGCCTACCGTCGTTCGGTGTTGCCGGCCGGTGTCAAGCGGGTGGCCATCGAGGCCGGCCGTGGCGAATCCTGGGGCCGGCTGTTGGGTGAGGAAGGCCTGTTCATCGGCTGGGAACAGTTCGGTGCATCGGCTCCGGCCGACGTGCTGGCTGAGCAGTTCGGGTTGACTCCGGCCAAGGTGGCTGAGACGGTTGTAGCCTTCGTGAAGGCATAATGGATCTCGTCAGTCTGCTCAAAAAATCGCTCTTGTTTTCAGGTCTCAACGATGAGGATCTGCAGTCGTTGGCGGCCATTACGGTGCGTCGCGCGGTGAGCAAGGGGGAGACCCTGTTCAGTGAAGGGGAGGAGGCCACCGGTTTCTTTCTGCTGATCGAGGGTCACCTCAAGCTGTGCCGGGTCTCACCGGAGGGGCGCGAGAAGGTGCTGCACTTTGTGCACCCCGGTGAGACCTTTGCCGAAGCGGCCTTTTTCGGTGACGGCCGCTATCCGGCCGAGGCCCGCGCCCTGGAACCAGGCGAGGTGCTGTTCCTGCCCCGCCAGGGGTTCATGGAGCTGATGGGTTCCAAACCGCAGTTCGCCCTGAATCTGGTGGTGTCGCTGTCGCTTTCCCTACGCCGTTTCGCACGCCAGATCGAGGAGTTGACCTTTGCCGACGTCACCTCCCGGCTGGCCTCGTTTCTGATCAAACGGGCCGAGGAACAGTCCACCAGCTACGGCGGGATCACCTACCTGGAGCTGGGCATCAAGAAGGGTGAACTGGCAGCCCAGTTGGGCACTGCCGGCGAGACCATCTCCCGCACCTTCCGCAAGCTGAAGGAGGAGGGGATCATCGAGCTGGACGGACGAAAAGTTACTATTTTGCAGATGGAGCGGCTGCAGCAGATGGCCAGCCGCCAGCAGTGATGAAAGGAAGGTAGTATGTTGATCGTGATGAGCCACACCGCCAGCCAGGCTGATATCGATAAGGTGATTCAGAACGTCAAACAGTTGGGTTTCAGCGCCGCGCCGATTCCCGGTGGTGAGCGGACCGCCATCGGTGTGCTGGGCAACAAGGGCTATGTGGATGATGCAACTATCCGCGACCTGCCCGGCGTACAACAGACAATCCATGTCTCCAAGCCGTACAAGCTGGTCTCCCGCGACTTCCACCCCGAGGATACGATTGTTGATGTGGCCGGGGTCAAGATCGGCGAGGGGCAGCGGCCGGTGGTGGTTGCCGGTCCCTGCGCGGTGGAGAGCGAGGAGCAGATACTTACAACCGCCCGTTTCGTCAAACAGGCCGGTGCCGATCTGCTGCGTGGCGGCGCCTTCAAGCCCCGCACCGGCCCCCACACCTTCCAGGGCCTGCGCGAAGAGGGACTGAAGCTGCTGGCCAAGGCCCGCGAGGCAACCGGTCTGCCGATCGTGACCGAGGTAATGAGCCCGGATAACGTCGGCTTAGTGGCCGAGTATGCCGACCTGCTGCAGGTGGGAGCCCGCAACATGCAGAACTTCGATCTGCTACGGGAGTTGGGCAAGATCCGCAAGCCGGTGTTGTTGAAGCGGGGCATGAGCGCCACCATCGAGGAGTTTCTGGCCGCTGCCGAATACATCCTGGCCGAGGGCAACCAGCAGGTGATCCTCTGCGAGCGCGGTATCCGTACCTTTGAGACCGCCACCCGCAATACGCTTGATCTGGCCATGGTGCCGCTGGTGAAAGAGCTGACCCACCTGCCGATCATGGTGGATCCCTCCCATGCCACCGGTAAGCGCAGTCTGGTGACGCCGATGTCCAAGGCGGCCCTGGTGGCTGGTGCCCACGGTGTGTTGGTGGAGGTGCACCCCGAGCCGGAAAAGGCCTTGTCCGATGGTCCCCAATCGCTGACGTTCCCCGGCTTTGAGGCGCTGATGGCCGATGTTCGCAGGCTGCAGCACTGCCTGCAGCAGTGCTCAACACAAAGCGCTTGAAAAAATGAACCGGCAGGACTACGATAAAACCGTCTACACCGTGCTCTCTGCCCTGCCCGTGACGGCCTGTAGCGCCCGGGCGGAATACTTGTTGAAACGGGGATCGTTCCCTGCCGTGGTGTGCTGCCCTCTGTACGTGGGAATTGCCTGAAGCGGTATATTGAGACCCATCTGTAGAGGAACTCGCCAGAGGACCTTTGGGGCCACAACGACAGGGCGGAGAGACTTTTGGAAGAGGGGATGCGGACCAGGCATCCCTTTTTTTATAGCTTCAGGAGGGTACCAAGCTGGCTAGACCGGTTTTGTCAGACCAGTATGTCGAAAAGGGGTTTCTGTACCTGCTGGTACTCTCTCTCGTGCTGCACGTTGTCGGTTTTACGGTGGTGTACCTCTGGCCCAAACAGCAGCCGCAGTTCACAGAGCCGACCTTTATTGATCTGCAGGATATGCCTGAGTTGAAAGCGATGCCGCGGGACGACCAGCAACAGGCCCGTCCTTCAGACCAGCGACGACGTGTTGCCAGGGAAACCGCACCCAAAGGTGATATGCGGATTACCCGACCGGTTCCGCAACGTAGTCAAACCCCTCCCCCTGGCCCGCCAGGGCCGCCTAGCCGGTCCAGAACGCCAGCCACCAGGCCGGATACGACTGGCACCTCTGCCAGTGAACTGCTCCGCCGCCAACCTGCCCAGCCCCAGACACCAACAGCCACGGGTGGTGGTTCTGCGCTGCCGACGCGCCTGATGCCCAGCGCCAGCCGGATGGCCAAGCTGGAGGAGAACTACCGGCGTCGCTATGCCGATGAGATCGCTGAAGGCGACACCCACTTCCTCAACACCAACGACATCCAGTTTGGTTCATTTTTGAGACGTTTTGAAACCTCGGTCTACGGTGTCTGGCGCTATCCGCAGGAGGCTGCCCTGAAGGGGATCGAAGGGGTCACGCCGGTTAGAATTACCTTTAACCGCAATGGCGAGATCGTCAATGTGAAGTTATTGGAGAGTTCGGGCAGCAAGCTGCTGGACGACGAGGTGTTGCGTACCCTGCGCCTGATTGGACCGATGGGCAGCCTGCCCAGAAACTATCCCAAGGATGAGTTCCACCTGATCGCTTTCTTCCAGTACGGCAATGCGCGGAGCCGGCTGCGCTAGGCGTGACGACGTCTTGTCGTGATGGTCAGTTGCTGGTGCTGCTGGTGCCGATCACCAGCCGGAGCGGACGGCCCTGCTGGTCGCTGGTCAGATAGCTGAGCGGGTTGTCCTGCAGCAAACGGTAGGAAAGCCCCAGTGCTTCGGCAACCGTAGCGACGGTCAACTCTGCCGCAGCATCCGCAGCCAGATTGATCAGCGTGACTCCATCCGCCTCCAGCAAGCGACCGAAGGTGTAAGCCTCGGCTGTTGGCAGGTCGCAGGCAAGAACCACCGTCGCGCCCTGATGACGACCCGCCGCGATTGCCGGCAGGGTAAGCCCCTGCAGAGCATCTTCTACAGGTATCGGTTTAGCCACCGCCTCCAGCAGCAGCCGTGCCCGTATGCAGGCCTTGGCGCCATCCAGCAGTACCAGCTGTTCAGCAGCCTGCTGTGGTGCCGGTGCAATTTTGGGAGCTCGTAGAGCCGTCTTGGCAGCTGGGCGCGCCTTTTTGGCAGGTGCCTTGGCGGTGGGCTGCGGCTTGGTCGTCTGTGGAGTAGCGGCCCGCTTCGGAGGGGTAATCAGGGTTGGCGACGGTTTTTTAAGTTCCTTCAAATCAAGCTCAAAACCGGCCGGAGCAGCGAAGCTGGCGGGCGGAGCGGTCATCAAGGCAGCCAGGGCAAGCAGAACAGGTAGCTTCATAGTCATTCACTTCCTCGGTTCGATCAGATCCTGTAGAAAGGCAAGCGTGTTCAGCGGCCGTGTTGTGTGGCTGCTGATGGCCCTGTCCAGCAGCCGGCCGGCTATCGTCAGCTCATCGTCGCCAAAGTTGACCAAGCCAAATTTACCAGTCCGCAGGCAGTTCTGCAAGGGGCGCAACGCGTCGCTCTCCAGGGGCGGGCGGTAGCCCAGGATGTTGAGCAGGTTGATCTCAAAGAAGCGGCGGTCGGCTTCGTTGCTTGTTCCCTGATCCAGGTGTTCCAGCAGGGCGGTCAGCAGGCGGTACAGGCGGGGCAGGGGGTGTCCCTCCGGTGTCAACGCCTCCACCAGCTCGCAGCCGTACAGGGCCAGCGATAGAGCATCAAGGCTACTACGCAGACCTGGGTGGCCGTGGGTCGCCTCCACCCGCTCCAGGCGGCTGAGGCCATCGTGTCTGACCTGCAGCGTCAGCTCCAGCCGGTTGCCCGGTTCCAGGCTGCCGCCGAACCGTTTGCGGCTGGCCCGGGCCGCTTTGGCAAAGGCCCTGATCCGCCCCTGTTCTAGGCTGAACAGCGAGATGATCCGGTCGCTCTCGCCGTAGTCCAGGGTGGAGAGTACGATGGCCTGACATTGTTCGCTTTTCATATCATGACTCATGCATTCCGGTTACAGATCAAGGATGATCTCCAGGCGGCGAGGAGCAGACGACGCAGGCGTACAAAACAGTACGTTGAGGAGTCTGCGACGAAGCCAACGAAGAGAGCGCCTTGACATGGAAGCGGAATTAGTGGGCTTCGCTCCAGTTTTTACCAAAGTTGATATCCACCTTTAACGGCACCTGCAAGCTGACCGCCTGACTCATCTCTCGCTCCACCAGTTCCCGCATCGCTGCCAGTTCCGCCTCCGGCACCTCGAAGACCAGTTCGTCATGCACCTGCATGATCAGGCGGCTTTTGAGCCCTTCCGCCCCGATGGCACGCTGCACCCCCAGCATGGCCTGTTTGATGATGTCGGCTGCCGAGCCCTGGATCGGGTAGTTGATGGCGTTGCGCTCGGCAAAGGAGCGCAGATTGCCGTTGCTGCTGTTGATGTCGCTGATCGGCAGCCGGCGGCCCAGGATGGTGGTGACGTAGCCCCTCTCCCGTGCGCCGCTGATGCAGCTGTCCAGGAAGGCGATCGCCCCGCTGTGGCGCTCCTTGTAGGCGCTGATGAACTTCTCGGCCACATTACGGGCCACCCCCAGTTGCTTGGCCAGCGAGAAGGCCCCCTGGCCGTAGATGATGCCGAAGTTGATGGTCTTGGCCTGACGCCGCATCTCGGGGGTGACCAGCTCCGGGAACAGGCCGAACACCTCGCTGGCGGTGCGGGTGTGGATGTCCTCGTCATGCTTGAAGGCGTCGCAGAAGACCGGATCTTCGGAGAGGTGGGCCAGCACCCGCAGTTCGATCTGAGAGTAGTCCGCTGCCAGGATCAGGCAACCCGACGGTGCGATGAACGCCTCGCGGATCCGGCGGCCTTCGTCGGTGCGGATCGGGATATTCTGCAGGTTGGGGTCCGATGAAGAGAGCCGTCCGGTGGCGGTGACCGCCTGGTTGTAGGAGGTATGCACCCGCCCGTTTCGGTCGGTCAGCTTGGCCAGGGCGTCGGTATAGGTTGATTTCAGCTTGGTAAGCGCCCGATAGGTCAACAGCAGCCGAACAATCTCATGTTCCTCGGCCAGGCCGGTCAATACCTCGTTGTCGGTGGAGCGGCCGGTCTTGCCCTTGGTCTTCTTGCCCGACTGCAACCCCAGCCGGTCAAACAGCACCTCTTCCAGCTGCTTGGGGGAGTTGAGATTGAACGGCCCGCCGGCCAGCTCGACGATCTGCCTTTCCAGCTCCAACATCCGCTGGCCGAAGCCATCACCAAGTTCGGCCAGATAGTTCAGGTCCAGCAACACGCCATGTTGCTCCATGGCGGTCAATATCTCCATCAGCGGCATCTCCAGCTCGAACAGCAGCTTGTCCAGCCCCTGTTCCCGCACCATCGGCAGCAGTTTCTCGTGCAACAGCCAGGTGGCGTCGGCATCCTCGGCCGCATAGCGGGTGGCCTTTTCAACCTCCACCTCACTGAAGCAGATCCGGTTCTTGCCGGAGCCGGTCAGCTCGTCGTAGGAGATCATCTTGTGATTCAGGTGCTCCTGGGCCAGGGCATCCAGGCCGTGTCCGCCCCGGGAGGGGTTCAGCAGGTAGGAGCAGAGCATGGTGTCGCACCAGGCTCCTTTGACTTCCAGCCCGGCCGTGGCCAGCACCTGCAGGTCGAATTTCAGGTTCTGCCCCACCTTGTGGATGGCCGGGTTGCTGAAGGCCGGCCGCAGGCGGTCCAGCACCGTTGCGCGGGGCAGCTGCTCCGGCATACCCAGGTAGTGGTGGCCCAGCGGGATGTAGTACGCCTCGTGGGGCTCCAGCGAGATCGAGATCCCCACCAGGTCGGCGTTGCGGGGATCAAGGCCGGTGGTTTCAGTGTCAAAGGCGAAGGCCGGAGCTGATTCTAACCGCTGTGCCAAGGACTCCAGCTGCTCAACGGCCAGCACGCAGTGGTACTGGTCGCTCTGCAGGGTAGGCTGGGCGGTCATCTCCTTGATCAGGGTGTGGAAGCCGTACTCCTTGAACAGCTCATTCAGGCGGGCCGTGTCCGGCTCTTGGACTGCCAGAACACCAGGGGCAAGGGTCAAGGGGCATGGGTCATCGGGGAAAATCTTGTCCAGCGGTACATCCCGGATAATGGTGGCAAGCTGACGTGAGAGACGGGCCTGGTCCGCAAACTCCCGCAGTTTTTCGCCGGTCTTGCCCGGCACCTGGTCAGCCCGTTCCAGCAGGCTGTCCAGTGAACCGAACTCCTGGATCAGTTTGATGGCGGTCTTCTCGCCGATGCCCGGCACACCGGGGATGTTGTCGGAGCTGTCGCCGGCCAGACCCAGGATGTCGATCACCCCGTCCGGTCCCACGCCAAAGCGCTCATGTACCTGGGGAATTGCGGAGGCCGTGTTCTTCATGGTGTCTAAAAGCGTGGTGCGCTCGGTGACGATCTGCATCAGGTCCTTGTCGCCCGTCACCACCACCACCTTGCCGCCCTGGGCCTCCCAGCGGGCCGCCAGGGTGCCGATCAGGTCGTCGGCCTCGTAGCCTGCCAGCTCCACCACCGGGATGTTGAAGGCCCGCACCAGATCGCGGATCGGCCCCAGCTGCTGGCGCAGGTCGGCCGGCATCTCCTCGCGGTTGGCCTTGTAGGCCGGGTACAGTTCGGTGCGGAAGGTCACCCGCCCCACATCGAACACCATCGCCAGGTGCTGCGGCTGGTGGTCTTTGAGCAGCTTTAAGAGCATCTGGGTAAAGCCGTAGATGGCGTTGGTGGGAAAACCGCTGGGTGACGACAGCCGTTTGATGGCGAAGTAGGCCCGGTAGAGGTAGGAGGAGCCGTCGATCAGGTAGAGGGTGTTGTTGGTGTTCATTGGGTGTCCGGTCTGTTGTGTGGTGTTAGTGGCTGTTTAACGCTGTCGGCGCTGACCTGACGGTTTTGGTCTTCGGGCAGGTCCAAGGACGTGGTTATGTCATTTTATGGTTTTGAAAATAGGACTTAATCCAGTTAGATATTGTTCAACAACTGTTTTCTTGTATTTGTGTATTCTTCTTCTGTAATTGTGCCGCTGTCCTTCAATTCCTTAAGCTTATCAAGTTTTACCTCAATATCACTGTCATATTTGCTTGCTCGACTTGAAAAGAGCTTTTTGAAACTAACATCGTTGTTCAGGTGAGATACCAGAGTTGTGATGTACCTTGAAATTGCAATCTCGAACGCTGCCGTATCTCCTCCAACTCCTGTATTTTCAAAGCTGCCTACAATATCGTACGATTTCTGATAAACGTTCTTTTTTTCTTTATTGGCCACGTTCACCTTTGCTGTGCCGCCGAATAACGCCTTATCGAATTTATTGCTTGCGTAACTAAGTTCGTATTCTACCTTGTTTATGTTGTAGTCAACATCAACAAGAAAATCTATGTTATCCTTCGGATTCACATTGGTAAAGTCGTCAACATAAAAGACATCATTGAACATTACATCAAAAGCGTCCCTGGTTACGCCAGAGAATACATTGCCAAGCTCCGACTGAAAGGGAACTCCACCGCCAACAAAACCGGTCGGATTCTTGGTAAGCACCTTATGTTCTTCATCAATAGACACCTTTAAGGCAATTGCATTTCCGTATATCGGTTTTATCTGGTTCGCAATTTCAGGGTGAATCGTTCTTGAAATGGGCAATTTTTGAGTACAAGCCGTCAGTGACACGAGACCTAGAATACACATTAGCTTTACAATGGTTTTCATATATCACCTCACTTCAAATAATTTAATTTGTCGGTCAAATTCTGGATAGCATTCGAAACAGATTCGTTTATTGAATTGTTCCTGCAGTTAACAAGCTCTTCATTCCACATGAAGTTTTTGTAGTATTCCATTGTTCCTATGTATGCAAATCCGCCCGAACAGGAAATATTGCTGCTTGCTTCCCCCTTCAAGGTAATTTCCCGATAACTGCCCTGTGAGTATATCCTTGCTTTGAAGGATGCATTGGAGGTTGCGACCTGCTCCCTTTCAAGTACTGCGATTCTGACTACAGGCTGAAATACAACCTTGTGCTTTGTGGTTGATTTGGATATGTCGGAAACATACTTAAAGGTATCTGGAAGGCTATTTTTAAGTTTGTTGTTTATCACCGCAACCAGTCTTTTACGTTCCTCAGCTAAACCAGCCTCATCATGGGAAACGGAAAAATTCGTTACAAATTTGGATTCCAAGTATTCGTTGTCGATCGTGTACTCTACAGATTCTGCAGTTCTAAAGTTTGGCTTTACAGCATCGTCTTGCAACGAGTATTTGGCCACTTCCATGTTTGCACAGGCTGGAAGTAACGCCACGGCAGATAATAGCAAGAACTTACGCATTAGATCGCCTCCTATGAGAATTGTGGGGACAGTATACGCGACTTGAAGTGTGCTCTGGAATTGTTTAATTATCCCGGTTGATCAGATTCACCACGACCTTCACAATCGTCCTTCTCCTCCGGCCTGCTTTCGGCGATCAGCAGAGACGGAGCAACATTCCTCGCCGTGTTATGCACTGCCGAGGATTGCTCGGTAGTTCAATTGGCAATCAGGGTAGTTGTTGCAAAAAATGCAACTACTGCGTAGCTGCCTAAAGCGCGCTCATCGAATGCAGAAAGCGGTCGTCAGAACAGCCTTAGGCCGTCACTGAAACAACCGTGGGCCTCGATGTAGTGGTTGAACTCGGTGACCGCCTCTCTGTTTTGATCCTGCCAGTGCTGCCGCAGTAGTTCGCTGTCGTTACTTAGCTTCGTCTGCCCTTGTGGTGCGCTGTTATCGTCGAGTTCGTTATGCATGGGATGACCTCGTGCGCATAATTATGTGTATGGCTGTAGCGCAAATAAGCTGATGCGACAAGGGTTGTTCCAACCGTTTCCTTTTGGGAAAGAGTTGAGCGTGATTTGAGCTAACATCCTTAAATTTAAGCGGTTTGAGTTTGTGCAAAAAATGCACATTCCTTTTATTCCCCTTGTTGCGAGAAATCACCGGAGCCGCGTCTGCATATGTTCACAACATAATCTTCTTGAAATGGGGTGTGAAGTATAGAGACGCACCCGCTTTAGGTCTGATGTTCATTCAATGACCTTGACAGCAGTAACGAAGTATTCCGACTCGCCGAAGCAGTTGGTGGGCACCCCTTTGTGCTGCTCATAGGTCAGTGCCAGTTTCTTTGACATGGAACGGTTGATGCTGTCGGCAACCGCATCGTCCCTGACCGAGAAGATGAATTTTTCTGGGACCATCCCCTGCAGCGGCAGCATGGTCAGCTCACCTTCCCAGGTCTTGCAGAGCCAGCCCTTGCTTGAAAACTTCTGCACATAGCCGGTGCGCTCACCCTTGGAGTAGCTCCAAGTGAGGGCGGCCCAGGTATACAGGGCAGCTAGGGCGATGATCAGGATGAAGACTCCGGCAATGGTTGAGAGGATGCTGGTTTTGGTGATCGGCATGGCGTAACTCCTTGCAGGCGTCTACTGGTCGTTTTTCTCTTCTCGCGTAAATACTACAAAGGCCATGGCCGGCCGTTTGCTGCTCTCGCGCATGGCAAACTGCAGGCCGTCGTACTGCCAGCCCTTGGCGGTCCATTCGTTCAATGTCTCTTCGATGCTTTCTTCGGTGACGTTGGACAGTTCGACAACCTTGTACTGCAGCATGGCGTTTCCCCCTTTGATAACGCCGCGATAGTAGCGCAACAGTACGGTGCCATCAAGCTGAAAGGCTGACGCGGGGCCCCTTGACTTTGGGTAAAGAGTGCTTATGTTTACAGTAGAAACTGGCTCACCAGTACCACAGAGGAAGGAGGAGACAACCAATGGCAATCGTCAAGTACAACCCGTTGCGCGAACTGCGCACCATGCAGGACCAGATGGACCGCCTGCTGAACCTTTCCTGGGGAGCGCCCGACTTTCCCGGTGAAGATATCAAGGAAGGGGTCTGGCAGCCGGCGGTGGATATCTACGAGACGTCCGAGTCGATCGTGATCAAGGCCGAACTGCCCGATGTGGAGCAGAAGGACATCGATGTGCGGATCGAGGACAACACTCTGACCATCAAGGGTGAGCGCAAGCATGAGAGCGAGGTCAAGAAGGAGAATTACCACCGGATTGAGCGCTACTTCGGCAGCTTCCAGCGCAGTTTTAAACTGCCCGGTACGGTCAACCAGGAAGGGGTCAGCGCCAACTGCGAAAAAGGGGTGCTGACCGTTACGTTGCCAAAAAAGGAAGAGGTGAAGCCGAAGCAGATCTCGGTTGAGGTGAAGTAAGGTAAGAAACTTCGTTTCATTTTTAAGGACAGTGAGTAGCAAAACAAACGGGCCGGGGGAAGTCTCCCCCGGCCCGTTGTTTGTCGTTAGCGGGTTGCGTTTAGTGCTTAGGCAGACTTTTTGCTGTCATCTGATTGCTGGGCAGCTTCCTGTGCTGGCTCTTCGGCAGGTTCGCTGGATGCCTCGGTCGGCTGGGGTTCCTGTTTTTGGGCGTTCAGTATGTCGGCCTTGCGGGTTTCCTCCTGAATATTGCGCTGGAAGTCGTCCGAGGCCTTCTTGAATTCGGCCAGTCCCTTGCCGAGGGATTTGGCAATGTCGGGCAGCTTGTTGGGGCCGATCACGATCAGGGCGATCACCAGGATGACGATCAGTTCAGGCATACCAATTCCAAACATAGCAGGTTCTCCGTGGGTGGTCTGTGGTGTGGTGCAGGCCGTTAAACGAATGGGTCATTAAACCCTTTCTGCCCCGCAACTGGCAACAAAAAAATCACTGCCGGTCTGCTGTTCGCCCGTGTTAGTATTGCACAAAAAATATGCATGCCTGATTACATTTTATACAAAGAGGTCCGCGTGTCGTTGCTGCAACCATTAAAAATTGGGCGTTTGGTACTGCCCCACAACATCCTGCTGGCACCCCTGGCAGGCATTACCAATCTGCCGTTCCGCCTGATCTGCCGCAGGCAGGGGGCCAGCCTGGCCTTTACCGAGATGGTCAGCGTGAACGGCATGGTTCGTGAAGGGGAAAAGACCAGGGCGCTGCTGCACAGCCTGCCGGAGGATCGTCCCTTGGGGGTGCAGTTGTTTGGCAGCGACCCCCAGACCCTGGCCCAGGCAGCAGCGATGGTGGCCGACCAAGCCGACTTGCTGGATATCAACATGGGCTGCCCGGTGCGCAAGGTGGTGGCCAGCGGGGCCGGTTCGGCGCTGCTTAAAGATTTGGCAGGTATTCGTGAGATTGTTAAGGCGGTGCGGGCGGTGACCGCGCTGCCGCTGACCATCAAGATTCGCAGCGGCTGGCAATGTGGCGAGCATGTCTACCAGGAGGTAGGGCGGATAGCCGAAGGAGAGGGCTGTGATGGCATCACCCTGCATCCCCGCAGCCGCTCCCAGATGTTTTCCGGCCAGGCCGACTGGCCGCTGCTGGCGCGGCTGAAGGAGACGGTTGCCATCCCGGTGATTGGCAGTGGCGATCTGTTTAAGCCTGAGGACTGCCGACGGATGCTGCATGAAACCGGCTGCGACGGTGTGATGATCGCCCGGGGCGCCCTGGGTAACCCCTGGATTTTTCGTCAGACCCTGGAATTGCTGCAGGGGGGGGCGTCTGCGTCGGTTACCCCCCAAGAACAGGCTGTAACGGCTGAAGAGCACCTGCAGCTGCAGATCGAGGCGCTGGGTGAGGCGGTTGGGGTACGTGAGATGAAGAAACACCTGGGCTGGTATATCCATGGGGTGCCGGGGGCGGCCAGCCTGCGGCGCACCGTCAACAACGCCCAGACCGCCGGGCAACTGCGGGCGGTACTGGCGCAACTGGCACAGAACGGAGCAGACGCACACGGTGTCTAACGAACGCAACGAATATTACGCCACCGTGCTGGACAGCGTGGGAGACGGCGTGATCGTGATCGGCCGCCAGGGGCAGGTGACCCTGATGAACCCGGCTGCCGAGGAGCTGACCGGGCGTTCCCGTCGCCAGACCCTGGATTTGCCGTTTGTTGACGCCTTCAGCAGTGAGCCGGTGCTGGTGGAGATGGTCGAGCGCACCGCCGCCAGTGGTGTCTCCCGTTCCGATCAGGACAACGTGGTGCTGAAGAATACCGGACGTCTGATCCCGGTTAATGCCTCCACCGTGCCGCTGATGCGTGCCGACGGCGAGGCGATCGGGGTGATCCTGACCCTGCGTGACATGACCTCGATCCGCGAACTGGAAGCGGCGGTGCGGCAGGCCGACCGGCTCTCCACACTGGGCACCCTGGCCGCCGGTCT
The DNA here is from genome assembly GCF_034008105.1 of Trichlorobacter sp. NCBI lineage: Bacteria > Pseudomonadati > Thermodesulfobacteriota > Desulfuromonadia > Geobacterales > Geobacteraceae > Trichlorobacter > Trichlorobacter sp. The sequence continues at coordinate 29,226 of NZ_JAVEPN010000006.1, forward strand.
GGCCCACGAAGTGAAAAACCCGCTGGGTGGCATCAAGGGGGCGGCCCAGTTGCTGGAGCGGGAGCTGGACCCGGACAACGATCTGCTGGAATACCCGCGGGTGATGATCCGCGAGGCGGAGCGGATCGACAAGATCATCCGTCAACTGCTGGAACTGGCCTCTCCCAAGGGGCCGCGCTATGCCCCGGTCAACCTGCATATGGTGCTGGGGGATATCATCCTGCTGCAGCGCGAGGCGGCCGGTTCGCGCGAGGTTTCCATCGTGACCGGTTTTGATCCCAGCATCCCGCCGATCATGGCCGATGAGGCCCAGCTGACCCAGGTCTTTTTGAACCTGATTCGCAACGCCCTGGAGGCGATGACCGAAGGGGGGCGCTTGACGGTCACCAGCCGGGTGCTGTCTGACTATCAGCTTGGCCGTGACGAGGGACGCAGCCGGATGGTGGCGGTGGAGGTGGCCGACACCGGCCCCGGCATTGCAGCGGAAAATCTGTCCAAGGTGGGCACCCCCTTCTTCAGCACTAAGGAGGGCGGCACCGGGCTGGGGCTGGCCATCTGCCAGAAGATCGTGTCTGAACACCGCGGCATGCTGAAGATCGATTCCCAGCCGGGCCAGGGTACCCGGATCAGTGTGCTGTTACCGCTGATCCAATCGCCCGTGAAAGGTTAAAGCAATGGCACTGCACCGCATCCTGGTGGCTGACGACGAAGAGAGCATGCGTTGGGTCCTTTCCAAGGCGTTGCGCAAAAAGGGCTATTCCGTTGACCTGGCTGCCGACGGCAACGAGGCGTTGCGTCAGGTGCGCGAGCAGTCCTACGACCTGGCGATCGTGGATATCAAGATGCCCGGTATGAGCGGCCTGGATTTTCTGGACAAGGCCCGCGAGGTGCGCTCCGACCTGCTGGTGGTGGTGATGACCGCCGAGGCCAGCATGAAAAACGCCGTGGAGGCCATGAAGCGCGGGGCCTACGATTACATCACCAAACCGTTCGACCTGGAGGTGGTGGACGCCATCATCGAGAAGGTCAGCCGGGCCCGCGACGTCAGCAGCCAGGTCTCGCTCTTGAAGCAGGAGCTGAAAGACCGCTATCAGGTGGAAAAGAACATCGTGGGCAATTCGCCGGCCATGCGGGAGGTCTACAAGACCATCGGCAAGGTGGCGGTCAGCGACGTGACCGTGCTGATTCAGGGTGAGTCCGGCACCGGCAAGGAGTTGATCGCCCGGGCGATCCACTTCAATTCGTCACGTTTGGGTAAGCCGTTCGTGGCGATCAACTGCGCCGCCATCCCCAAGGACCTTTTGGAGAGCGAGCTGTTCGGCAGCGAGCGAGGTGCCTTCACCGGCGCCACCGAACGCAAGACCGGCAAGTTTGAACAGGCCAACCACGGCACCATCTTCCTGGACGAGATCGGCGACATGCCGCTGGACCTGCAGGCCAAGATTCTGCGGGTGCTGCAGGAACAGGAGATTACCCGCATCGGCGGCTCCCAGAATCTGCAGGTCGATGTGCGGGTGGTGGCGGCCACCAACCAGGAGCTGCTGGAGAAGGTTCGCAACCGTGAGTTCCGTGAGGATCTATTCTACCGGCTGAACGTGGTGCCGATCCATCTGGTGCCGCTCAGGGAACGGCGTGAGGATATCCGCCCCCTGGTGGACTATTTCCTGGCCCGTGCCTCGGCCGAGCTGGAGACCCAGCCCAAGCAGTGTTCAGACGAGGCGATGGAACTGCTCTGTAACCATTCCTGGCCCGGTAACGTGCGGGAACTGGAAAACACCATCAAGCGGGCGGTGATCCTGTCCAATGATCCGCTCTTGACCCCGTCCGACTTCGGCGGTCTGTTCGACCGTCAGCAGACGATCCATGCCGCACCCGAGGAACAGTCGCTGGAGGCGATTGTGGAGGCCAAGCTGCGTAGTTCCATGAACGGTATCGAGAAGTTGGACAAGGGTGATATTTACGACCGGGTGCTGGAACAGGTGGAGCGGCCGCTGATCCGTTTTACGCTTGAAAAGACCAGGGGCAACCAGGTGCGGGCCGCCGATATTTTAGGCATCAACCGCAACACCCTGCGTAAGAAGATCAATGATTTGGGGATACAGCTGAAGAAGGATTAGCTACTGCGGGCGCCGGAAACGGCGCCTTTTTTGTTTTAAAACACGTGCTGCAACAGCTGGCTGTGGCGTTCGATCACCGCCAGCGCCTCAAGCTCGGACTTGTAGGCGATGAACGGCACCCCGGCGGCAGCGGCGGCCTGCATGTCCACAGCGCTGTCCCCCACGAACAGCGCCTCGTGGGGCGCCAGGCCGTAATGCTCCAGCACCTTCAGCAGCGGTTCGGGGTGCGGCTTGGGATTAGCCACCTTGCCGGCGGTCATTACGCAACCAAAGAACCCTTCCAGGCCAAAGTCCTCGATGATCATCTCCATGGATGATGCACGGTTGGTGCAGACCGCCAGTTCCACCCGGCCTCTCAGCTGTTCCAGCGTCTCCACCAGCTCATCCTCCCGCCGCATGTAGGGCATCAGCTCCTTGTAGCGGATGGTCTTGCCGATCGCTATCGCCTCATCCTTCTGCGGGTCGTTGGCAAAGAAGTGCTCCATCACATCCAGGTAGGAGTAGGTGTGCAACACCCGCTCCGAGACCTGGCAGAGGCGGTCGATGGGCGGCCGTCCCAGACCGGCCATGATCCGGTTGTAAAAGATGTAGTTGGATTCGATGGAGTCCAGGATGACCCCGTCGCAGTCGTAGATAACCGCCTTGTAGCGTGGTGTCACGATTCGTTTTCCTCTTTTGGATGCATCCGTTGCAGATACTCTTCCCATTCCATCGGTAACAGGTACTTCTTGCGGCTGTTACATTCCCGACAGGAGGGGACCACGTTGTTGCGGCTGGCCTTGCCACCGCGGGTGACCGGCACGATATGGTCCATGGTCAGTTCCTCGGCTGGAAAACTGCCGCCGCACCAGTGGCATCTGCCCTGGGCCACCCGGTTTTTCCACCAGCGGCTGCGGCGCAGCTCGCGGGATTTGTCCCGTTCCCGCTTGATCTCTTCCTCAGTGATATCAATTTCGAAATGTTGAAGCACAAAAAACCTCTTTTTTAAAAGCATGTAACGCTAAGTTTACACGAGAGACGCGAAGGCGCAGAGAAAAACACTACCCAAACGAGCTGGGTAAACAATAGAAGAGATCCCTTTGCGCCTTGCCTTAGACCCTTTGCGTTAAAAACGGCTAGTCCAGTTCGGCGATAGTGGCGCCGTCGCGCCCCTCGTGGGGCGCGCCGCTGCGCCAGGTGGCCACCTGGGGGTGGCGTCCCAGAAATTCTCGCACCGCCTGTTGCAGCACGCCGCTGCCCAGGCCATGCACCACCCGGATCTCACGTTCACCGGCCAGCACGGCCTGATCGACGAAGGCCTCCAGCAGGGTCAGGGCCTCATCGACCCGCTTGCCGATCAGGTTCAGTTCGGATGAGGCCGATGCGACGGTCTGAGTCATACGGATGGGCGTATGGGCCGGGCGTTTAGTGGCAGCCGGGGCGGCTGATGCTTGTGACAGGCCGTGCAGCGGCACCTCCATCTCGATGCTGCCGGCCCGCACCCTGACCTTCTGGCGGGCCTGATCCACTGCCACGACCGTTGCATCGCGGTCCAACAGGCGCAGGTGAACCTGCTGGCCCGGCTTGAGGCTGTCGGCGGCTGGCGCCTGCTGATCGGCCGGGGCAAAGCTGGCCTCCAGTTGGCCGGCGCGTTCACGGAGTCTGTCGGCGGTCTCCTTGCGCCGTTCTTTGCGATACTCGTCCAGCAGGCTGTTCAGCTCGCGGCGGGTTGCGGTCACCAGGGCGCGGGCCTCGTCGCGGCCCTGCTCCGCAATCCTGCGCCGCAGCTCATCCAGTTCGGCCCGTTGCTGCTCCAGTTGGCGGGCCTGTTCGCTCAGCCGCTGCCGCTCCGTCTGCTGGCCTGCCAGCTCATCGGCCAGGGCGTTGCGTTTCTGGCGCAGGTCCTCGATCACCCCGGCAAAGGCGGTGCCGGCATCCCCCAAAAGCTCACGGGCGAATTGCAGCACCGTCTCGGGCAGCCCGTAGCGCCGGGCGGTCTCCAGGGCGTGGGATTGTCCCGGTTCGCCCATCACCAGACGGTAGCGCGGGGTCCAGCTGGCGCTGTCGAACTCCATGCCGGCATTCTGCATGCCGGGTGTTTGCTGCACAAAGCCGACGATCTCGGTCAGGTGCGTGGTAGCCATTACCACCGCGCCGCGGCTCTGCAGCTCGTGCAGCACGGCGCAGCCGATGGCCGCACCCTGCAGCGGTTCGGTGCCGGTGCCCAGTTCGTCCAGCAGCACCAGGCTTTGGGGGCCGGCCTGCTCCAGAATGCGGGCGATGCCGGCCACGTGGGCCGAGAAGGTGGACAGGCTGCTCTCGATGGACTGCTCATCGCCGATATCCACCAGCAGGGCATCCAAGAGCGGGATGGCGGAGGAGGGAGAGGCCGGCACCGGCATGCCGGCCAGGGCCATGGCGGTGATTAGGCCCACTGTTTTTAATGCTATCGTCTTGCCGCCGGCGTTGGGTCCACTGATGGCCAATACTTGAAAGTCAGCGCCCAGTTCCAGGTCCAATGGTTCCACCGGCGGCGCGTCGGGCTGGTCGGCCCGCAGGGCCAGCAGCAGCGGGTGGCGGGCCGACAGCAGGCGCAGGGTGGTGTCGGTCGAAAGTTCCGGCATGGCCATGGCGTACTGCTCGGCATAGGCCGCGATGCTGTCCAGCCGGTCCAGCTCCACCAGGGTGTCGAAGCAGGCCCTGATCCGGTCGCTGTCCTCACGAATCCAGGCTGAGAGGCGCCGCAGGATGCGGATCTCCTCGTTTTTTTCCTCGGCAGTCAGGTTTTCCAGTTCGTTAACAAAGGGGATGATCTCCAGCGGCTCCATGAAGGCGGTCTCGCCGGAGGAGGAGACGTCGTGCACCACACCCGGCACCATCCCCTTGGAGTCCATCCGCACCGGTATCACCCAGCGGCCGGAACGGATGGTGATGAAGTCGTCCTGCAGGAAGATGGCGGTCTCGTGTTTGCGCACGATCTCCTCCAGCTTTTTGCGGACCCGGGCTGTCAGGGTCCGCTTGGCCCTGCGGATCTCGGCCAGCTCCCGTGAGGCGCTGTCCAGTATGGTGCCCTCGTCATCCAGGGTGGCCGAGAGCGGTTCCAGGATGTCGCTGAAGGCCACCGGGGCGGGCTCAATGCCTTTCAGCAGCGGGATATCCTGGCGGGGGTTGAACTGGCGGGCCAGTTCGGCCAGCGAGCCCAGCACCGGGATGAATTGCAGCAGCGCAAAGGGCGGCAGGATCGCCCCTGCGGGCCGTACCTGGTCCAGCAGCGGCCGAATATCCTCGAAGCGGCTAATCCGCAGTGAGATTCGTTGCCGTGTCAGTCCCCTGATCTCCTCAACCCGTCCCCAGTGCTGGCGGATGCGGGCGGCGTCGCCCAGGGGCGTCATGGCAAGGATCGCCGTGGTGGTGCACTGGCTGCGGGCATGGCCGTTCACCAGCCGCAGGACTTTATCGAATTCGAGTCGTTTCAGGGTTTCAGGTCTGATCATGGTTGGTCTGGCGCAGGGGTTGCCGAGGCGGAGCGGCGCTGTCTGCGGGCTTTCTGTTTGCGAATTTTTGCGCTGCGGGTATCTTCGGTCGTGGCGAGCCCGCGCGAGCGGGCGATCTTTTCCAGCAGCTCCCGGCGCGCCAGGAAACGGTTTAAGGACTGGCTGCGCTCGCGGCCGCAGCGGGCCTCGATGCCGCTGGGCAGGTGCCGCACCTGGACGCAGGTGGCGGTTTTGTTGACATGCTGGCCGCCACGGCCCGAAGAGCGTACAAAACGTTCCTCCAGCTCTTCCTCGCGTACTTCCAGCTCGGCCATGCGGCGCAGCAGCCAGCGGTTTTTCTCATCACTGACGGCAAAGGAGGGCGGCTGCATCACTCCATGCCCTGCTGCCAGCCGTAGGCCTTGACCTGGGCCTCCATCACCGTCTGGTAGGGGATTGCCATCTCGCCCAGCAGCGTGGCGGCGTTCACAAAATCTGCCTGCTCCAGGGCCTCGGCCAGGGCCAGGAAACGGCCGAAGATGCCGCTGCGATCAATCAGGGCCTGACGCACCTCGTCGGACAGGTTCAGTTCGTGGGCTATCTGATCCATCGGGATGGCGTAGATCGATTCCAGCAGCGACAGGATGCCGGTCATGAAGGCCTGATCCGGCGCTTCACTGTTGCCCCGCAGCTGGGGGCAATGCTGGGCCAGCTGCTCCATAAAGCCGGCGCGAACCGCTGCCAGGTCCACCAGGGGGTTCTCCAGGGCGTGGCTGTCATCGGAGGCAAATAGGGCCAGCTGTACCCACCGTTTGATCTGGGCCCGGCCCAGCATGCTGATGGCGTGGCGTACGGTCTGGATCTTCTGCAGGCCGCTGAAGGAGACCGAGTTGACCAGGAGCAGCAGTTTGTAGGTCAGGCCCGGGCTGCTGCGAAAGGTCTTTTCAATCTCCTCGATCTCGGCGTCGTCCATCAGCTGCCGCATCAGCCGCAGCAGGGCGGCGCCCCCCTCGTCGATCTTCTTCTTTTCAATCACGGCCGGCTTGGCAAAATAGTAGCCCTGGAAATACTCAAAACCGAGGTCGAGACATTTCAGGAACTCTTGCTTGGTCTCAACCTTTTCGGCCAGCAGTTTGAACGGATAATCGCGGTAGCGCTCGATGGTCGGCCCCAGGCCGTCCACCGGGGTGGCCATTAGATCAACCTTGACGATCTCCACCAGTTGGTACAGCTCTTCATAGGCCGGGCTGAACGCATGATCGTCCAGGGCCAGCACAAAACCGGCCGCCTGTAGTTCGCGGCAGCGCTCAATCAGCTGCGGGGTGACCTCCAGCGTCTCCAGCAGCTCCAGCACCACCATCTGCTTGGGCAGCAGTTCCAGCGAGTCGCTCATCAGGATGTCCAGCTCAAGGTTGATGAAACCGCGATGTTTGCCCAGGATCTGTTGCACACCGAAGCCGGACAGGGTGTTGAGTATCACACTGGCGGTGGCCTGTGAGGCGTCGTTGACCATGGCAGTGGTCAGCGACTGGGCTGAGCGGAACAGCAGTTCGTAGGCGCAGACCTGTTCGTCGCGATTGAGGATTGGCTGGCGCCCAATCAGGTATTTCTGTTCGTGCTGCATCTAGTAGGCCTCACTGCGGTTGCTGACAGATCTTGGTGTGTGGTGTGATCGGCCGGTTAGTATACGGCATATACCCGACAAGTTCAATTGGGCTCGTGCCGAGCAGCGTAGTTGCTGCTGCCCGTTAAACGTGGTATAGAGTCCGGTGCAGATAACCACGCTGAACAGCTCATCTTCTGAAAGGTTGTGCCGTGTCCGTTTCTTTGTGGCGACGTTTCTGGATCACCTTTTCGGCCTATGTGATCGGCTGTTATGCATCATTGCTCAATCGATTGCAGGTCAAGGGGGCCCAGTATATCCCTGCCAAGGGTGGCGTGCTGTTGGCCTCCAACCATATCTCGGCCTATGAAACCATCTTCCTGCCCTGGGCGGTGTTGCGTTCGCAACCCTTCCAGATGGTCTGGGCACCGGCCAAGGAGGAGCTGTTCCGCAAGCTGATCCCGCGTCTGCTCTATTCATCCTGGGGTGCCTTTCCGGTGCGACGGGGACGCGATGTCAAGGCCGGCCGGGTGCTGAACGACCTGCTGGCAGACCAGAAGGTGATGCTGTTTCCCGAAGGTACCCGCCACCGCGACGGTCGTCTGGGGCCGGGTAATCGCGGGGTGGGCAAGGTGATCTACGATACCCGGCCGGTGGTGATCCCCACCGCCCTGATCGGTCTGAACCGCTGGAAATTCCCCAGTTTTGGGGCCCAGGGGGCGATTGTCTTCGGTCCGCCGCTGGTGTTTGATGACCTGTTTGCGCTGGAGAACAACAAGGAGACCCATCAGTTGATCGTGGAGCGGGTGATGGAGGGCATTGCCCAGGTGTTGAAGCAGGAGGGGGCGTACGTTGGCAGAGTTGAAAAGTAAGGGTCAAGGGTCAGGGGGCAAGGGCCAGGAAACGAGTGCCCCATGCCCCATACCCCATGCCCCTGTTGTTGAGATATTCTGCGACGGCGCCTGCAGCGGTAACCCCGGTCCAGGGGGCTACGGCACCATCCTGCGCTGTCGTGGTGTTGAAAAGGAACTGTCCGGCGCGGCACCGGAGACTACCAATAACCGGATGGAGCTGACCGGCGCCATTGCCGGTCTGCAGCAGCTGACCCGCCCGTGCCGGGTGACGGTGACCACCGATTCCCAGTACCTCGTGAAGGGGATGACCGAGTGGCTGGCCGGCTGGCAGCGTAACGGCTGGAAGAACAGCAAGAAGGAACCGGTGCTGAACCGGGACCTGTGGGAGCAGTTGGTCGCCTTGACCGCCCAGCACCAGCTGCGCTGGCAGTGGGTGCGTGGCCATGATGGCCATGCCGAGAACGAGCGGTGTGACCAGTTGGCCCGTGAGGCGATCACCAGCCTGCGTCAGCAGCAGGCAACCTAAACCCAGTGCGATGGGGGTGTCATGAAGGATATTGAAGCCGAAGTAGGCGTAAAAGACATTATCGGGTTTTATATCAAGATCAACGATAGTGCCCGGGCAAAGAAGGATATGGCCAAGTTGTCCGCCAAGGACAAGGCTACCGCCTTCTCTCTGATTGCCGAATCAGGCGCCAACCGTGAGTTCAAGATCGAGATCGCCCGCTATTTTGTCAACGATCTGGACGCCCATATCCGCCGTAAGGCTGAACTGCTGCTGGAGGCGCTGGTGCCGGGCTGGGTGGCTGACCCGGCCGCCAGTATCCTGCAGGTGCTGCGCTCAGCCGACACCAAGGGGGCCAGCCGCCGTAACGCCGCTGTGCGCTTCCTGTTCGGCATCGTTGACGCCGACTCGCTGCGGATTACCCTGATGAGCCTGCTGTCGAGCCGCAACCGGGCCCATATTGTCGAGATTATCGATATCCTCGAGCAGTACATCGATGCCTCCAACGACGAGAACGAGCAGGTCAAGATCTTCAACGCCTCGCTGGATATCGTGCTCTCCGATGAGGTGGAGATGCCGGTCAAGCACCACGCCAGCAACCTGTTGTCGGTCTTCTTCAAGAAGGTGGCCACCACATCGCTGGGGGCCCACCTCAAGGCCAAATACATCGAGCGCCAGGTGGAGAAGGCCGAGAGCGTCTACCGCTTCCTGTGCAGCGGTACCTGCGGCCTGACTTCCAACTATCTGGATGACCTGCTGCGGCCGCTCCAGGAGGGTGGTTCTGCCTATCAGCTCAAGATTCTGTCCTATTTTTCGTTCCTGCTGGATAAGACCTGGAACGAGGACGATGTGGACGACTACATCGATACCTGGCCTGAAAGCTGGGAGCCGGAAGATCTGAGCAAGATGGACAAGGTGCGTCGCTTCCGTACCCAGATACTGAAAGAGGTGGAGGAACTGTGGGAGCTGACCAGCGACGATGAGGTGCGCACCGCCATTATGGCGGTGGTCTACAGCGGTCATCCTAGCAAGCCGGAACTGCTTGCCACGGTGCGCAGCAAGCTGGAGGCCGGCAATCTGTCTGAGGTGGCCCTCGATAAGCTCTCGCGCATCCTGCACAGCTTCCTTAAGAGCGAAGAGCCGGTGTCGCTTAAAACCCAGGCAGCCAACCTGCTGTTGTTCAACGTGGCAGGTGAACAGCACCATCTGGCAGCCTTGCGGTTTTTGCGGCAGTATGTGGAGGGCGGCAGCCTCAATTATGCCGAGCAGGGCAGTCTGGCCACTGTAATGGCCCAGTTTGCCGGTGAGGCGAGCGGGGCCGACGAGCAGGTGGCTGCTTGGTACCTGGTGTTCTTGCTGGACCCGACCCGGATTGATGACCTTGAGGTGCAAAAACAGGTCCTGGCCCATCTGCGCAGCATTGTAGAGCAGGAAGTGGTGCCGGAGCAGGGTAAGCAGCTGATGCTGGCGGCCCTTGATCGTTTTGCTGACAAGGCAAAAACCAGTGATAAACTAAAAAAAGCTGCCGCCTATCTGGTGTTTAGGCTCCGTAACCCCGGTGAAACGCCAACCTGGGAAAAGATAGAGAAGCATTGACAACAAAGGAGTTGGCCATGTTGCAGCAATTCGAAAACCTGGGTATCCGTGTCAAGCTGGTGCTGGCCTTTCTTGTGCTGGCGGTGTTTGCCGGCGCGCTGGGGGTGATGGGTATTGTCAATGTGCAGAAGCTTAAGACCGCCGATGATTTTATGTTTAACGGCGTGGTGCTGCCCCAGGCAGAGTTGCGGGATATCACTCAGGCCTTTCTGATGAACCGGATCGTGACCCGGGCCCTGATGGGAACCACCGACCCTGACGAGCAAGAAGCGATCGTTGATTCGATCACTGAAAACAAGGAGTTGCTGGCGCAGAAAACCAGCCATTATGAAAAAATAATTGCTGGCAAGGATGAACGGGCCGCTTATGCGGAATTTAAGCAGGCCTACGACGCCTATCTGCCGCTGCTGAATCAGATGCTGGAACTTTCTTTGGCCGGCAAGACTGCGGAGGCGCTTGAGATTGCCCAGAGCGATGCCGGCAAGCAGGCCAATCTGATGCTGCGGGCCTTGGACAAGCTGTCCCTGGTGAGCATCAAGCATGCCAAGGAAACGGCCCAGCTGAACGGTCAGGTGGCCCGCACTGCGCTGCTTCTGTCGGTGACACTGGCGGTGGCGGCGGTGGTCGCGGCCATACTGATCGGACTGCTTGCTGCCGGGCGGATCAGCCGGCCACTGCGTCAGTTGCAGCAGCAGGTGCAGGCGGTGGCAGATGGCGATCTGACCGTAACGGTGACAGCCTCTTGTTGCGATGAGGTGGGGCTTTTGGCTAGTTCATTCGATCAGATGGTCAAACAGCTGCGTGATCTCATTATGCGGGTCTCCGAAACCTCGTCTACGGTGGCCAGCGCCACCCAGGAGCTGTACGGCACCTCGCAGGAGATCGCCTCTGGCGCAGAGGTGGCAGCAGCCCAGACCATCAGCGTGGCCACCGCCAGTGAAGAAATGGCAGCCACCAGCCATGACATCGCCCACAGCTGTCAGGTGGCGGTCGAAGGGGTGACCCTGGCGGCCCAGACAACCAGCCAAGGTTTTGAAGTGGTGAAGAGTACGGTCGAGGGGATCAGGTTGCGTGGTGAGTTGACCAAACAGAACGCACAGTCGATCGCCTCGCTGGGTGAGCGCTCAGACCAGATCGGCGCCATCGTGGCTACCATTGAAGATATTGCCGATCAGACCAACCTGCTGGCCTTGAACGCTGCCATCGAGGCGGCCCGGGCCGGCGAGATGGGACGAGGGTTTGCGGTGGTGGCCGATGAGGTGCGTGCCCTGGCCGAGCGCACTACCCGGGCCACCAAGGAGATTAGCGACATGATCCGTGCGATACAGGCCGAGACCAGGACCGCCATCGCCTCGATGGAAGAGGGGGTACGCGGTACCGAGAAGGGGGCTGCCGAGGCGGCGCAACTGGAGACCTCGTTGCAGAACATCCTTGAGCAGGTTAACGCCGTTACCGACCAGGTTAATCAGATTGCCACGGCCGCTGAGGAACAAAGCGCAACCACCGGCGAGATTACCGACAACATCCATCGGCTGACCCAGATCATCCAGGATACGGCCCGTGGCTCCCACCAGACCGCCTCGTCGGCCTCTGATTTGTCCAGCCTGTCAGATGGGTTGCAACGGCTGGTGTCGAGATTCAGACTGTCTTAGGCAGGTAGCGGTCTCGGATAGATGCATGCGAAACGCCAACGGGCGGGGAAGCTTCCCCGCCCGTTGGCGTTTCGTGTTACTGGTTCTCGCCCCTGGCCCTGATGAAGCTGGCCAGATCCCGTTCCGACAGCGGCTTGCTCAGGTGGTAGCCCTGAATCTCATCGCAGCCACGGTCTTCAAGGAAGGCCAGTTGTTCGATGGTCTCGACCCCTTCCGCAATCACCTGCAGCTTGAGGGAGTGGGCCATGGCGATGATCGCATCGGTGATGGCTGCGTCATCCGGGTCCACCAGGATGTCGTTTACGAATGACTTGTCGATCTTGAGACGATCAAGCGGGAAGTGCTTCAGGTAGGAAAGGGACGAATAGCCGGTGCCGAAGTCGTCGATGGCCAGTTGTACGCCCATCTTCTTAAGAACCCGCAGTCGTTGGAGCGCCTGCTGTTGATCGGAAACCAGCATGCTTTCGGTCAGTTCCAGCTCCAGCAGTCCCGGGGGGAGCCCACTGTCGGCCAGGGCTGCCGCCACCTGGTCGACGAAATCGGGTTCAATGAACTGGCGACCGGAGATATTGACCGCAATGCGCAGCTGTGGCAGGCCCTCTTTGATCCAGGCCGCATTCTGGAAGCAGGCGCTGCGTAGCACCCATTCACCCAGCTTGATGATGAAACCGCTTTCCTCGGCCAGCGGTATGAAACGATCAGGGCTGATGAAGCCCAGCTCAGGGTGCCGCCAGCGCAGCAGCGCTTCCATGCCGACCACACGGTCGCTCTTCAGGTCCAGTTGGGGCTGGTAGTGCAGATAAAAATCACCGTTTGCAAGTCCTGTCGGCATACTGTTGTCCAGGGCCAGCATTTCGGCCGCCTGGGCGTTCATGTCGCGGGAATAGAAACGGAAGCTGTTTTTGCCGCCCCGTTTGGCATCGTACATGGCTGTTTCAGCGTTTTTAAGCAGGGTTTCCGGGTCTTTGCCGTCATTGGGGCAGAGGGCAATGCCGATACTACCGGTCAGCAGCACCTGCTGACTGGCATTGATGGCAAACGGATCATTGAGGCTGGCCAGAATCCGGTAGGCCATGGTGACCGCCTCGTGCTTGCTCTCGCGCCCTTGCAGGATGAAGGCGAACACGTCGCCGCCAAAGCGGCAGAGGGTGTCGTCGGCGTGCAGCAGTGCACGCAGCCGCTCGGCAGTCATGATCAGCAACCGATCGCCCACCTCGTGTCCCATGGTGTCGTTGATCAACTTAAAACGATCCAGGCCAAAGAACAGTACGGCCATCAGCCCGTGTTCAGTGACGGTCCGGGGGGTGTGGACAGTCAGCCGATCAACGAACAGGGTTCGGTTCGGCAGACCGGTCAGCAGGTCATGCAGTACCAAGTGCGACACCTGGTCGGCCAGCAGTTTTTTGTCGGTGATGTCGCACAGACTGCCACGGCGACCCAGGTACTGGTTCTGCTCGTCGTAGATCGGGCGGCAGTTGCGGCGAATCCAGCGGGTGCTGCCGTCTTTGGTTGTGATCCGGTATTCGAGCTCGCCCCCCTGGCAGGTCCCGTTTTCCGGCTGGCTCTCCATCGCCTCCAGCAGATGCCGGTCTGCCGGATGTATGATCTCTTCCATCAACTGCGGGTTGCTGTAAAACTCGCCCATGCTGTAGCCGGTAACCTCCAGGCAGGAGGGGGAGACAAACTCGAAGTTGTCGTCGGGGCGGCGCCAGTAGGTAAAGTCGTTGGAAAACTCACTGACAACCCGGTAGCGCTGTTCGCTTTCCTGTAGTTCAAAGGTGCGCTGTTCAACCTCTTGCACCATTGTGTTGAAGGCCTTGATCAGTCGGCCGATCTCGCCATGGGTATCAAGATGGAGCAGTCGGTCGCTGCCCTGTTTGTGCGACAGCTGTTCAACGTGCCGGGCCAGTTGCTCCACCGGACGGGTCAGCAGGCGCATGACCAGAAACACCACCAGCACTGCAGCGGCCATGCCCAGCAGGGTTGCCAGGATGAACCACGTCCGTACGGTTCGCACCGGGGCGTAGACTTCATCGACCGGGATGCTGGCAGCCAGTACCCAGTCGGCAGTCTCCAGTCGGTGTAGATACGTAAAGGTTGGCAACTGGTAGCGGTTTATGTTGGTGAGCGCGACGGAACCCTGTTTAAGCGCCTGATCGACCGCCTCTGCCACTTCCGTCACTGACTGGCGACCGATCAGTTCGGGATTGACGTGGGCCACCACCTGGTAATCATCGCTTATCAGCCTGATCACACCGTTAACGCCGCTGGGTTCCTGCATATGTTCCGACAGCCGGTTGGGGCGTTTTAGGTCTACGCTGCCAGCCAGCACCGCACGTATGCGCCCGTTACGCACCACCGGGACAAACATGAAGGCCTGCAGTCCGTCATCGGCGGCACAGCAGGCGGTTGGAGAGCTGACCTGAGGCTTGGCGGTTGCCAGCGCTTTTTTGAGCGCCGGCTGCCCTGCAAAGAATGACAGCCGGTGCTGGTCATGTGGTAACGAGGGATATTCGGCAATTAGGCGGCCATCAGCAGCAAGCATGAACAGGTGGCCAGTAAAGAAATTGTACAGCCCGGCACGTGATTTAAGGAACGTGAGTGCACCGGCTTCTGATCGCAGGGCCTGTTCCGGCAGGTTGTCGGCGTTACGCTGCAGGGCATCCTTGGCATAGCGCAACGAATTGTCGACGTTCATGCTGAGCAGTCGCACTACATTGGCCTGATTTGTACGGACAGAGGCCTCGTGGAGTCGCTCGAAATAGGAGAGCGTGCCCCCGGCCGTAATCAGCATCAGCAAGAGCACCAGGCCAGATACCGCCAGGGTCATTTTGGTGCGCAATGAAAGGTGGTGGTAACGCATGGCGGTCGGACAAAACTCCGTAACAAGTAGTACCTAGTGCGGTAGCAGTATTTTAGGGCTGCGTCAAGCCTGATGATAGTGTTTACAGGCCGCCCATGCAGAGGTATTTCACCTCCACAAACTCTTCGATGCCGTATTTAGAGCCTTCGCGGCCGACTCCAGATTCCTTGACCCCGCCGAAGGGGGCCACCTCGGTGGATACCAGCCCGGTGTTGATTCCCACCATGCCGTATTCCAGCGCTTCGGACACCCGCCAGACTCGGCCGATATCGCGGGTGTAAAGGTATGATGCCAGGCCGAATTCGGTGTCATTGGCCATCTGGATCGCCTCGGCCTCGGTCTCGAACTTGAAGATCGGCGCTACGGGGCCGAAGGTCTCTTCCCGGGCCACCAGCATCTGCGGGGTGACGTTGCAGAGGATGGTGGGCTGGAAGAAGGTACCCCCCAGCGCGTGACGTTTGCCTCCCAGGGCGATGGTGGCCCCTTTGGCTACGGCGTCGGCGATATGTTCCTCAACCTTCTCAACCGAGGCCTCATCGATCAGCGGCCCCTGCTGCACCTCGCCCTTCAGCCCGTCCCCCACCTTCATGGCGGCAACTGCGGTTGCCAGCTTTTGAGCAAAGGTATCATACACGCCGGCCTGTACCAACAGGCGGTTGGTGCAGACGCAGGTCTGACCGGTATTGCGGTACTTCGAGGCCACGGCCCCATCCACGGCGGCGTCCAGGTCGGCGTCATCAAAGACGATGAACGGCGCGTTGCCCCCCAGTTCCATGGAGACCTTCTTCATGGTCTCTGCACACTGGGCGGTCAACTGTTTGCCGATCTCGGTGGAACCGGTGAAGGTCAGCTTGCGCACGATCGGGTTGCTGGTCAGCTCATCGCCGATCTCTTTTGATGAACCGGTGATCACGCTGAACACCCCGGCCGGGATGCCGGCCCGTTCACCCAGCTCGGCCAGGGCCAGGGCGGAATAGGGGGTGGCGGTGGCCGGTTTGACCACCATGGTGCAGCCGGCTGCCAGGGCCGGGCCGGCCTTACGGGTGATCATGGCGGCAGGGAAGTTCCAGGGGGTGATGGCGGCGCAGACCCCGATCGGCTCCTTGATCACCACAATCCGTTTGTCACGGGCGTAGGAGGGGATGGTGTCGCCATAGATCCGCTTGCCCTCTTCGGCAAACCACTCGATGAACGAGGCGGCATAGGCGATCTCGCCCCGTGATTCGGCCAGCGGCTTGCCCTGCTCGGCGGTCATGATGATCGCCAGGTCTTCCTGGTTGGCCATCATCAGATCAAACCAACGCCGCAGGATCACCGCCCGCTCCTTGGCAGTTTTTGCCCGCCAGGCCGGCAGCGCGGCTCCGGCCGCCTCAACGGCACGGCGGGTCTCCATGGTGCCCATCTTGGGGATGGTGCCCAATTGTTCGCCGCTGGCCGGGTTGGTGACCGACAGTACTGCGCCGGAATCAGCGGCACACCAGGTTCCATTCAGATAGCAGGCTTGGCGGAGCAGGGTAGGGTCAGAGAGACTAAGCATAAAGGTATCTCCTCCTGTGCGGGATGAAAGTGTATACAGTATTTTGTATATATCAGATACGCCCTTGTGTGTCATGGACAAGATGTGTGGGGGGGGGTGTTTGGTCACAAAAAAGCCCCACTCCTGGTCAGGAGTGGGGCTGCTTGCTTACTGGAGCCACTTAGCGGAATCGAACCGCTGACCTACTGATTACGAATCAGTTGCTCTACCATCTGAGCTAAAGTGGCACACGAAGGCTTGTTTTTGTATACTAAAACAGTTGAACCGTCAATACTCACTGTCTTATGGAGGCTCGTATGTTCACAGTTGCGGCAGAGCTTGTCCGGAATGCAGAGGCGCTGATTATTACCGCCGGCGCCGGCATGGGTGTGGATTCGGGGCTGCCCGACTTTCGCGGCAACCAGGGGTTCTGGCAGGCCTATCCGCCCTATGCCCGTCTGGGGCTTTCCTTTGTGGAGTGCGCCAACCCGGAACACTTTCAACACGATCCGGCCTTTGGCTGGGGCTTTTACGGCCATCGCACCAATCTGTACCGAGAGACCGTTCCCCACGGCGGGTTCGGGATCATACGCGACTGGATAGCCCAGCGAGATTTGCCTTGCTTTGTAGTTACCTCCAACGTGGACGGCCAGTTCCAAAAGGCCGGCTTTGCTGATGATTGTGTCCTCGAGGTGCATGGATCGATCCACTGGTTGCAGTGCCTACGGCCCTGTTCTCAGGTGATCTGGCCCAACAACGAACAGATCCCGGTTGATCAGGTCAGTATGCGGGCTGGCCATATCCCCCGCTGCCCGCAGTGCGGTGGGGTCAGTCGACCCAATATCCTGATGTTCGGCGACTGGTCCTGGTTGCCGGAGCGGACCCACGGTCAGGAAGAACGCTTTCAGGCGTTTCTGGCGCAGCATGCCGATGGTCGGATCGCTGTGATTGAGCTGGGGGCAGGCAGCGCCATTCCCACCATCCGGGCCACCTCGGAACGGATCGGCTGGCGCTATCCCGGCGCCACGGTGATCCGGATCAACACCCGTGAGCCGGAGATCGCCTCACCCCATATCGGGCTGGCCTGCGGTGCGCTGGAAGGGCTGCAGCGGATTGACGCCGCGCTGTAGAGAGTCGGCAGTTGGTTGACGGGTTGATTGCTGAGCGTTATAGTCCCGGTAGCACGAATTTAAAATCTGTGACACCAGGGGCATGCTATGCATATGGCAGACGCGTTGGTTTCTCCAGCAGTGGGGGGAACCATGTGGGCGGTTGCAGCGGGCGCAATTGGCTACAGCTCGGCGCAGCTCAAGCGTGGCAATGATCAACGCCGGGTGCCGTTGATGGGGGTGTTGGGCGCCTTTGTCTTTGCCGCCCAGATGATTAATGTTGCTATTCCCGGCACCGGTTCCAGCGGCCATCTGGGAGGTGGCCTGCTGTTGGCGGTGTTGTTGGGGCCCCACGGGGCGCTGCTGGCCATCTCTTCGGTGCTGATCGTACAAGCCCTGCTCTTTGCCGACGGCGGCCTGCTGGCCTTAGGGGGCAATATCGTCAACATGGGGATCATTCCGGCCTATCTGATCTATCCATTCTGTTACCGGCCCCTGGCCGGCCCAGCCCCCACTGCGTCCCGCCGTTCAGCTGCCATTATGATCGCCGCGTTAGTGGCGCTTCAGTCAGGCGCCCTGGCGGTGGTGCTGCAGACGACGTTGTCCGGCATCTCTGCCCTGCCGTTTGCTACCTTTGCGCTGTTAATGCAGCCGATACATCTGGCGATCGGTCTGCTGGAAGGGGTTGTCACCGCCGCTGTACTGACGCTGGTCAGTACAGCCCGTCCCGAGCTCCTTGCGTTGCAACCGTCGCCATCACCGGCAGGGCTGCCATTACGCAGGCTGCTGGTTGGCTTTTTTGCTGCAACGGTCGTGATCGGAGGACTCGGGTCGCTGGCGGCTTCGGATAGACCTGATGGCCTGGAGTGGGCGATCCGGCAGGTGGCAGGCAGTGCTGAGCTGGCCAATCCCCAGCATGGTCTGCATCAGGTGATGGCCACGGTTCAGGAGCGGCTGGCACTCTTGCCGGACTATGGTTTGAGGCAGACAACCGCTCAGCAGTCTGCCGCGGGGCCGTCGGACGAGCGCTGGGGGACCAGTCTTGCCGGGCTGGTGGGCGGGGGCATCACCGTGTTGTTCCTGTCGCTTGGGGCGTTACTGCTGGGCAGGGGCAGGGGCAATCCGTGAGTGCTGCACGATGAGCTCTGGTGCCATCTTCGGCTCGTTGCTGGAGCTGCGTCAGCTTGACTTGCTGGCGAGCGGTGATTCAGTGATTCACCGCCTCGATACGCGGGTCAAGCTGCTGGCTGCGTTCGGCTTCATCCTGACCGTGGTTTCCTTTGATCGCTACGAACTGAGCGGCCTGTTGCCGTTCTTTTTTGTTCCCCTGGCGGTATGCGCCACGGCCGGGCTGCCAGTCTGGCTGGTGGTGCGCAAGGCGCTCCTGGTGCTGCCGTTTGCCCTGCTGATCGGTGCCGCCAATCCGTTGCTGGATCAGACGGTTCAGCTGCAGCTGGGCACGGTTGGCATCAGCGGGGGCTGGTTCTCATTCACCTCGATCGTGCTGCGTGCCCTGCTGACTGCCGCCGCCGCCATCCTGCTGGTGGCGGTGAGTGGCGTTCCGGCCGTCTGCGAGGCCCTGGCCCGGCTCGGTGTGCCGCAACCTCTGGTGATCCAGCTGCTGTTCATGTACCGCTATCTGTTTGTGCTGGCTGAGGAGGCGGTCCACGCGTCACGTTCCCGCTCGTTGCGCAGTTTCGGCCGCAGGGGGATGGGGCCGGGTCCCTTTGCGGCCATGATTGCCCACCTGCTGCTGCGCTCCTGGGAGCGGGCCGAGCGGATTCATCAGGCGATGCTGGCCCGTGGGTTTACGGGGCAGTTTCTGCCCAGCCGCCGCTGCCGCTTCGGTCTGCCTGAACTGACGGTGTTGCTGCTGTTTGTAGGGGGCTGCCTGCTGTTGCGCTTGGTCAATCTGCCGCAACTGGTGGGGGCGGCTGCCCTCGGTCTGTTTCAAGGGGTGGTTTGAGCGTATGAACCACCCGATCGTTGCAGCTGATCAGCTCTGTTTCAGCTACCCGGACGGGACCGTTGCGCTCCGTTCGGTCTCCTTTCGCATCCGCCCCGGTGAGTCGGTGGCCATTATCGGCGCCAACGGAGCAGGCAAATCCACCCTGTTACAGCAGTTGAACGGCAGTCTTACCCCCACCACCGGACAGGTGCGGATCGGCGACGTGCCGGTAGCCCCTGCCACACCGCAGGAGGTGCGGCGAAGTGTCGGCATGGTCTTCCAACAGCCGGACGACCAGCTGTTCATGCCCACGGTCTATGACGATGTGGCCTTTGGCCCGCTTAACCTGGGCATGAAAGGCGCCGACCTGGAGCAACGGGTCTGCCTGGCGCTTGATGCCGTGTCCGCCCGCCACCTGGCAGCCAAGCCGCCTTACCGGCTCTCGGCGGGCGAGAAAAAGCGGGTCGCCATCGCCACGGTGCTGGCCATGGACCCGACCGTGCTGGTGATGGACGAACCAACGGCCGGTCTGGACCCCTATGGTCGACGAGAGATCATGCAGTTGTTGAGCACCTTTGACCATACCCGGATCATCAGCAGTCACGATCTGGATATGGTGGCTCAGGTCTGCAGCAGGGTGGTGCTGCTGCACGAAGGAGAGATCAGGGCGGACGGCGCCCCAGGAGAGATATTGACGGATACGGCGCTCTTGGCCGATTGTCGGCTGGAGCCGCCGCTGTCGCTGCAGGCCTGCTGCGTCTGCGGCAGGTGACGGATAAAGGTTAGTGGCTTTCGGGGGTGGCTGAGGTCAGGAACAGCCGGCCGTGCTTGACCCCCTTGACCCCCAGCAGTTCATTGGCGATCCGGTTGATCTCGGCGCTGCTCCCTTTTAAAACCAGTACCTCCAGGCAGTTGTGGGCATCCAGGTGTACATGCAGGGCCGAAACCACCTGCTGATGGTGCTGATGTTGCTGCTCGGTCAGCTTGTCGGCCAGGTCGTGTACATGGTGATTGTAGACCATGGTGACCGTGCCGACCATCTCCTCCTGGCCGCTGGCGGTCTTCTCCTCCACCAGGGCGTTGCGGATCAGGTCGCGGATCGCCTCGGAGCGGTTCTGGTACCCCTTCTGACCGATCAGCCGGTCAAAGCTCTCCAAAAGGTCGCTGTCGATCGAGATGCCGAAACGAGTGGTGTCGCCCATGACCTTCCCCTCTCGTGCCTAAGCTTTAAACCGATAGAACAGGAACGAGGATTTTTTTGTCCTGGCTGCGGCAATCAAGGCAAGCCGCGGAGGCGTACGTTACGGGTACGCCGCACAAGGCTTGCTGAAGAGTGACGCGACCAGGGCAGAAAAAGACGGTTCCTACCTTTTCATTGCTTCGTCCATCACCTTATAGGCGCAGAACTCTCCACACATCGTACAGGCGCCATGCTCGGATACCGGTGAATTGGCGCGGTACTCCCGGGCCCGCTCCGGGTCCAGGGCCAGGGCAAACTGACCTTCCCAGTCCAGTTTCTTGCGGGCGCGGGCCATGGCGTTGTCTTTTTCAATGGCACCGGGCAGTCCTTTGCAGATGTCAGCGGCATGGGCCGCAATCCGCGAGGCGATCACGCCGTTGCGCACATCCTCGATCTCCGGCAGGGCCAGGTGCTCCGAAGGGGTGACGTAGCAGAGGAAGTCGGCCCCGGCTGCCCCGGCGATGGCACCGCCGATGGCGCAGGTGATATGGTCGTAGCCCGGCGCGATGTCGGTCACCAGCGGTCCCAACACGTAGAACGGCGCGCCGTGGCAGAGCCGCTTTTGTAGCTGGATGTTGGTCTGGATCTGGTTGAGGGGTACATGGCCCGGCCCTTCGATCATCACCTGTACCCCGGCGTCCCAGGCCCGTTGGGTCAGTTCACCCAGGATGATCAGCTCGTGGATCTGGGCCCGGTCGGTGGCGTCGGCCAGGCAGCCGGGACGGAAGCCATCCCCCAGCGACAGGGTGGCGTCGTACTCCTTGGTGATCTCCAGCAGGCGGTCGAAGTTTTCGTACAACGGGTTTTCCTTGTTGTTGTAGCTCATCCACTCGATGGTGAAGGAGCCGCCCCGGGAGACCACGTCCATGATCCGCCCTTCGTTCTTCATCCGCTCCACGGTGGAACGGGTGACGCCGCAGTGGACGGTGATGAAGTCAACGCCGTCGTCGAGGTGCTTGATGATCCCCTTGAAGATGTCGTCGGCGGTCATGTCAACCAGGGCCTTTTTCTTGACCCGCACCGTGTCGGTGGCGGCCTGGTAGAGCGGCACCGAACCGATGCAGGCCTTGGTTTCGGCCACGATGGCGCGGCGGATCTCATCCACCGGGCCACCGGTGGAGAGGTCCATGATGGCGTCGGCGCCATGCTTGACCGCCACCCGAGCCTTTTCCAGCTCTTTGGTGATGTCGGTGTCGTCGGCCGAGGTGCCGATGTTGGCGTTGACCTTGGTACGCAGGCCGGCCCCCACCGCCAGCGGGATGCCGTGCTGGTGGGTCTTGTCGTTATGGCTGATGATGATGGTGCCCTTGGCAATGCCGTCGCGGATGAATTCGGGGCTGACCCCTTCGGCTGCGGCAGCGGTCTGCATCTTGTCGGTGATTATCCCTTTGCGGGCGGCTTCTAACTGGGTCATGGCGCTTGTTCCTTTGCGGCGAGATAATGGTTGACCGGTCCGTGTCCCTTGCCCATCGGGCGGGCCAGGCGGATGGCGGTGGTGATGAACTGTTTGGCACGGCGCACCGCTTCGGTCAGCGGTTCGCCCTGGGCCAGCAGGCTGGCGATGGCCGAGGCATAGCTGCAGCCGGTGCCGTGGGTGGCGCTGGTAAAGATACGGTCGGCAGTGAAGCGGTGGATCGTGCTGCCGTCGAACAGGATATCCTGGGCTTCGGCGCCGGTCAGGTGGCCGCCTTTGACCAGCACATTGGCGGCACCCAGGGCATGCAGGTCACGGGCAGCCTGTTCCATGGCTGCGATGGTCGTAATCCGGCGATTCAACAGCCGTTCAGCCTCCGGCAGGTTGGGGGTCAGCAGGTAGGCCTGGGGCAGCAGTTCCTGCACAAAGACCGTCACCGCATCCCGCTCCAGCAGATGGGCGCCCCCCTTGGCCACCATCACCGGATCGATCACCGCCGGCAAGAGGCGGGGTTGCTCGGACAGCTGTTCTGCCAGCAGGCTGATGATGGCCGGGGTGTGCAGCATGCCGGTCTTGATCACGTCGATCGGCAGGTCGGACAGCACCGCCTGCAGCTGGTCCCTGACAAAGCTGGGGGGCAGACCGTGGATAGAATGGACGCCGCGCGTATTCTGGGCAGTCAGGGCGGTTAGGGCCGAGGCGCCGTAGCTGCCCAACAGGGTAATCGTCTTCAGGTCGGCCTGGATGCCGGCCCCGCCGCCGGAGTCACTGCCGGCCACGGTCAACACGGCCCCGCGCGGGAAGGGGGCGGTGCGGTTGAACAGCAGCCTGAGTTCGGCCACCGCCAGTTCGGGCCGGGGGGCTGACAGCACCGATGAGATCACCGCCACGGCATTGGCGCCGGCCTCGATCACCCGACAGGCGTTTGCAGGACTGATGCCGCCGATGGCCACGATCGGCAGCCTGACCTGGTCGCGAACAGCAGCCAGGCCGGCCGTACCGGGCATCTGGGTGATCATCTTGCTGCCGGTGGGGTACATGGCGCCGAACCCCAGATAATCGGCGCCGTCTGCCTGCGCCTTGAGGGCCTCCTCCAGGCTGTGGGTGGAGACGCCGATGATTGTGTCCGGTCCCAGCAGGTCGCGGGCTGCGGCGACACTGCCATCATCCTGTCCCAGATGGACGCCGTCGGCATCCAGATCGCGGGCCAGCTTGATATCGTCATTCACAATGAACAGGGCGTTGCTGGCGCGGCAGAGCTGCTGCAGGGCTGCCGCTTCGGCCAGCATGGCCTCGTGCGGCTTGTCCTTGGCGCGATACTGCAGGACGTTGACGCCGCCCCGCAGTGCCGTGCGTACCCGCTCCAGCAGATTTTCGTGCTGATCGGTGATCAGGTAGACGCCCCGCAGCTGGCGTTCAACAACGCCCCCCCTGGACAGGGGGGCCACCAGGCGTAGTTTTGACGGTTGTGTGATGGACATGGCTGGTCGCCTCGTACGAAAAAAGGCCGCTCTGCGGATACAGAGCGGCCCTGTGCATGACATGAGCTGGCCGCTTTCCTCCGCCGGCATTACCCGGTTCAGGTTCAGGGGTTCAGCGCAAGCGCTGTCTCAGCCAGGTGCTTCAAAAGACGGCTCCCCCAGGGCAGGCACAAACCATACGCTAAAACGAACAGCACGTCAACTGCCCCAAAACATTGTTTTCTCGTTGCCCGCCACCAGGAGCCGTGATAAGAATTCAGGACCATGTTCGATAGCCGTCCAACCTTTGCTGAGATCAATCTGTCCGCCCTGCGGGAGAACTACCGTACCGTGCGTGCCTCAGTTCCTTCCCGTGCCGCTGTACTGGCAGTGGTCAAGGCCGACGCCTATGGCCACGGCTTTCTTGAGGTCAGTCGTGAATTGGAACAGCAGGGGGTTGATGCCTTTGGCGTTGCCTTCCTGGCTGAGGCGATCCAGTTGCGCAAGGCCGGCATTGATAAGCCGATCCTGCTGTTGGGCGGTGTCTATCCCGGCCAGGAGCGCAAGTGTGTCGGTTACAACGTCTCTACGGTGGTCTTTTCCTTTGATCAGCTGAAGGCCCTGGACCAGGCGGCTGCCAAGCTGTATCGCAAGGCCCTGGTGCATCTCAAGGTTGATACCGGCATGGGCCGTCTGGGCATCCCTTATAACGAGGTGCCGGCCCTGCTGGATGCCATGAAGCTGCTGCCCAACATCTGCCTGGAGGGGGTGGTGTCCCACTTCTCTTCGGCCGACGAGCTGGACGAGGCAGGCCAGTATTATACCCGCATGCAGGCCGAGCGCTTTGAATGGGCGGTCAAGCAGGTGCGCAAGGCCAAGTACGCGCCGCGTTACATACATATTGCCAATAGTGCCGGTGCCTTGCTGAAGGATTACCCCTTCTGCAACCTGGTGCGTCCGGGCATCGCCCTGTACGGTGCCCTGCCGTCGGCTGATTTTCAGGGCAAGCTCGACCTTAAGCCGGTGATGCGCCTCAAGAGCAGGATCGCCATGTTGAAATGGGTCGAGCCGGGCACCGCCATCAGCTATGCCCGCCGCTTCAGCGCCAGCAGCAAAAGCCTGATTGCCAGCGTTCCGGTGGGTTATGCCGACGGCTACTGCCGGACTCTGACCAATAAAGGGCAGGTGCTGGTACGGGGTGAGCGGGCACCGGTCTCCGGCACGGTCTGCATGGATTGGTTCATGCTGGATGTGACCCATATTGAAGGCGTTGCGGTGGGGGATGAGGTGACGTTGATGGGCTGTGACCCTTTAGGCAACAGCATCCGGGTCGAAGAGCTGGCCCAGTGGGCCGGTACCATCCCCTATGAGATTTTTTGCGGTATCTCGAAGCGGGTACCGAGGGTGTATTTGAAATGACTAACAAAAAGATCAAACTGACCCAAACGGTCAAGGCGGCCGGCTGAGCGGCCAAGCTGGGCCCGGAGGGCCTGGAAAATGCTCTGTCGGGGTTGAAACGCCCCGTTGACCCGAACCTGCTGGTGGGACCGGAGACCTCCGACGATGCGGGGGTCTATCGCCTGAGCCCGGAGTTGGCCCTGGTGGAGACCTGTGACGTGGTCACTCCGCCGGTGGACGATCCCTATCAGTTTGGCCGGATTGCCGCCGCTAATGCCCTGTCCGACATTTATGCCATGGGGGCGCGGCCGGTTACCGCCATGAACCTGGCCTTCTTTCCGGCCTGCAGTATGGGGCCAGAGGTGCTGGCCGAACTGCTGGCCGGTGGCCAGGAGGCACTGAACGAGGCCGGATGCTGTCTGGTGGGCGGACACACCGTCGAGGATGACGAGCTTAAATATGGCCTGTCGGTCAGCGGCACGGTTCATCCCGAGCGGATCATCCGCAACAGCACCGCCCGCATTGGCGACCGCCTGATCCTGACCAAGCCGCTGGGCAGCGGCATCGTCTCCACCGCCATCAAGGGAGAACTGGTGGAACCGGAGATTGAGGCCGAGGCGATCAGCTGGATGATGCAGCTGAATCGGGCTGCCGGTGAATTGATGCTCCAGTACGCACCCAGCGCCTGTACCGATGTGACCGGCTTTGGTCTGATCGGCCACTGCTGCGAAATGGCCCGGGGGGCTGGGGTAACGCTGGCATTGCAGCTTGACCATATCCCGCTGATGGCTGGGCTGGCCGCCCTGGTGGGAGACGGCATGGTGCCGGCCGGTTGCTACCGCAACCGCGACTATTACGCCTCCCAGTTGGACAGTGGTCAGGTTGACCCTGACCGGCTGCTGCCGCTGTTCGATCCCCAGACCTCAGGCGGTCTGCTGATCGCTCTGGCCCCTGGCGAAGCTGAACAGTTCCTGGCTGCAGCCAGCATGGCCGGCATCTTTGCCCGGCCGGTGGGCGAGGTGCTGCAGCGTCAGGCCCTGCCGGTTCTCATCCGTTACTAGCAGGCTCCTCTATGTACGCCATCGCCTTTGATCTTGGTACCACCACTCTGGCGGCCTCGCTGGTCGAGCTGAGCAGCGGCCGTCGTTGTGCCATGGACGGCAGTCTGAATCCGCAGCGTTCGTTCGGTGCTGACGTGGTAGCGCGGCTGGATGCAGCCGTACATGACACGTCGGCAGCCTCGGCCATGACCGGCCTGGTCCGCGCTGAACTTGGCCGTTTAGCTCAATCGCTGCTGCAGCAGTCCGGTGTTGGAGAAAAGCCGGTGCGTCTGGCGGCAGTGGCCGGTAATCCGGCCATGCAGCACCTGCTGCTGGGCTGGCCGGTTGAGACGCTGGTCCGGCCGCCCTTTCGGCCGCGTCAAACCACGGGACTGACGATAGCTGCTGCAGAGCTGGACTGGGCGTTTTGCGAACAGGTGTATCTCTTTCCCCAGCCGGGCGGGTTTGTGGGGGGTGATACGGTGGCCTTTCTGTTTGGTTGCCAGCAGCAGGCGCCGTCGTCACCGGCCCTGTATCTTGATATGGGCACCAACGGCGAGATGGCGCTGGACGACGGGCAGACGCTGTGGGCCACCTCGGCCGCTGCCGGTCCGGCCTTTGAGGGGGGCAACCTGAGCTGCGGCATGGCTGCCTTGCGAGGCGCCATCAGTGATCTCTCACTGGATGATGATCGCCTGCAGACCAGCGTGCTTGGTGGCGGAAGACCGCTAGGTATCTGCGGTTCTGCCGTGATCCGGCTGGTGGCGGCGTTGCGCCGTAAAGGGATCATCGATCGCTCGGGGCGTCTACTCACTCCCGCTGAGGTCTCGTCCAATCTGGCCACCCGGCTCATGGAGCGTGCCGGTGAGCTGGTCTTTGTGCTGCACCGTGATGCCCAGGGGCAGGTTGTACTGACACAGGGCGACATCCGCCAGCTGCAGCTTGCCAAGGGAGCGGTGCGGGCCGGTCTGGACGTGTTGCTGGAGCGGGCGCGTATACATTGTGACGCCTTGCGGGACCTGATCTTGACCGGTTCCTTTGGGGCGGTTTTGGAGCCGCAGGACCTGAAAACCGTTGGCATCTTCAGTGAGGAAATGGTAGAAAAGTGCCGTTTTGTCAGTGAGGGCGCCCTGGCAGGTGTGGAGCGCTTTGTACTGCACCCAGAGGGTGTGCCAGCCGTTGAGTCGCTGGCTGCCCGTTGCCGGGTGGTGCCGCTCTCCGGTACCCACCTGTTTGAACAGAAATTTCTCGAACAGATCGATTTTCCTGCATAACTTTCCCGATATCCGCGAGCGATAGAAAACAACAAACGAAGGGGTTTTACGTATGGCAAAAATTACCCGTGCATTGATCAGTGTCTCCGACAAGACCGGTGTGGTCGAGTTTTCAAAGGCCTTGGCAGGCTACGGCGTGGAGATCCTCTCCACCGGCGGTACCGCCAAACTGCTGCGTGAGGCAGGGCTGACGGTCAAAGACGTCTCCGAGTTTACCGGCTTCCCCGAGATGTTGGACGGCCGGGTCAAGACCCTGCATCCCAAGGTGCATGGCGGCCTGTTGGGTATCCGTTCCAACCCGGAGCACCAGGCCAAGATGCAGGAGCATGGCATCCAGCCGATCGATCTGGTGGTGGTGAACCTGTATCCGTTCGAGGCCACCGTGGCCAAGCCGGATTGCCACCTGGAGGAGGCCATCGAGAACATCGACATCGGCGGTCCCACCATGCTGCGCTCGGCAGCCAAGAACAACCGTGACGTGACCGTGCTGGTGGACTGCAAGGATTATCAGGCCGTGCTGGACGAGATGGCTGCCAATGGCGGCTGCGTTTCCGAGAAGACCAATTTTCGTCTGGCGGTCAAGGTCTATCAGCACACCGCCGCCTATGACGGCGCCATCTCCAACTGGCTGGGCGCCCGTCTGGGCGACGAAGCCGTGGAGTATCCCGAGACCTATAGCCTGCAGGTCAAAAAGGCCCAAGACCTGCGCTACGGTGAGAACCCCCACCAGTCGGCCGCCTTCTATGTTGACCCCAGCGTGACCGAACCCTGCGTCTCCAATGCGGTGCAGTTGCAGGGCAAGGAACTGTCCTTCAACAACATCATCGACCTGGATGCCGCCATTGAGACGGTCAAGGAGTTCAACGGCAAGCCGGCGGCGGTGATCATCAAGCATACCAACCCCTGCGGCGTGGCCCTGGGCGACAGCCCACTATCGGCCTACCTCAAGGCCCGTGAGTGCGACCCGGTTTCGGCCTTTGGCGGCATTGTCGGCTTCAACCGTCAGGTGGATGCCGATGCGGCCCGCGAACTGACCTCCACCTTCCTGGAGGCGGTGATCGCCCCCGGTTATACCCAGGAAGCACTGGACATCTTCACCGCCAAGAAGAACGTGCGGGTGATGCAGGTGCCGCTGTTGGGCGACCATGCCCAGACCGGCTACGATATGAAGCGGGTGGTGGGCGGTCTGCTGCTGCAGGGCCGCGACCTGGGCATGGTGGCTGCTGCCGATTGCCGCGTGGTGACCCAGCGGGCCCCCAACGCCACCGAGCTGGCAGCCCTGGATTTCGCCTGGCGGGTCTGCAAGCATGTCAAGTCCAACGCCATCGTCTTCACCAACAGTGATCAGACCGTGGGGATCGGCGCCGGCCAGATGTCTCGGGTGGATTCCTCCAAGATCGCCGTGCAGAAGGCGCTCTTGCCGATCAAAGGCACCGTGCTGGCCTCTGACGCCTTCTTCCCGTTCCGCGACGGCGTGGATGCCGCTGCCGAGGCCGGGGTGACCGCCATCATCCAGCCCGGCGGCAGCGTGCGGGATGAAGAGGTGATTCAGGCGGCCAATGAGCATGGGATTGCCATGATCTTCACTAACATGCGCCATTTCCGTCATTAGACGCGCGTTGATAAACGCCCGTCTGCTGCGTTGTCTCGTCGCTGCGCGGCTCACAGAGTAGCAGGGATCGTCCTCTTTTCCGCGATCTCGGCGTCAGATGTCGCGCATGCTTGTGCGGCGTACTTCGTTGTACGCCTCCGCGCATGCGCTCATCTTTCTTGACCTCACGAAAAATAGAACGATCCGATAGAGAGGTAATCGTATGAAGGTTTTGGTGGTGGGCGGCGGTGGCCGCGAACATGCCCTGGTCTGGAAGATTGCCCAGTCGCCGCTGGTGACGCAGGTGTTCTGTGCGCCGGGTAATCCCGGTACGGCCAGCCTGGCGGTCAACGTGCCGATCAAGGCCGATGAGATCGACAAGCTGTTGGGCTTTGCCAAGTCAGAGGGGATTGACCTGACCGTGGTAGGCCCGGAACAGCCGTTGTCCTTGGGGATCGTGGATCTGTTTCAGGAGTACGGCATGAAGATCTTCGGCCCCAGCCGTGCCGCTGCCCGGATCGAGGCCAGCAAGGCCTTTTCCAAGGACCTGATGCAGAAGTATGGTATTCCGACCGCCGCCTATGGTGTCTTCACTGAGATCGAGCCTGCCCTGGCCTTTATCCAGCAGACCGGCGCGCCGATCGTGGTCAAGGCCGATGGCCTGGCCGCCGGTAAAGGGGTGGTGGTTGCCCAGACGGTTGAGGAGGCCAACGCCGCAGTACATGAAATGCTCTCAGGCAACGCCTTCGGTGCTGCCGGCTCCCGGGTGGTGATCGAGGAGTTTCTGGAGGGTGAAGAAGCCTCATTTCTGGCAATCACTGACGGAAAAGAGGTAATCCCCTTGGCCTCGGCCCAGGATCACAAGGCGATCTTTGATGGTGACAAAGGCCCTAACACCGGTGGTATGGGGGCCTACTCGCCGGCGCCGGTGGTGACACCGACCGTGCATGCCGCAGCCATGGAGCAGGTGGTGCAGCGGGCGGTGGACGGCATGGCCGCCGAAGGCTGTCCCTATCGCGGTATCCTGTATGCCGGTCTGATGGTCAAGGATGGCCAGGTCAAGACCCTGGAGTTTAATGCCCGTTTTGGCGATCCCGAGTGCCAGCCGCTCCTGATGCGGATGCAGTCCGATCTGGTGCCGCTGCTGATGGCGGTTGCCGATGGCAGCCTGGCCGGTAAGACCATCGAATGGTACGACCAGGCGGCGGTCTGCGTGGTGATGGCGGCCGAGGGCTATCCGGGCGAGATCGCCAAGGGTGATGTGATCAACGG
Source organism: Trichlorobacter sp. (assembly GCF_034008105.1). NCBI lineage: Bacteria > Pseudomonadati > Thermodesulfobacteriota > Desulfuromonadia > Geobacterales > Geobacteraceae > Trichlorobacter > Trichlorobacter sp. The sequence goes on from NZ_JAVEPN010000006.1 coordinate 59,130, forward strand.
TCTTGATGCTGCTGATGCGCTGCAGGACGTGACGGTCTTCCATGCTGGTACGGCAGAGCAGGACGGCACGGTGGTGACCGCCGGTGGTCGTGTGTTGGGAGTGACCGCACGGGGCACTACGGTGGCGGCCGCCATTGAGCGGGCCTACCAGGGAGTAGCTGCCATCAGTTGGCGGGGTGTCCAGTTCCGGCGTGACATCGGCCGTAAGGCGCTCGACCGGCGCTGATTGGTATGCTTAATGCTTGACATCATGGAAAGGGCTATGCTTTAGTCCTTCTAATTTTGACACCCTAGAGGAGGTTGTAACGATGAAAAAAGCTCTTATTGCGATGGTTGCCGTGGTTGCCTTTGCTGGTTCCGCCTTTGCTGCTGCCCAGGAAAACTACGAGTACAAGGGTGGTTCCTTCGGCAAGGTGGCCTTCCCCCACAAGGCTCACATGAAGCTGGGCTGTGCCAAGTGCCACGAAGGCGCCCCCAAGAAGGTAGAGATCAACAAGGACGTTGCCCACAACCAGCTGTGCGTCAAGTGTCACAAGGCAGAAGCCAAGGGTCCCCAAGGCTGCAAGGATTGCCACAAGAAGTAGCCTGACCTGATGGTCAGTGTTTCTCCGAAAGGGCCGGCATCTGCCGGCCCTTTTTGTTTACGTTGTCGAGTCCTGTTTGGGCAAAAAAGCACTACCTTTTTCAAGGTGGATGGTTTATAAAACAGACTTAATACAAGACATAAATGGTCTGGTATTATGAGTCTCAGCTAATACATCTTCTGGAGTGACAATCTTGAGTACGAACGAACGCAGCCTGGTACAACAAATCTGGGATTTTTTCTGCTCACTTAAACTGACCATCTCCCTGCTGATCACCCTGGCGATCACCTCGATCATCGGAACCATTATTCCCCAGTTTCCCAACATCGATGAACGCTACTGGGCCACCATCAGCGCTACCAAACGGGCGTTGTACGAGAAGCTGGGCTTCTTTGACATGTACCACTCCTGGTGGTTTCTGGCGTTATTGGCCCTGTTTACCATCAACCTGATCGCCTGCTCCATCAAGCGCCTGCCTCATGTCTTCAAGTTTGTCAGCGAACCGGCCACCACGCTGTCAGAGATGCAGCAGAAGATCTTCCCCTCCCGTGATTTCAAGCTGGCATCCTCTCTAGAGGAGAGCAAGGATCGTCTGGCTGCGTTCCTGGGGGCAGAGTTTGCCAAGCCGGTCATCACCAAGGTGGATCACCAGTATCACCTGTTTGCCCAGAAGAATCCCTGGTGTCGGCTGGGGGTCTATGTGGTGCACTTCAGCATTGTGGTGATCTTTGTCGGCGCCATCATCGGCAACCTGTTTGGTTACAAAGGGTTTGTGGCGATTGTTGAGGGTGAAACCATCAACGCCATTCAGGCCCGTAGCGGCAAGACCATCCCACTGGGCTTCGAGGTCCGTTGTGATCAGTTTACGGTCACTTTTTACGATGCCCCCGGCGGCGGTCCGAGCGGCATGCCCAAGGAGTTCAAGAGCATCCTGACCCTGACCGAAAACGGTAAGGAGATTCCCGATTACAAGCATGTCCGTCTGGTTGTTAACGAGCCGCTGACCTACAAAGGAATCACCTTCTATCAATCCAGTTATGGGCCGGCCTCGGATCCGACTGCCTTCTTCTTCTCGGTGACCAACCGCAGCAGCGGCGCCAGCGAGCAGATCGCCCTGCGGCCGGGAGCACAGACGAAACTATCGGACGGTCGCAGCGCCAGCATCGTGGATCTGACCGACAATCCTGGTGAGGGACTGGTGGCTACTCTGCGGGTAACTGGCAGCGGTGAGCCGCAATTTTTCAGGGTCTATAAAGAACAGCCTTCGCTGGACGATCTGCGCGGCGACCGGCTGATCTTCACCTTTACCGGCACCGACGCCAAGATGTACACCGGCCTGCAGGTCAACAAGGACCCCGGCGTCTGGGTGGTCTGGACCGGCTGCATCATGATGTGTCTGGGGCTGTGCATCGCCTTCTTTATGTCCCACAAACGGGTCTGGATTGTGTTGTCCCCCGGCCATGCGCGGATCTTTGGTAATGCCAGCAAAAACCAGCCGGCCTTCCAGGACGAATTTGAGGCCCTTGCAGAAAAACTGCACAATCAGAACATCTAACGGAGGAATGACCGTTTATGCTGAGCGCCAAACTCTTTAACATCACCACCATCTTCTACATGGCCTCCACCCTGGCCTTTTTCATCTACCTGGCCGGCCGCAACCAGAAGGTCGGCCTGTCCGGCTCAGTGCTGGCCTGGATCGGCTTTGCCATCCATACGGTGGCCACCGGTCTGCGCTGGAAGGAATCCTACGACATCGGCCTGGGCCATGCCCCGCTGTCCAACCTGTACGAGTCGGTGGTCTTCTTCGCCTGGAGCATCGTGCTGATCTTCGGCATCATCGACGCCAAATACAAATACCGGGTGATCGGCGTCTTTGTGATGCCTTTTGCCTTGCTGGGCATGACCTGGGCCCAACTCTACCTGCCGGCCGACATCAACCCGCTGATGCCTGCCCTGCAGAGTAACTGGCTGACCTACCACGTGATCACCTGTTTCCTGGGCTACGCCGCCTTTGCCGTGGCCTGCGGGGTATCGATCATGTACCTGATCAAGGTACAAAGCGAAGAGAAGGCGACTGATGCCGCCGGCGGTATTCTCTCGCTCTTCCCGCCCACCAAGGTGCTGGATGACCTGAATTACAAGGCGATCATGGTCGGCTTTCCGCTCCTGACCCTGGGGATCATCACCGGTGCGGCCTGGGCCAACTACGCCTGGGGTACCTACTGGAGCTGGGACCCCAAAGAGACCTGGTCCTTGATCGTCTGGTTCGTCTACGCCGCCTTTCTGCATGCCCGCTTCACCAAGGGCTGGGTGGGCCGCCGGGCGGCCTGGCTGTCGATCATCGGCTTTGCCGCCACCATCTTCTGCTATTTGGGGGTCAATCTGTTGCTGTCTGGTCTGCACAGCTACGGCGGCCTGTAAAACGATCTTTTTCCGTCCTAGGCACGTCTGCCGGCGGCAGGGCTTGTGCGGCGTACTGAGCAGTACGCCTCCGCGCCCTCCCTGGTCAGCCGCACTTAGGACGAAAAAATCTTTGCTTTATGTTACAAGACAGGAAAAACCGGGTCCGCCCGGTTTTTCTCGTTTACACGAGGTATTCTTGACCATCACCATTGTCATACCGATTCAACCGGGGCTGGTGCCGAAGGCAGTGCAGCGGGTCAGACGGCTGAGCTGGCCGCATGAGCAGCTCGAACTGCTGGTGGCGGAAGGAACCAACCCCAGTCGTCAGCGCAACGAGGCGGTGCAACAGGCCCGCGGTGATATCATCTATTTTCTGGATGATGATTCAGCGGTGGCGCCCGATTGCCTGCTGCGGATCGAGGAACATTTCCGGGATCCCCAGCTGCTTGCCGTTGGTGGCCCGTCGCTGACTCCAGTCAGCGATTCGCTGCTGCAGCGTGCCATCGGCGCTGTCCTGGCCTCTCCGCTGGGGGCAGGCGGGGTGCGTAACCGTTACCGTTCCGTGGGCAGCCTGCGGGAGACCACAGAACGTGAACTGATCCTCTGCAATCTGGCGGTACGTCGCGCGGCGTTCCTTGCTTGCGGTGGCTTTGACGAGCGGCTCTACCCCAATGAGGAAAACGAGTTTCTCGACCGGTTGCAGGCAAGCGGCGGCAGGCTGCTGCATGACCCCCAGCTGCCGGTTGAACGTAGCCAACGCCCCGATCTGGCTGCCTTTGGCAAGCAGATGTTCCGCTATGGCCGCGGCCGGGCCCGCCAGACCCGCATGGCCGGCTTGTCCGGGATAATGCCCCTTGCGCCGCTAGGTTTCGTGCTCTACCTGGTAACCCTGCCGCTGGTGTCAACACCGTTCTGGCGCCTGCCGTTAGGGGGCTACGCTGCAGTCTGCCTGGTGTGTGGTCTGCGGGCAGCGGCCAAAGCCCGCAACCCGTTGTTTGCCATGCTGCTGCCGGCCCTGTTTCCGCTTTTGCACCTTGCCAATGGGGTGGGACTTCTGGCCGGGTTTCTGCTGCCGCTGCCGCCTCAAACATGCTATAACCATGCAGCAGTTACGGTGCGTCGCCTGGCGTTGTCCGACCAGTAATCAGGAGTTGTCAGCATGGATCTGAGTGTCGTAATCCCGATCTACTACGAAGAAGAGAATATCCGTCCACTCTACGACGCCGTCACTGCCGTCCTTGAACCCACTGGCCTGAGCTATGAGATCATCACCGTTGATGACGGTTCCGGCGACGGTTCCTTTGCGGTGCTGAAGGAATTGGCCCTGGCGGACAAGCGGGTGCGGGTGATCCGCTTCCGCCGTAACTTCGGCCAGACCGCCGCCATGGCGGCTGGTTTCGAGGCATCCCGCGGCGCGGTGATCATCCCGATGGACGGCGACCTGCAGAACGACCCGGCCGATATCCCGCTGCTGCTGGAAAAGATCAGGGAAGGCTATGATGTGGTCTCAGGCTGGCGCAAGGACCGCCAGGACGCCTTCATCAACCGCACGCTGCCGTCGCGCATCGCCAACGGCCTGATTTCCCGCATGACCGGCGTTCACCTGCACGACTACGGCTGTACCCTCAAGGCCTATCGACGCGAGGTGCTGGAAGGGATCGGTCTCTACGGCGAGATGCACCGTTTTGTGCCGGCCCTGGCATCCCGCGTGGGGGCCAAGGTGACCGAGCTGGCGGTGCGCCATCATCCGCGGCTGCACGGCCAGAGCAAATACGGTATCTCACGCACCATGCGGGTGGTGCTGGATCTAATCACGGTCCGCTTCCTGCTGTCCTATGCCACCAAGCCGATCCAGCTGTTTGGCAAGTGGGGCATCTATGCGGTGCTGCTGTCGTTTGTGACCGGCGGCGCCACTCTCTGGATGAAGCTGTTTAACGACTACAGCATGAATCGCAACCCGCTCCTGATCCTGACCGCCTTTCTGCTGTTCATGGGGGTGCAGTTCATCGCCCTGGGGCTGTTAGGGGAGTTGAACGCCCGCACCTGGTACGAATCGCAAGGCAAGCCGGTTTACACCGTCAGGGAGCGGTTGAATGAGCCGGATGACCATGTCTGATCAGTACGCCCAGACCGGGATGCGCATCCTGATGATCGCTCCAACCCCCTATTTCTCGGATCGGGGCTGTCATGTCAGGATCTTTGAGGAGGCGCGGGCCCTGATGGCACAAGGCCATCAGGTGAGGATCGTCAGCTACCACCTGGGGCGCGATCTGGAACCGGTGCCGGTTGAGCGGACCATTGATGTCCCCTGGTATGAGAAGCGGGAGGCCGGCCCTTCCTGGCACAAACTGTATCTGGATCTGCTGTTGCTGGTGGCGGCAGTGCGGTGTGGCCTGCGCTTCCGGCCGCAGCTGGTGCACGGACACCTGCACGAAGGCGCGTTGGTGGGCTGGCTGGTGGCCAAGCTGCTGCGGGTGCCGCTGGTCTTTGACTACCAGGGCAGCCTGACCGGCGAATCGCTCAACCACGGTTTTTTTAAGCGGGATTCGCTACTGCACCGCTTGTTCAGGGCGGTAGAGGGGGGCATCAACCGGCTGGCCGATCTGGTGTTGACCAGCTCAACCCCCGGCCGGGATGAGCTGCTGGAAAACGGCTTGCCGGAAAAACGGGTGGTCTCCTTTCCGGACGGTGTTGACAGCATGGTATTTCGTCCGTTGTCGCGCAGTGCTGCACGCCAGCGGTTGGGCTTCAGCGACGATCTGCCGCTGGTGGTTTACCTGGGGCTGCTCAACCCGTACCAGGGCACCGACCTGCTGCTCAAGGCTGCCGTGCTGCTTAAAGAACGGCGCTGCACCTTTCATCTGTTGCTGATGGGCTTCCCGGATGAGGCCTACCGCGTCAGGGCCGAACAGCTGAAACTGGCCGGTTTTGTGACCTTTACCGGTCGGGTGGACTATGACGATGCACCACTGTTGCTCTCGGCCGGTGATCTGGCGGTTTCGCCCAAGCTCTCGACCACCGAGGCCAATGGCAAGCTGCTGAACTACATGGCTTGCGGCCTGCCCACGGTCTGCTTTGAAAGCCCGGTCAACCGTGAGCTGCTGGGAGATGACGGTATCTATGCCGAGCCGGCCAGCGCCGAGGATTTGGCCCGCAGCATCGAGCAGGCCCTCCAGGATCACGATGATCTGCAGCAGCGGGGCAAGCGCCTCAGGCTGCGGGCCCGTGAGGAACATGGCTGGAAGCGTCGGGCAAGCCAACTGGAAGGTCTCTACCAGCGTCTGTTGACGGTTGCAAAATAAGCGGGTCTGAGGTAATGGTTCACACCATGAACAAAAAAGCACTGCTATCGCTGGATGACTACACGGTCTTTCGCCTGCTCTGTGAACTGGACAAGGGGGATGTGGGCTCGCAGCGCGACCTGGCGCGTCGCCTGCAGAGCGCCCTGGGGCTGGTGAACGGCTACCTGAAGGTCTGCAGCGACAAGGGGTGGGTGCGGGTGCGGGATCTGTCCAGCAACCGTAAAAGCTACCAACTGACCGCCAAGGGTGGCGCCGAACGGCGTCGTCTGGCGCTGCTGCATGCTCGTTACCTGGATGATATCATCGCCGTCATACAGCAGGAGTATTGTCAGATAGCCGCCCAGCTCCGGGAGGAAGGGGTAGAACGGGTTGCGTTCTGCGGTGTTGACGGCGGTGCCGGCATTGCCTGGCTGGCGATGCAGCAGGCCGGCCTGGAACTTTCACTGGCCATGGATACCTGTGGCGTTGGCGAACGATTCATGGGGGTTGAGGTGGTCTCGCTGGCCTACGGCCTGCTGGGGGAGACCCACCGGATCGTTATCTCATCCCTGCGGCGGGCTGCAGAACTGAAGGCCGCGCTGCTGGAACTGGGGGCCAAGCCGGAAACCATCCTGGTGCCGTCCTGTTTTCTCGAGCTGCCGTATGCAGGCTGACAGCACGTTTTCGTGCACCAGCCGCAGCCATTGACCACGTGCGCCATGCTTACCTTCATGCGTCGCTGTCTCCCCGCTTTTATCACCAGCCGACTTGGTGCCTTGCTGCAGGCACCCGGCTTCAATAATACCCTCTGGCTGTTCAGCGACCGTCTGGTTCGGATGGGCGTTGGCCTGGTGGTGGGGGTCTGGATAGCCCGCTACCTGGGACCGGAAGGCTACGGTCTGCTCAGTTTTGCCGGTTCCTATGTGATGCTGTTTTCCGCACTGGCCCTGTTCGGGCTGGAAGCACTAGTGGTGCGCGAGCTGGTGAACGACGCGGCTAACCGGGCCGCGATCCTGGGCACCAGCTTTCTGATCCGTCTGGCAAGCGGGGTGTTGGCCTACCTGCTGGCTGTTGCCACGATCCTGGTGCTGCGTCCGGGCGATAGTCTGGCCCTGCTGCTGGTGGCCCTGCTGGGCAGTTCGTTGTTGTTCCAGGCCAGCGAGGTGGTGGACCTCTGGTTTCAATCCCGCGTGGCGTCACGTTATACGGTCATGGTGCGGATCGCCGCCTTTCTGGTCTCCAGTGCGGCAAAACTGGCCTGTGTCCTGGCCGGTGCCTCGCTGACCGCCATTGCCATTGCCACGGCGGTCGAGGCGTTGCTGGTGGCCTGCGGCCTAGTGTTTGTGTATCTGCGTAAGGCGGAGCGGCTGAGCAGTTGGCGCTGGGATGGCGTCCGTTTCCGTTCGCTGGTCCGCAGTGCCATCCCGATGGTCCTGTCGGGGGTGGTGCTGATGATCTACCTCAGGATCGATCAGGTTATGCTGGGGGCGCTGACCAGCGAGGCTGAGGTCGGTTTTTACGCCGCAGCGGTCCGTATTTCCGAGGTTTGGTACTTTGTGCCGGCCGCCATTGTCTCCTCATTGTTTCCCCGTATCGTCGAGTTGCGAGCCACTGATCAGGCACAGTTTGAGCAGCAGCTGCAACGGCTCTATAACCTGTTGGCCTTCCTGGGCTACGCAGTGGCGCTGCCGGTGACCTTGCTGGCCCCCTGGCTGGTGCAGCTCCTGTTCGGCAGTGCCTATCAACCGTCTGCACCGTTGTTGGCTGTGCTGATCTGGGCCGGCCTGTTCGCCAACCTGACCGTTGCCCGCAATGCACACTTCATCGCCCTGGATTGGGGTCGGGCCCAATTGTGGACCGCCTCGACCGGTGCCATTGCCAATATCCTGCTCAATCTGTTGCTGATACCGCGCTATGGCGCCATGGGGGCTGCCGGGGCAACCTGCCTTTCCTACTGGGTGGCCGCCCAAGGGGCCTGTTATCTCTCGCCTTCGCTCAGGCCGGCGGCTGCCATGATCATGCGCTCCCTGCTGTTGCCGCGTTGGTGGTGAGATGGCCTCTCTGACGAACCTGAAGATAGTGCTGCTGTTTGGCAACCTGGAGCTGGGGGGGGCGGAGCGGCAGGGGTTACTGCTGGCCCGGCATCTGAAGGAGCAGCAGGGGGCAGAGGTGCAGGTCTGGGGCCTAGGCGCAGGGCGGGGTGCCGTTGCCGACCAGTGCGAGGTCTGGAATATCCCCTGGCGGGCGGTGACGCTGCACTGGGGGCTGCGTCGGCGGCTGCCGCACCTGCTGCGGCTCTGGTGGCGTCTGCGTGGCGCACAACCGCAGATCGTGTTGTCATACACCAAGGTGCCTAACCTGGCCGCGGCGCTGTTGTGGCGGTGGTGCGGGGTCCAACTTTGCGTCTGGAACCAGGCCGACGCCGGCCTGTTGTTGCCGTCCACCTGGCTGCATCGCTGGGCCATCAGCCGGGTCAAGCAGTTCATCGCCAACGCAGAGGGGGGGCGACAGTACCTGTTGAAAACCTTCGGCCTGCTGCCGTCCCAGGTGCGCTTGATCCGCAACGGCGTCAGCCTGTCGCCAGCGGTGGACGATCGACCCACCTGGCGGCAGCGGTTGTCTGTGGCTGCGGATGCCGTCGTGGTCGTGATGGTGGCGAACCTCAGCTGCTACAAGGATCACGCCACCCTGCTGCGGGCCTGGCAGCTGGTGGTGTCACGCACGGGCCGCACTGACCTGCTGGTGCTGGCAGGACGCTTTGACGATCAGGCCGTGCCCCTGCAGCGGCAGGCCAAACAACTGGGGGTTGCCGGCCAGGTGCGTTTTCTGGGTGCGGTGTCGGATGTGTCGGGGTTGCTGGCCGCCGCTGACCTCTGCGTGCACAGTTCACCCAGCGAGGGTATTCCCAATGCCGTGCTGGAGGCCATGGCCAGCGGACTGCCGGTGATCGGCAGTGATATCCCTGGCCTGCGCGAGGCGGTTGGCGAAGCGGGTCTCTCGCTGCTGGCGCCGGTGGGGGATGCGGAGGCGCTGGCCGCTCTGCTGCAACGGCTGATGCAGGACCCAGCCGAGCGCCAGCGTCAAGGGGCGCTGATGCGGCAGCGTGCCGAACAGCGGTTCGCTCTTGACGGGATGTGCCGCGAGACGGTGGACTACCTGCAGGCTGCCTTGGATGGTGCTCCATGACGACCTCGGTGCAGAGTCATCCGCTGATGCTGCTGCTGGTCAGGCTCGGTGTCGGTCTCGGTCGGCTGATCGGTCGTTATGTGCCGGTTCACAACCGCTCAGGTCTGTTCTTCTTTTTCCCCTTTTATCACACCGGCGGGGCGGAGCAGGTGCACGTTGATATTGTAAACTGTTTCGCACAGGAGCGGCCCTGGGTCTTCTTTGCCAAGCGCTCCCGGGATCGACGCTTTTGGAAACAGTTTACGGCTGCGGCGCGCTGCTTTGCTGTCGGACCGTTCCTGAAATACGGCTATCCCTTCAGTGCCGGGCTGCTGGCCGGCCTGATTGGCAGACATCCCGGGGCGCGGGTCTTCGGCTGCAACGCCCTGTTCTACTACCTGCTACTGCCCCATCTGCCGGACCATGTGCGGGCAACTGACCTGCTGCACGGGCTGGGGGGCGGCGCGGAGCGATTTGCCCTGCCGGTGCTGGATCGTCTGCAACAGCGGGTGGTCATCTCCCGCGGGGTCAGGGATGAACTGCTGGCCTTCTATCGTGCTGAAGGCGTGGCTGCTGATCTCGACAGCCGTCTGACCGTGATTGCGAATCGGGTGGAGGTGCCGCCGGTCTGTCCTGAAAAAACGTCAGTCGGGCCGCTGCAGCTGCTGTTTGTTGGCCGGGGCAGTCAGGAAAAACGGATCCATCTGATCGGTCGTGCCGCACAACGCTGCAGCGACGCGGGTCTGCCGGTGGTCTTTACCCTGGCGGGCGATCTGGCTGACTGGCTTGAAGACGGAGATGCCGCCTGCTGTCGGCTGACCGGCCAGATCGACGACCAGGCAAGACTGGTACAGCTGTACCGGCAGTCCCACCTGGTGCTGATCAGCTCCAGTCGCGAGGGATTCCCGCTGACCGTGATGGAGGGAATGGCCCAGGGCTGCGTGCCGCTCTGTTGCGCGGTGGGTGGCATTCCGGAGCATGTCAGGCACCAGGAAAACGGCTGGCTGCTGCCGGCCGACGATGAGCATGCGGTGGTTGAGGGCCTGGTGGCAGCGGTTGCCACACTGGCGGCTGACCGTCAGCAGTTGGCGCGCCTGTCGGCCAGCGCCTATGCCTACGCCGGCCAGCATTTTTCCGGTGCGCGTTTTTGCGAGCAGTATCAACGGGTGATCAAGGGATGAGTGGACCGCTGGTCAGTGTGGTCATACCCTGTTACAACCAGGGCCGCTATCTTGCCGAATCGATCGGTTCAGTGCTGGCATCCGGCTATGCCGAGTGCGAGATTGTAGTGGTGGATGACGGCTCGACGGACTTGGAAACGTCAGAGATCCTGGCGGCGCTGGACTATCCCCGTACCCGGCTGATCCGCCGGGAGAACGGCGGGCTGGCCGCTGCCCGCAACAGCGGCATCGCCGCAGCCAACGGAACCTACATCCTGCCGCTGGATGCCGACGATCGGATCGGCCCCGCGTATCTGGCCCAGGCGGTTCAAGCCTTTGCGTCCGATGACCGTCTGGGGATCGTCTACTGTCGTGCCGAGAAATTCGGGGCCGAGAGCGGACCGTGGCGTCTGCCGCGCTTCAGCCGCTGGCGGATGCGGCTGGGGAATGTGATCTTTTGCTCGGCGCTGTATCGCAGGGCGGATTGGGCGACGGTGGGTGGCTACGATGAGCAGTTGCGCCGCGGCTGGGAGGACTGGGACTTCTGGCTGTCGCTGCTGGAGCTGGGACGGAGGGTGCGCTGTCTGGAACTGACCGGCTTCTACTACCGTAAGAATCCGGCCTCCATGGCGGCCGGTATGGAGGCCGGCCTGAAGGCTGAACTGCATCGGCGGCTGTTGGTAAAGCATGCCGTTTTTTTCGGTGGTTGGTCAGGCGCGCTGTCGCTGCTGCTGCCGTTGTATTATCGTCTGGCCACTAGCCGGATCTACCGTCGTATCAAGAGAGGGGCAGGGCGTTAGGATGAGGATCGTCTTTCTGGCACCGTTCGGTATCCGTCCCAAGGGGACCGTGCAGGCCCGCATGCTGCCGCTGGCCAAGGCACTGCAGGCACGGGGTCACGAGTTGGAGATCGTGGCCCCGCCCTACACCAACCCGGCGGATGCCGGCCTGGTGGAACAGGTGGAGGGGGTAACGGTGCGCAACGTGGCCCTGGGTCCGGCCATCGGTCTGCTGGCTGCGCCGTTGATCGCCTGGCGGATGCTGCGAACGGCCCTTGACCAGCAGCCTGACCTGATCCACCTCTTCAAGCCCAAGGGGTATGGCGGGCTGGCGGCCTTGCTGCTGCTGGTGCTGCGGCAGTGCGGTCTGAAGCTGCCGCTGTTGGTGGTGGACAGCGATGACCGTGAAGGCACCGGTGGTATGAACGATCAACATCCCTACAGTTGGCCGGAGAAGCGTCTGTTTGCCTTTCAGGAACAGGTCCTGACCCGCTGGGCCGACGGGGTGACCGTGGCCTCCCGCGCCCTGGAGTCGCTGGCCTGGGGCATGGGCGCCCGGCAGCAGCGGACCCTCTATCTGCCCAACGGACCGCTGCTGCGGCCTACAGGTGACCGCCTTGCGGGACGACAACGGTTCGGTATCGCGCCGGATCTGCCGGTGCTGCTGCTCTATACCCGTTTTTTCGAGTTTTCCCAGCAACGGCTGCACCAGGTGCTGGAACGGCTCTGTCAGTGGCTGCCGCAGTTGCGGGTGCTGGTGGTGGGGCTCGGGCCCCGTGGTGAGGAGCGTGAGCTGGAGCAGGCGGCCTTTGTGGCCGGTTTTGGCGATGCCGTGGTCATGGCCGGTTGGCAGGAACCGGCTGCCTTGCCCGATTGTCTGGCAGCTGCCGATGCGGCGATCTATCTGTTTGACGATAGCCTGCTGAACCGGACCAAGTGCCCAGCCAAGCTGGCCGAGCTGGCGGCAGCCGGCATGCCGCTGGCGGCGGAGCGGGTGGGGCAGGTTGGCGAATATCTGGTTCACAACGAAAGCGCCCTGCTGGTGACCTCCGGCGATGTCGACGGTCTTGTGGAGGCTGCGCAACGTTTGTTGGCGGACCGGGAGCTGGCCAGCCGGCTGGGAGCGGCCGCTGCACAACGGGTGCGGATCCAGTTTGCGTGGGAGAACGCTGCCGTAAGGCTTGAGCAGTTATATGATGAGGTGCGCCGCTCATGAACCGTACTGCATCCCGTAACTGGCCGGTGCTGCTGCTGTTGCTGGCCCTGATGGTGGCCCTGTTCAGCCCGATCCTGTTCACCCCCAAGATCGTACGGGCTCCGGATATCCTCAACGAGTTCTTCTGGGGGGTCTACGACGCCTATGGCAAGCCGTTTTGGTCGCTGCTGCGGGTCGATCTGTCCAGCGCCGGCTGGAATCCCTACATCAACAGCGGCCACAGCAATGACGGCGGCATGGCCTCGATGCAGTTCCTGTACCTCTACCGGCTGGTCTTCGGGCTGATACCGGCCCCGGCCAGCGTGGCCTGGTTCATGGTGTTGCATCTCTTTCTGGGCGGAGTGGGCACCTATTATTACTGCCGTCTGGTGGGCAGCTCACGCTGGGGCGCCCTGTTCGGCGGGCTGGTGTTTGCGCTCTGCACCGAAAACGTCTCACTGGTAAATGCCGGCCATGTGATGAAGATCGCCACCATCGCCCATGCCCCTTGGGTCTTGTACTTCCTTGAAAAGGGCCTTCGTTCGCGGCGCTGGCTGCACTACCTGGCGGCCGGGCTGGTGCTGGCCTTCCAATTCTTCAACACCCACTGGCAGATATCGTTCTACACCTGTCTGGCGGTGGCTGCCTACCTGCTGGTGCGCCTGCTGGAGGGCGGTTCGGCACGTGAAAAGGGGCGCGACCTGCTGATGACGGCGGTGATGACCCTCTTCTTTTTGTGTGCGGTGGCCATCTCCCTGGCGCCGCTGGCCAGCTGGTCCCGTGACACCAACCGTGGCGTCCACTCCGGAGCCAACCAGGGCAAGGGTGGCTTGGCACGGGACGAGGCGATGATGTGGTCGCTGCCGCCGGAGGAGACCGTTGCCCTGGTGATACCGGGGCTGTTGGGGCTCTCGCGTCAGGAGGCCGGTGATCGCCCTGCTGCCGGGCAGGTCTACTACTGGGGGCGGATGGTCTTTACCCAGACCGCCTCCTACTTTGGGCTGCTGCCCTGGCTGCTGCTGCCGTTGCCGCTGCTGCGGCAGCGTGATCGCATCACAACGGCCGCCCTGTACGCGGTGGTCGGCGGCCTGCTGTTCTCCATGGGCAACTACACCCCGTTTTACCATCTGCTCTATGATTATCTGCCCGGGATCGACCGCTTCCGGGTGCCCAAGATGATGCTGTTCATCACCGCCTTTGGCCTGGCGGTGCTGACGGCGCGGGGGATCGACCTGCTGCGGGACGAGCGGCAGTGGCGTTCGCCGCAGATCAAGCCGTGGCTGGCATGGGTGCTGGCCTTTCCGTTGTTGTTGACCCTGCTGCTACTGATCGAGCAGCTGTTCGGTGCTACGGTCAGGGAGTGGATCTCTGATCTGCTGGTTCGGCCGACCCGCTATGAGAACGATGCCGGCTTGGCCATGCGGCGTTGGGCCCATCTTGAGCAAGAGACCGGTATCGCCCTGACCCTGGCCAGCCTGCATGCCTTGCTGTTGTTGGCGCTGGTACGGCGCAGACTGACGGTCGGCATCGGCACGGTCATTCTGCTGGCCCTGCTGGTGGGCGACCTGTGGCGCGTCAACCGGCAGTTTCTGGTGCTGACCGACCCGCCCAAGCGGCTGGGGCAGTCTGCCAGCCCGGCCATGCAGTGGATCAAAGAACAGGGGCACGGGGCAGGGGGCAGGGGGCAGGCAGGAAAGCAGGGAGGCGAGGTGCCCCACTACCGTACTCTATTGCTGGGAACAACCGATCCGATGCGCTATGCGGCGGCCAAGCTGCCGGTGCTGTTCACGGCCAACGCGGTGCAGAAGCGTCGCTGGCAGGAATATCTGGACATCATGTCCTTCCGCTCCGCCCTGCCCGACATGATGAATGTGCGCTGGCTGGTCTACGGTCAGCAGGCGTACCAGCGTGATCAGGACTACTTCGCTGCACACTATCAGCCGGTCTTTAGTGGCGGCGGCGAGGTGGTGCTGGAGAATCGACAGGTGCTGCCCAAGGCCTGGCTGGTGAACCGGGTTGAGGTGCTTGCCGACTCGGGGCAACGTCTGAAACGGCTGCAGCAGGCATCCTTTGATCCTGCCCACACGGCAGTGGTTGAGTCACACCCCCTGGTGCCGCTGGTGGCCTCGGAGCAGCCTGGGGTGGTTACGCTACAGCTCAACCAGGCCGAACGAATGGTCCTGGCGGCTGAAACCGCTACCACGAGCCTGCTGGTGGTGGGCGAGAAGTATTACCAGGGCTGGCAGGCTACGGTGAACGGCAAATCGGCGCCCATCGTCCCGGTCAATCACATCCTGCGGGGAATCTATCTGCCGCCTGGCAGCCATACCGTAGAGTTTCGTTTCGATCCGTTGCCGTTCAAGATCGGCACGTGGCTGACCCTGGGGGCGTTTACCCTGTTTGCGCTGATAGCAGTGCGGGAATGGCGGTTCAGGCGGAGATCAGCCCATGTCGTTTGACCTTTGCCCATTGACCTTTGACGCTGATGCTCTCACCCGCGACGAGCTGAAGCGTTTTGGACTGACCTTGCACCAGCCCAAGGACGGCTACCGCTTCACCCTCGATCCGTTACTGTTGTGTGATTTCAGCGGGGCCTGCGCTGAACAGACCATAGCCGACCTGGGTGCCGGCAGCGGTGTGATGGCGCTGGTGTTGGCCCGTATGGCCCCCCAGGGCCGGGTGACCGCCTTTGAACAGGACGCGGGGGCTGCCGGTTTGGCTGTGGAAAACGCACGTCAGAACGGTTTGGCTGAACGGGTGACGGTGCTGCATGAGGATGTCTTGCATATTCGTCGTCATTTGCCAGTCTCCAGTTGTGACCTGGTGGTCAGTAACCCCCCTTACCGCAAGCAGGGTAAAGGACGGCTGAACGAGCACCCCGGTCGGTTGTCGGCCCGTCATGAGACCACCGCCACCCTGGTCGATTTTCTGGCTGCCGCCAAGTATCTGGTGAAGCCGACCGGCCGGATCTGCTTGGTGCACCACCCCGACCGGCTTTCAGACCTGTTGGTTGCGGCGGCTGAACTCAAGCTGACCGTGCTGCGTCTGCGGATGGTACACGGAACTCCTGAGGCCGAGGCCAAGGTGTTTCTGGTCGAGCTGGCCAAGGGGCGCCGACATGGCGCGCTTCAGGTGCTGCCACCGTTGATCGTCAGGCGTGATGGCCAGAACTATACCGCTGAGGTCAGGAAAATCCTGATGGGAACGTAAAAAGGGCGCCGAGATCGGCGCCCTTATTAGATTGGTGTCGGTGGGGCGGCTTACTGTTTGATAAACAGCGCCAGCTCCAGCACCTCGTCATCGCTGACGTGGATCGGAAACAGCAGGGCCCGGTAGCTGTCAGGCACCGGCAGGCCATTCAGGGCGGGATGGATGGTGATCGGCGGGTTGATATCAAGGCTGAGGCCGGATTGGGACGCCTTGGCCACCACGTTGCCGCAGACGATATTGACAAACTCCATCACCGTATCTTCAAGCACCTCAGGTGGCTCCTGGTCGACGTTGTCTTCCCTGAGGACCGCCTTGGCAATGGTTTTCTGCAGTCCGGCCGAGACCGACAGCAGGTAGCGTGCAGCGGCATCACCGTTCAGATCCATGGCTGCCAGCATATGGTTGGTGGAGAGACGGCTGACTTCCTGACATTTGCCGGGACGGAACTGGATGCCCAGCACCCGGGTGATCATCTTGTAGGTCATGTCAACGGTGGTTTCCCACAGTTGCTGGTTGGCGAGCCAGTCCGGCAGCTCAATCCGGTCGGCCACATAGGGGGCCTGATCGACCTTGAAGGCGGCCAGGTAGGATTCGAGTTTTTCAGGGGTCAACGCCCCAACCTTGACCAGCGCCTCGCCGATATAGAGGTGGGTGGCCTTCTGGCGGTGGATGACCTCCTGCAGCTGAGACGGCGTAAGGATGCCCAGATCAACCAGCAGGTCCCCCAGCTTCATATCCTTGGAAAGCTGCGAGGTGTGTGCGCGCTCGATGTCATCGGCGGTGATGTAGCCCATGGCCACCGCCATTTCGCCCAACTTGAGGTTGGTACGCTCCTGTAATTCAATGGCATGCAGCAGGGCCTCGCTGGTCACCGCGCCCTGTTCCACCAAAAACTGTCCGAAAAATTTTACCGCCATTGGATAGGTCTCCTCTGATGGCTGTCGGTTCTTCTGTGTGCGGTCTTACAGCGACCGCAGGATGTTCAGAACATTGTCAGGCTCGAACGGCTTTGAGATCACGTTCTTGGCCCCCAGCTTGATCGCCTCGGTGAACTTGTCGCCCACCCCGCCCAGGGAGGTGACCATCACCACCTTGACGGTCTTGTCCAACACCACCAGACTGCGCAGGGCGGTCAGACCGTCCATGCCGGGCATGTTCATGTCCATGCAGATAATGTCGGGATCTTCACTGTGATTCATCTTGATCGCCTCGGCCCCGTTTTTGGCATGGCCAACGCAGACAAGATCACCTGATTCGTTGATGATCTTCTCGAGCTGGCGGGCAACGGAGAGGCTGTCGTCGACGACGAGCACCTTCTTCATGGACACCTTACCTCCCAGAGTAGTTGTTCTGGGCTGTGCCGGATGGCACGGCGCGCATGAACTCTAGCCTAAAGCAGGAAAAATGTCAAAAATGAATCTACCCTACTTTCCGCTTTTTCGGGCTCTGACGGCATGCTATACACGTACATCGTGCATTTCATTCCAAAGGAGACGTCGCTTCCATGAACCTGCAACGCCTTGTTCCGGCTGTCCTGATCACCGCCAGCTTTTTCTCATCTGCCGTTTGCTGTGCAGCTGAAGCGGTACCGCAGAAAACCTCCGTTACGGCTTCGAAGCCTATGCCCGATCCGGTTGCCCGGGTGAACGGCACACCGATAGCCGCCGCTGATCTGAACAAGGCCTATAAGGCCCTGTCGGCAAGCCAGGGCGGTACACAGGTGCCAGCCGGCAAAGAACAGGAGGCTCGCCAGTTTGTGCTGAACCAGCTGATTGCGGCTGAGTTGATGTATCAGCTTGCAGAAAAGACGCCGGTGGCTGATCTGGACAAGAAGATTGATGCTGGGGTTGGACGCCTGAAAGGGCGTTTCAAGACAGAGGATGAATTTCGTAACGGTCTGGCCCAGCAGGACCTGTCAGAAAAGCAGTTGCGCGAGTTGATCCGCCGCAACCTGGTGATAGAGAACCATATTGAGCAGACCATCGCCTCCAAGGTTAAGATTTCTGAGCAAGAGGTGCGCGCCTTTTACGATAACAACCCCGAGACCTTCACCATGCCCGAGCAGGTGCGGGCCAGCCATATCCTGATCATGGTCGATCAGCAGGCCGCTGCGGCTGACAAGCAAAAGGCCCGCGCCAAGGCTGAGGATCTGCTGAAACAGATCAAGGCCGGAGCCGATTTTGCAAAGCTGGCCCGGGAACAATCCGGTTGCCCGAGCAGCAAGCAGGGGGGGGATCTGGGTTTCTTTGGCAAGGGGCAGATGGTCAAGCCGTTCGAGGATGCTGCCTGGGCCATGAAGCCGGGGGAGGTGAGTGGTGTGGTGGAGACCCAGTTTGGGTATCATATCATCAAGCTGACTGAGAAGCGGGCGCAAGACAAGATGCCCTTTGACGCCTTGAAGGCGCGGATTGAAGAAAGCCTCAAACAACGCAAGATTGGTGAGCAGGTTACCGCGATCATGGAGGCAGCCAAGAAAGCGGCCAAGATCGAAAATAATCTCAACTGATACAGATTTCTATTAGGCTGGCGTCTCGCGGGGCCGTCTTCCGATCTAAGGAGGACGGCCTTTTTTGTGGCTAGGGAGCGAGGTTGGAAACGGTCAGGGGCGCGTCGGCAGCAGTCGAAGCGAGCATCACCGTGCCCAGAAATTCACCCAAGTAGTAGATGGTTGCCTCGCCAGCAGACAGGGCGTGGCTGGTGGTGTTCTGCAGGGTGATGCTAAAACGGGGCAGTGGCCCTGCGGAGACAGACTGTTGGGTTACCGGCAGTTGCCACGTGGTTAACGGTGTTGTCTTGCCCGGCAACAGCGGAGTGGTGCGCTGCGGCATGCCATCGGACAACGCTGTTGGTGTGACGCGGCTGGCAAAGCCGGACGGGGGCAGATCTGCCATTGCCAGCTGTGTCAGGCGCGCCGTGCCGCTGCCATCCAGGCGCAGTTCATAACGAGGCTGCCAGCCGCTGCTGTCGAGCACCGCTGCAATCCTGACCCGCCCGTTGGCGGGGCTAACCGTGACCCGGGCGGTGGGACCACCGACCGCGACCTTGGTCAGCTGGGCAATCCGGTTGCCTATCCGTTTCAGTTCCTGTTCGGCCCGCCGCCGGGCGGTGAAGACCGCCTCCAGTTGGGCGATGGCAAAATCGGTCCCCTGGCGGACCGATGCCAGCGGATCGGGATTGGTCTTGGTCTTGCGGGGGGCCTTGGAGCTTTGTGATTTGGCGGCAGCCTCAAAGATATCTTCTCTGGTGTCGAGGGCTTTGAGGCGGTCTTCCAGGCGCTGCTTTTGCTCGGTCAGTTGATCCAGTTCCCGTTGGATGTTGGCGGGCATCTTGAAGGGCAGCAGTGCCACCTGCTCGATGCTGGCGTTGTCCAGCGGTTTAACACGCAGACTGTTTTCACGGATCGGCGTCGGCAACACCACCTCGGCAATCCCCTTGCTGGCAACCGCTTCAATCTCGGCCAGCGTTCCGTCGCTAAATACGGTAAGCTGGCGCTGGGCAGCTTCTGATGAGGTGCTTGCGACAAGAAACGTCAGCAGATAGATCGTGGCGCGCAGGTTCATCAGAGACCTCCCAGCTTCAGCAGGATACGGAACTGGTCAGCGGTGAGTGGCTGGATTGACAGGCGGCTGCGGTTGACCAGCGGCATCTCCTGCAGCAGCGGGTGCTGCCGGATGGTGGCCAGCAGCACCGGTTGGGGCAGGGGCTGGTCGGCCCGTACATCCACCATGTACCAGATCGGCTTGTCAGGTGATGCCTTGGGGTCAAAATGGTCGGCAGCAGGGTCAAGGGCGGTATGATCGGGGTAGCCGGGCCGTACCACGCTGCACAGCCCAACGATGGCTGGTTCGGGGATCGAGCTGTGATAAAACAGCACCTGGTCCCCGACCGCAATCTGATCACGCAGGAAGTTGCGGGCCTGGAAGTTGCGGACACCGTCCCAGTGTTCGGTAGCATTGGGACGGGCCTGCAGATCCTGGAAGGAGAAGCAGGATGGTTCTGACTTGAAGAGCCAGTAGCGCATACAACATAATCCTCCAGAAGCGAGGATTTTTTCGTGAGATCAAGGCTGTCGAAGGAGTGCGCGGAGGCGTACCCTGGGAGTACGCCGCACAAGCACGACTGAAGACTTACGCAGATATCACGGAAAAAGACCGCTTCTCATGACAGCAGGTGGACGAACAGACCGCTCCTCAGCTTCGGCTCAAACCAGGTTGATTTGGGCGGCATGATCTGATCGTCGTCCGCCAGATCCATCAGCTCGCTGATGCCGGTGGGGTACATTGAAAAGGCTACGCTGTATTCGCCACTGTTTACCAGCCGCTCCAGCTCCGCGACCCCACGGATGCCGCCCACGAAGCTGATCCGCTTGTCGGTGCGCGGGTTTTCGATCCCCAGTAGCGGCTGCAGCAGATGGTTTTGCAGGATAGAGACATCCAGCCGGGACACGGAGTTGCCTTCGTCGGCCAGGTTGGCGGTGGCCTGCAGGCGGTACCACTGTCCGGCCAGGTACATGCCGAAGCTGTGCCGGGCGCTGGGGGTGACGGCACTGTCGGCCGGGCTGATCTCAAAGACGGAGGAGACGGCCTGCAGGAACTGCTCAGGCGTGCGGCCCTGCAGGTCCTTGACCACTCGGTTATAGGGCATGATGTTCAGCTGGCTTTCCGGGAAGATTACGGTCAGGAAGAAGTTGTACTCTTCATCGCCGCTGTGGTTGGGGTTGGCCGTCTTGCGCAGATCGCGCACCCGTGATGCGGCTGCGCTGCGGTGATGGCCGTCGGCTACGTACAGGGTGGGAATCTCGGCGAACAAGCCGGTCAGGTGGCTGATCAGGGCCGGGTCGGCCACCACCCACAGGCTGTGGGATACCCCGTCGTTGGTGGTGAAGTGATACTCCGGCGGCTCATTGACTGCACTGGCCAGGATCTCTTCCACGGCAGGGTTGTTGCGGAAGATGTAGAAGACCGGCTCGTCGTTGGCATCCAGGGTGGCGATATGCTTGATGCGGTCCTCTTCCTTGTCGGCACGGGTATGCTCATGTTTCTTGATCACGCCGGACTGGTAGTCGTCCACAGCGGCGCAGGTCACCAGGCCGGTCTGGATAATGGAGCCCATCCGCTGGCGGTAGATGTAGTAGCAGGCTACCGGGTCCTGCAGCAGCACGCGGCGGGCCAGAAAGTCGTCCAGGTTGCGTTTGCCCTGCTGGTGTACCTGGTCGTCGTGGGGGTCCACCGAGGCCGGCAGGTCGATCTCGGGACGGGAGACGTGCAGAAACGAGTCGGCGTTGGCGCCGGCCATGCTGCGGGCCTCCTCGACATCCATCACGTCGTAGGGCAGCGCGGCAACCAGCGGCGCCAGGTGGATTGGTGGGCGAAGGGCGTGAAACGGTCTGATAATGGCCATGGTCAGGCTCCTGCTTTACTGGAAATAACGACGGGCGCCCACGAAGCGGCGCTCAAAATAGGATTCGTTAAGGGCAGCGGTCTTGATCTCCTCACCCCGCTTGGGGGCGTGGACGAAGGTGCCGTTGCCGACATAGATGCCGACATGGTTGATGGACGATGCAGAAGCGCCAAAGAACAGCAGGTCGCCATCCTTCAGGTCGTCTCTGGCCACCGGGCTGCCGGCCTTGTATTGCTCGCGTGAGGTGCGGGGAATGCTGACGCCGCACAGGTTGTAGACCGCCCGCACGAAGCCGCTGCAGTCCAGTCCGTCCACCACGGTGTTGCCGCCCCACTGGTAGGGGATGCCGATGAACCGTTCGGCGGTACGGGCGGCGATGAAGCCCATGTCCCGTTCGTCTGAGGATCTGGTAGCGCGTGGTTCTCGGATTTCGGGAGGCTTAACGGCCTGATAGGACGGCAGCCGGGTGTCGCTGGGACCGCGTGACGGCTGGACTGATCCGAAGACCACCTCATCGGGTGGCGCAATGTAGTAGCCGCTGATCAGGCCGTCCCGGACCAGACGTTGAGCTGCGGCGCGGGCCTTTTCCTTGCTGGCAAAGTCGCCGAATCGCACGGCGTAGATGCCGTTGTCCTTACGGAAATAAAAGGCTTCGATCCCTTTGGCCTGCAGTCTGGCAGTGAACCGTTCGGCGTTTTTCACGTCGGCGAAGGCCCCCATCTGGATGCTGTGACCCAGGCGGCTGACCCCCTTGCCGTACTTGACGCCACTCGCTGTCAACCCCGTGCCGCTGCGGCTGCCGGCTGGGCTGGCGCAGCCGACGGCAGCGGACAGGGCCACAATCAGAGCCGTTATGACTAATCGCTGTTGATAGCGCATGGTGCTACTCCTCATCCTTGACGTCCCGCCGCACACCCATCAGGAACGGGATCACAAAGTCGTCCAGGGAGCCGTCCAGCACGGCGTCCGGATTGCCTGATTCTACGCCGGTCCGCAGATCCTTGACCATCTTGTAGGGGTGCAGCACATAGGAACGGATCTGGCTGCCCCAGCCGATCTCTTTTTTTTCGCCGGCGATCTCGGCCGCCTTACTGGTTCGCTCGGCCAGTTCCCGCTCGTAGAGCTTGGCACGCAGTACCTTCATGGCGGTGGCCCGGTTCAAGATCTGGCTGCGTTCGGACTGGCAGGCCACCACCGTGTTGGTGGGCAGGTGGGTGATCCGCACCGCCGAATCGGTGGTGTTGACATGCTGGCCGCCAGCGCCGCTGGAACGGTAGGTGTCCACCCGCAGGTCCGATTCAGGGATGCGGATGTCGATCTCTTCCTCTTCGATCTCGGGGAAGACGAACACCGAGGCAAAGGAGGTGTGACGGCGGTTGTTGCTGTCAAAGGGAGAGAGCCGCACCAGGCGGTGCACGCCGGCCTCGGCCTTGAGATGGCCATAGGCAAACTCGCCGGCAACACTGAAGGTGGCCGATTTGAGGCCGGCCTCTTCACCGTCCTGGTAGTCGGTGATCACCGTCTTCCAGCCTTTTTTCTCGCAGTAGCGCAACAGCATCCGCAGCAGCATACCGGCCCAGTCTTGGGATTCGGTGCCGCCGGCGCCGGAGTTGACCGAGACAAAACAGCTGTTGCGATCGTGGGAGCCGGACAGCATCCGCTGGAACTCGGCCGCCTCCACCCCCTGCTTGAGACGCAGGTTCATCTCATGCACTTCGGCCAAGGTGGCTTCGTCAGCAGCCTCTTCACCCAGTTCGATCATCACCCGCAGGTCGTCTGTCTGGCGGTTGAGGGAATCCCAGCTGTGCAGCATTTTTTCGAGAATGGTGCGGGTCTTTAAGACCTCTTGAGAACCGGTAGGGTCATCCCAGAATCCGGGGGCTGCTATGCGGGCATCCAGTTCCTGCAGCTCTTCCCGTTTGCGGTCGAGGTCAAAGTGACCTCCGCAGAGAGATGATACGCTCGGACAGGTCGTCGAGCAGTGCGGTTTCTTCGCGGTACATTGGGGGCTCCTGCAGAAAAGTAAACGTTGCTTACTATCGTCTGTTCAGGGGGGATGCGTCAAGGGCTTTGTGGCACGATTCCTCTTCGGGCGCGCCACCATTGCACCAGCAGGATCAGGCCGGTCAGCCCCAGGCAGCCCTGGGCAAACAGGTCACCGATCCGCAGGTAGGGTGCGTCGGCGGTGCCGGCCTGCACTTCGCTCACCATGATCGCCTCGCGGAAGAGTGATGACATCCCCTTGATATGGCCGTTCTGATCAACGACCGAGGTGATGCCGGTGTTGGCGGCCCGCACCAGCGGGGTGCGGGTCTCCACAGCCCGGAAAGCGGCCATGGAGAGATGTTGCCAGGGGGCGGAGGAGCGGCCGAACCAGGCGTCGTTGGTGATGTTGACCAACACCCGGCTGCCGCTGTTGACGTGAGCCCGCCCCAACTCGGGGAAGATCGCCTCGTAGCAGACCAGTACCCCCAGCGGGACATCGCCCGAGCTGAGCGGTCGAATCGTGGTGCCTGGCACAAAGTCGCCGATGCCGTGTACCAGCTTGTTGACGAACGGTAACAGCCGTGCCAGCGGCACATATTCGCCGAACGGCACCAGGTGCGTCTTGTCGCTGCGGCCCAGCAGGTTACCGTTATGATCCAGCAGAAAGGCGCTGTTCAGGTAGGCCGGTTTGCCGTCCCGCAGCTCAACGGCAGGACTGCCGAACAGCAGCGCCACCTGCAGTTCTTTGGCCAGCTGCCGAATCTGGTCAGAGGCTGGTCCCCCTTCCTGAAAGAAGAACGGTGCGGCGCTTTCCGGCCAGATCACCAGGTCGACCGGTCCGCGGCTCAGCGCCTGGCGGGAAAGGGAACGGTAGATGGCAAGGGTCTCCTGCCGTATGGCCGGTGACCATTTGATTGACTGGTCGATATTGCCCTGGATCAGGGCAACACGCAGCGGGGTGGTGTCAGGCAGTGGTACGTTCAGGCGGTGGAAGCCGTACCAGAAGGTGACCGCCAGGGCTAGTACCAGCAGTACGGCGCTCTTGGCCGGGTAGGGGATGTCGGCGCCGGTCAGGGCTCGCAGGATGCGGTAAAAGACCACGTTTGCCAGCACCACCAGGGCGGTGATGCCGTAGACGCCGGTCATGTCGGCAATCTGGATCAGCGGCAGCAGCCGGTACTGTGAGTGGCCCAGCATGGTCCAGGGGAAGCCGGTCAAAAGGATGCTGCGCAGGTAATCGGCGCCAACCCAGGCCAGCGGAAACAGCAGCACCCATTTGCAGCCCCGTTGTTTGCCCAGTGCTGCTGCCCAGGCAGTCAGGCCGTAAAAAGCAGCCAGCCAGGCCGCAAGACACCACCAGAGCGCCACGCTGACCAGCCAGGGCAGGTTGCCGTAGTCGGTCATCACAATGGTGACCCAGTACAACAGCCCGCAGTAGGCGGTAAAGCCGGTGATGAAGCCCAGTCGGAAGCCGGCTGCGGGCGATTGGCCCTCCAGCGCGATCAGCAGCGGGATCAGGGCGACCCAGGCCAGCGGTGAGATGCCGGGTAGCGGAAAGGACAGGGCGATCAGCAGGCCGGACACAAGCGCCAGCAGCAGTGACCGCCAGCCTCCCTTAAAGAGGCAGGACAGGTGGCTGGAAGTGCTCACTGGTCAGCGGGGTCCCGCGGATCGTCACTGCGGGCGATCAGTACCCGCTTGAGGCGGCGCTGGTCGGCCTCAAGGACCGTGAAGCGCAGGCCGTCGCCTTCGATGACATCGCCTATCGCCGGTATGGTGCCGGCCAGGTGGAATACCAGGCCGCCCAGCGTGTCGAACTTATCACGCTCAATGGTCAGGCTGAACAGCTCTTCAAGGTCCTCGATCGGCAGGCGACCGTCTGCGGTGACCGTGTCGTCGGCGTTGCGGGAGAACAGCTCCTCCTCCATGTCGTACTCGTCCTGAATATCGCCCACGATCTGTTCCAGCAGGTCCTCGATGGTCACCAGGCCGGAGGTGCCGCCGTACTCATCGATCACGATCGCCAGATGGACCCTTTTTTTCTTGATCTCCTGCAGCAACTCTTCAAGGTTTTTGGTTTCGGGAATAAAGTACGGCGGGCGCAGCAGGTCGCGGATACTGATCTCATCTTCAGTCCGGCCCCAGCATTTCAGCAGGTCCTTGGCGTAGAGCAGGCCGATGATGTTGTCCACCGTGCCCTCAAAGACCGGCAATCGTGAATGGCCGCAGCCGATGATGGCATCCAGGGTTTCGCGCACCGTTGATTCGACGCCGATGCAGGCCATCTCGGTGCGGGGAACCATGATCTCACGCACTACCGTTGAATCCAGGGCGAAGATGGCGCGAATCATATCGCTCTCATCCTCGTTGACAATCCCTTCCTCTTCGCCGGCCTCGATCAGGTCCTGGATCTCCTCTTCGGTTACCCGGCGCCGTCCGCCCAACAGTCGAGCCACCACTTGGAACAGCCCGGTGTTTTTACGCGAGCTGCCGCTACTACTGCCGTCTTCCACTTCCCTCTCCTTGTGTCAGTGTCGTCAGCCCCGAATGCTGCAGCAGGGCGTACAGTTCCTGTTCTTTTTTCTCCATGCGGCGGGCCTCGGCTTCGCCGCTCCGTTCATGGTCATAACCGGTCAGATGCAGGATGCCGTGCAGCAGCAGGAACACCATCCGCTCCCAGGGGCTGATGCCGCCGGCCTCTGCTTCCCGTGCAGCGGTATCAGCCGAGATGACCACATCGCCCAGAGCAGCTGAGAGGTGGCCGAACTCACCCTCCTGCAACGAAAACGAGATCACGTTGGTGGGCCGGTCTTTGCCCAGATAGTCCCGGTTGAGGCGGTGGATCGACCGGTCGCCGACGATAGAGATCGATAATTCGGTGCTGTCAGGACATCCCAAGGCGCTTAAGATCGTCGCTGCCACTTTTTTTAGCTGGCGTAGCGGCGCCTTGTGCCTTGTCTGACTGTTCCTTGCCTGAATCTGCATGTGGCTTTTTGCCTCCGTTGGTCCCTTTGTGGACCGGCTCCGGATAGTCGATCCGGTGGTGGAAGATGGCGCACAGGATCCGGTTGAAGCTCTTGGCAATCTCGTGCAGGTTTTTGAGTGTCAGTTCGCATTCATCCAGTTGGCCGTCGCTGAAGATCCGGTTGATCAGCTTCTGCACCATACCCTGGATCCGGTCCGGCGTCGGGTTGACCAGGGTGCGTGAAGCGGCCTCCACGGCGTCAGCCAGCATCACCAGGCCGGCCTCGCGGGTCTGGGGTTTGGGACCGGGATAACGGAATTCCTGTTCATCAACCTGGGGGCCGCTACCGTCGTGCTGGGTCTTGGCCTTTTCATAGAAAAACTTGATCAGAGTGGTGCCGTGGTGTTGACGGATGATGTCGATAATCGGCTGTCCCAGTCGCCGTTCACGGGCCAGGGCCTCGCCTTCCTTGACGTGGGAGATCAGGATCAGGGCCGACATGTGGGGTGAGAGCTTGTCGTGACGGTTCTCGCCGCCTTGCATGTTTTCGATGAAGTAGAGCGGCTTGGCGATCTTGCCGATATCGTGGTAGTAGGCTGCCACCCGGGCCAATAGGGGATTGGCGCCGATCGCCTCGGCCGCTGCTTCCACCAGGTTACCCACCACCACGCTGTGGTGGTAGGTGCCGGGTGCCTTGACCATCAGGTCGCGCAAGAGCGGCGAATTGAGGTTGGCCAGCTCCAGCAGCTTAATGTTGGTGGTGTAGTGGAACAGGGTCTCGAACAGCGGTGTAAAGGCCGATACCAGCATTGATGAGAGCAGGGCGCCCACCATGGCAAAGGCTGCTACGTACAGCGTCTGCAGTGAAAACAGGGCGCCGTTCATGGTCTGGAAGCAGAGGCCCATGGCCAGATTGACCACCATCAGCTTCAGGCCGGCGGTGTAAATCACACCGCGGTCCTGGCACTGGCGCACGCCGTGGGCGCCGACCACACTGCCCAGCAGCGCATAGACCATCACAAACATGTTGCTGTTGAAGAGGATGCCCAACAGCGGTGCCATCATGGCGCAATAGACCAGGGCCACCTCGGAGTTGAGCAGGATACGGACCATCATCGCGCCGGCGGCAAAGGGGAACAGGTAGTAGTAAGAACCGGCCGCCACCGTCGGAAAGGCGGCGCCGATGTTGGCCGACACCAGCAGCGCCAGCTTGAACAGCAGCAGGTTGCCCACGATCAGCAGGGCCATGGCCAGAATATCGCGGTTGGTGGGGTTGAACTTGCGGATGTTTTTGCAGGCAAAGCGATAGGGGAAGTAGAACAGGAGCACCACCAGACCGAAAACACCCAGACCGATGGAAAACGTGACCCGGCCGTGGCTGGCTTGGTAGAGCATCTGCAGTTTCTGGGCCTGCTCAAGGCTTACCCGTTCCCCGACCCGAACGATCATCTCCCCTTTTTGCACCTTGTACAGTACCGGCCGTACCCCTTCCAGGATGTGCTGTTTCAGGGTTTCGCTGGCCTCCTGGTTGAAGTACAGATTAGGCTTCATGAGGCGGGCAACCAGCTGTTGGATCACCCGGCCATCAGCTGTAGACGCTACGCCTGACAGGCTGTTGGTGAGCAGTGATCTGCGGGCAACGGCGATATCCAGGAAGGCGGGAGCCGAGTCGAGCTTGCCAATACTGACACCATGGGTATCGCGCAGCTCAATGCCGCGGCGGGCGTCAGCCAGAAATACCTTGGCGTCCAGCACGATCCGCTGGCGGTAGAGCGGGGTAAGTTTGCGTTCCAGGTCTGCCAGCAGCGCCTTGTTGTTTCGTACGCGCCGGAGTGCCTGCAGTTCACTGTCGCTCAGCTGGCCGTCAAGGACCGGCAGCAGGTCGTGCCGGTTAGTGGTGTCCTGCACCAGGGTAAGGGCACGGGAGATGACACTGAGCAGGTCCGCGGGCACCTGCTCGCTGAAGGTGTAGACCTGCGGTGTGGACTGTTCAGCCTTGGCCCGTAGCTGGCGGGTTAGTTCTTTGTCTTCCAGCAGGTAATCTTGTGTGGCACGAATATCCGAGGCGGCAATCTCGCCCGGCTGGTACAGGGCGGTGGTCAGGTGTTGGCTCGGCAGCAGGATCAGCGTCAAGACCAGGGAGGTTACGAGCAACAAAAAGAACCGGTTGCGACGGGCAGTTTCCGGATTTGAAAAACGACGGACCACCGAATCGAGCAGGTTGGTGCCCAACTTGCGCAGGTATGTCAGGGGGGCATGGTCCTGAGTATGTCCGGAAGGGTCGGGCATGGTGGCCGTTACGGTATCGGGTGCAAACCGTATGGAGTGAAGTGGTTAGCTGGCATAGGATAAGATCGTACTATACCCGGCAGGTTGCATGGCTGTCAATCAAGTAGCTTGACGGTCATAGTTCGGTGATCTGCGAAGCGGTGATCTCCAGATCGGGCCAACCTTCGTAGATCCAATCCTCAAGCCGTTCCAGCGCCTTGCGTGCGATGACCTTGTCCGGGCTGACCGTCACAAAGCCCAGCACCGCCAACCCGCAGTTGTCCTGCCGGTCAACCTCGGCACAGGCCACATTGAATCGGTTGCGGGCCCGGCCCAGCACACTCTTGACCATGCCGCGCTTTTCCTTGAGCGAGTGGGCAGGCAGTGAAAGCTCGATCTCCAGGCTGAAGATGAACATCGCTAAAATTCAGCGTGGCGTGGTGTGCGCGGGAAGGGGATCACATCGCGGATGTTCTCCATGCCGGACAGATACATCACCAGCCGTTCAAAACCGAGCCCAAAGCCGGCATGGGGGGTGCTGCCCCAGCGACGGCTGTCCAGGTACCACCAGAGCGGTTCCTGGGCGATGCCCAACTCCTGCATTCGTGTCTGCAGGCAGTCCAACCGTTCTTCACGCTGGCTGCCGCCGATGATCTCGCCCACCTTGGGAACCAGCAGGTCCATGGCAGCCACGGTCTTGTTATCATCGTTCAGCCGCATGTAAAAGGCCTTGATCTCTTTGGGGTAGTTAAGCACAAAGACCGGCCCGCCCACCACCTGTTCGGTCAGGTAGCGTTCGTGCTCAGTCTGCAGGTCGAGACCCCACTGTACCGGATACTGGAAGGATACCGGCGCCCGTTCCAGGTGGCGGATCGCCTCGCTGTAATCCATGCGGGCAAACTGCGCCTCGGCCACCGAACGGATCCGTTGCAGCAGTCCCGTTTCAATGTGCTGATCAAAGAAGGTCAGCTCTTCGCTGCAGTCTTCCAGAGCAAAGCGGCACAGGAACCGTACGAACGCCTCGGCCAGGTCAGCGTCGTCAGCCAGGTCGCTGAAGGCCATTTCCGGTTCGATCATCCAGAACTCGGCAGCATGGCGTGGAGTGTTGGAGTTTTCTGCCCGGAAGGTGGGGCCGAAGGTGTAGATGTCGCTAAATGCCTGGGCGAACAGTTCCCCTTCCAGTTGTCCACTGACCGTTAGGCCGGTCTTGCGGCCGAAAAAGTCCTGGCTGAAGTCGATCTCGCCCCCTTCGTTGCGCGGGGCGGCATTGGGGGGCAGGCAGGTCACGCGGAACAGTTCGCCGGCCCCTTCACAGTCGCTGGCGGTGATGATCGGCGTATGGACGTAGAGGAAACCACGTTCCTGAAAGAACTGATGCACTGCCAGGGCCAGCCGGGAACGCAGCCGGAAGACCGCTCCGAAGGTGTTGGTGCGGGGCCGCAGGTGGGCAATGCTGCGCAGATATTCAAAACTGTGCCGTTTTTTTTGTAGCGGAAAACTGGGGTCAGCCGCACCGACGATCTGCAGCTCGGCCACCAGCAGCTCATACTGCTGGCCTGCGGCAGGTGAGGCTACCAGGGTGCCGGTAGCCCGCAAGGCAGCACCGGTACCAAGCCGGCACAGCTCGTCAAAATCGTCCAGCCGTGAGCGTTCAAGTACCAGCTGGATGCCGTTCAGGTTGGAGCCGTCGTTGAGCATGATGAAGGCCACCTCGCTGGAGGCGCGCAGAGAGCGGACCCAGCCGCAGACGCTGACGTCGTCGCCAGCTGCGGGACGATGCAGCAGTTCAGCGATTCTTGTTCGATGTGACATGTTAGACTCCATGGTGCAGTATGGACCGGACAAGAATACGGGAGCTGGCCTGGCTGGGCAAGGGAAAACAGCGTGTGGCAACGGCCGTTGGCTATGGTGGCTGACGATTGTCTGGAAGCCAATAAAGCCTTGCAGTGCTGTGTCTCTGTGGTAGTATCGCTGTAAACTGATTTTGTGTTTACAGGGGGGCAGCGATGCTCGATGAACGATTCCTCACTACGGTCTCCGGGCTATCCGGTCAGCAACGTCGTGAACTGGTCCGCTACTATGCCCAGCTGGACGAAGAACGGCGGGTTTATGTGCACTGGCAACAGCGTACGGTCTTCAAACATCTGCTGGCCGACGGCAGGGCCATTCCCGGCAAGGGGGGCGAGGCCAATTATGTCGCCCTGCTGTTGGCGTTGAAATCGTTATGGGAGGATGAACAGCGCGGGGCGGTGACCGGTGACGGCCCTATGGCGGAACGTCCGGTGCGGCAGCGTAAACCGCGCAAGCAGCAGCTGCGCGACGCACTTGAAAAACGGTTCATGGACAGCCTGATCCAGCTGCGGGAACATGAGCAGCTCTCCTGGCGGCAGATCGCCGTCCAGTTCAAAAAGCAGTTCCGCAAACAGGTTTCACACACCTACCTTAAAAAGATCTACGACGAGCGTTCACCGCTCTGAGTATCCGCCCCTGCAGAGGGCAGCTGTTCAATCTGCAGCAGCCATGAAAAAAGGGCGACCCGAATCGGGTCGCCCTTTTGTTGTACAGTCTGATGTCTGGTTTAGAACTGGGCCTTCAGGTACTCGCGGTTCATCCGGGCGATGAACTTGACGTTGATACCCTTGGGACAGGAAACCTGGCACTCATAGTGGTTGGTACAGTTACCGAAGCCACACTCTTTCATGGCGTTGACCATGCTTTTAACGCGCTGCTTGGCCTCTGTCTTGCCTTGCGGCAGTACTGCCAGCTGGGACACCTTAGCGCCGGTGAACAGCATGGCGGCGCTGTTGGGGCAGCCGGCCACGCAGGCGCCGCAGCCGATACACTCGGCAGCGTCCATAGCCTCGTCGGCGACCGGCTTGGCGATCAGGATGGCGTTGCCGTCCGGCACCCCGCCGGTGTGGCAGGAGGTGTAGCCGCCGGCCTGGATGATGGTGTCCAGGGCCTCGCGGTCAACCACCAGGTCCTTCACGATCGGGAATGCCTTGGCACGCCACGGATCGATGTAGATGGTGTCGCCGTCGTGGAACTTACGCATATGCAGCTGACAGACCGTGGTGCGATCCTGGCCGCCGTGGGGCATGCCGTTGACCACCTGTGAGCACATGCCGCAAATGCCCTCTCGGCAGTCGTGGTCGAAGGCCACCGGGTCCTTGCCGGTCTTGATCAGGTCTTCGTTCAGGACGTCCATCATCTCCAGAAAGGAGTGGTGCTCGGTAATCCCGTTGACCGTGTAGTTCTCGTATTTGCCCGGGTCGTTGGCATTCTTCTGGCGCCACACGACGAGGTTGATTGTCATGGTCTTGTGATCGCTCATTATTTATAGCTCCTTACGGCGAGATGGACGTTCTCGAATTTCAGCGGCTCCTTGTGTAGTTCGGGTTCGTTGTTCAGGCCCTTGAACTCCCAGGCGCCGGCATAACAGAAGTCTGCATCGTTACGCTTGGCCTCGCCGTCGTCGTACTGGTGTTCGACACGGAAGTGGCCACCGCAGGACTCTTCACGGTGCAGGGCGTCACGGCACATCAACTCGGCAAACTCAAGGAAGTCGGCGGTGCGGCCGGCGTTCTCCAGCTGTTGGTTGAATTCGGCGCCGGTGCCGGTGACCTTGACGTTCTGCCAGAACTCCTCGCGCAGGGCGGGGATCTTCTTGAGGTTTTCCTTGAGCGACGCGTCGGAGCGGGCCATGCCGCAGTTTTCCCACATCAGGCCGCCCAGTTCGCGCATGAACTCGGTGACGGTCTTCTTGCCGTTCACGTTCAGCAGCTTGTTGGCATTGGCGTTGACGTCTTCCATTGACTTCTTGAACTCGGCTGCATCGGTGGAGGTGCCGGACGGCTTGACGCCGGCCAGGTAGCCGCCGATGGTGTAGGGGATCACGAAGTAACCGTCAGCCAGACCCTGCATCAGGGCCGATGCACCCAGACGGTTAGCGCCGTGTACCGAGAAGTTGGCCTCGCCCAGTACGAACAGGCCGGGGATGTTGCTCATCAGGTTGTAGTCAACCCACAGGCCGCCCATCGAGTAGTGGGGAGCCGGATACATCCGCATCGGACGCTTGTAGGCGTTCTCGTCGGTGATCTTCTCGTACATCTCGAACAGGTTGCCGTAACGCTCCTTGATGGTGCTCTCGCCCACGCGGTTGATGGCAGAGGAGAAATCCAGGTAGACGCCGCGGCCGCCGGGGCCGACGCCACGGCTGTCGTCGCACTGCTCTTTGGCAGCACGGGAGGCGATGTCGCGGGGGGCCAGGTTACCGAAGGAGGGGTACTTGCGCTCCAGGTAGTAATCGCGGTCCTCTTCGGCAATCTCACTGGGGTGCTTGCCGCAGTCTTCCTTCTTTTTGGGTACCCAGCAGCGGCCGTCGTTGCGCAGCGACTCGGACATCAGGGTCAGCTTGGACTGATAGTCGCCGGCCTGGGGAATACAGGTCGGGTGGATCTGGGTGTAGCAGGGGTTGGCAAAGTAGGCGCCCTTCTTGTGAGCGACCCACTGCGCGGTCACCGAACAGCCCATGGCGTTGGTGGACAGGTAGAACACGTTCACGTAGCCACCGGTTGCCAGGCAGACGGCGTCGGCTGCGTAGCACTCGATCTCGCCGGTCACCAGGTTACGGACGGTGATGCCGCGGGCCACGCCGTCAACTACCACCAGGTCCAGCATCTCGCGGCGGTTGTACATCTTGACGGTGCCTGCCTTGATCTGGCGGGACAGGGCGGAGTAGGCGCCCAGCAGCAGCTGCTGGCCGGTCTGGCCACGGGCGTAGAAGGTACGGGAGACCTGGGCGCCGCCGAAGGAGCGGTTATCCAGGTAGCCGGCGTAATCACGGGCAAAGGGTACGCCCTGGGCCACGCACTGGTCGATGATGTTGTTGGAGACCTGGGCCAGACGCCATACGTCAGCCTCACGGGCGCGGAAGTCGCCACCCTTGATGGTGTCGTAGAACAGGCGGTAGATCGAGTCGCCGTCGTTGGGGTAGGCCTTGGCGGCGTTGATGCCACCCTGGGCAGCGATGGAGTGGGCGCGGCGGGGGCTGTCCTGATAGCAGAAGGCCATCACGTTGTAGCCCAGTTCACCCAGCGAGGCGGCGGCAGCGCCACCGGCCAGGCCGGTGCCGACCATGATGATGTTGTATTTACGCTTGTTGGCGGGGTTAACCAGCTTCAGATCGAAGCAGTGCTTGTCCCAGCTCTGTTGAATGGGTCCGGTAGGACATTTACCATCGAGTATCACGTGTACCCCCTTAACCTTTCAGAATTCCGAAGAAGATGGACAGCGGAATGGCAACGAAGCCAAGGAACACAACCAGTGCCACCAGATTGCCGACCTTGATGATGGTCGGTTGGGTGCAGTCGTTGCTCCAGCCGATGGTCTGGAAGAAGCTCTGGATGCCGTGGAACAGGTGCAGGAACAGCACCACCATGGCGGCGGCATAGATGCCGGTGCCGGCGAAGCTGGAGAAGCTGGAGGCCACCATGGCAAAGACGTCGAAATGGCCGCTGGCGTCGTTGGTCAGGGTCAGGCCGGGGGTGACCCGCAGGGTGAAATGCAGCAGGTGGTAGATGATGAAGGCGCCCAGCAGCAGACCGGTCCAGATCATGTTTTCGCTGGCAAAGGTGGTCTTGCGGGTTGCCTTGACTGCATAGGTCTGCGGCGTTGCTGACCGGTTCTCAATGGTCAGCTGGATGCCGAAGATGACATGCACCAGGAAGATGGCCAGCAGTACCAGCCTAAACCCCATGATGATCGGCAACGGCATGCTGTGCAGGTGCTGTGCATAGGCGTTGATTCCGCCAGCGCCGGCAAAGATGGAGCTGTTGCCGAGCAGATGGACGATAGCGAACAGGACCATGCTGAATCCTGTAACGGCCATCACGATCTTTCTGCCAATGGATGTGCTCAGAAATTCCATAAACTCCCTTCCTTTGTACGTAATGAGTGAGTAGCCCTCACGAAATGCCGGTTCATTGACTTGGGGCGTCGTCTAGCGGTGGGCCCCGCCAGTCTGCCCTGCGATGATGCTGCATTGGATGCCCCTTGTACGCTTCGGACGGAGGTCGGTCTGAATCTGCGTTGGGTGTCTCCGGGGAAATGATTCGAGGCATAGTAAACATCGTTTTAGAAAATTTCAAGGATTTTGTGTATACGGTCTGCAAAGGTGTGTCACGTCATTGAAACGACGAGCCCCTGCAGTGCGTTGCGCTGTGCAGGGGCTCGGAGCAGCGGTCTGTTTAGTGGCCGCAGCTGTGTCCGTGCTGGTGACCGCCGCAGCTGGCGGTCATGGTCTGGTTGAAGCTGCCGCTGGCCAGCAGGGTCAGGTTCTCGCCTACGGTTGTGGCCTGGGCCTTGAAGACCTTGATGCCGGCCTGCTGCAATCGGGCAACAGCCCCTGCTCCGATGCCGCCGACGACAACGGCGTCAACATCGTGGCCGCCAAGGGCGCCCACCGGGTTGCAGGCCCCATGCTGATGTGCAAGATCACGGTTGTCGATGGTCTGTAACTGGCCAGATTCACTGTCTACTATCACGAATTGGCGGGACGAGCCGAAATGCTCGTTGACGACACTTTCCAGGCCCTGTACGGCAATTACCGGGAAACAGATCTTCATTGGTCTTCTCCTTTGTCTGGGACGTCATCTGATGTTTTTGGTGCAATAACCAGCGCCTGCTGGCGGACCATGGCGCTGGCAACCTTGCGACGGGCCTCCGATACGAGACGCTGCACCGTGCCTCGGGAGACCCCCATGCAGCAGCCGGCCTGTTCCTGAGTCTTGCCTTCGGCATCGCAAAGATACAACGCCTCCAGCTCGTCATGGAACAGCGATACCTTTTGCAGCTCTTTCAGCGGTATGCCGGCCGGTTTGTACACCGCTTCAAAGGCGGCTCGCTGGGGGCAGGCGCAGGTGCGTGGTTTGCGTGGTCGCGGCATGTCAGTCTTCTACGCAGATTTCGTTTCTGCTGATGGCCTGCACGGTCTTGTAGGTCAACACCAGAATGATCAGGGTCAGTAGAGCCAGCTCAAACCAGGCAATGAAACTGATGAACGGGCTGCTGACCAGGCTTAGCATCAGGAACGAAGCCAGCGCTTTAGCCGCCATTGGGAAGGAATAGGCCCACCATGACAGGTAAAAACGGATCTTGAGCAGCCGCGGCAGTGAGTACAGCACCAGGAAGAACATGAACAGTGAAAAGTAGTAGAGGATCCTGCCAAAGGCATCCAGTCCGCCGCCGGTCAGGCGCACGTAGGCGATGAAGCCGATGGCTGGGGGGGCGAACAGGATAAACAGGGTCGGCATCAACTTCTCGGCAATCGGGGCATGGAAGAACATCCGGTAGAGCACAATCACCAGCAGGATCAACCAGAAGATAAGGCCCACGCTAAAGAAGAACCAGGAAAGCTCCACAAAGCCGTGCTTGACACCGGCTATCGGGATGATGATCGAGCCGACAATCGGGATGAACCAGCCCGGTGTCATATGCTCGATCTTGAAGCGGTCGTGCTGTAGCCATTCGGTGATGATGTAGATTGAGGCGATGAATTGCAGAACCGTCCCGACCAGCCAGCTGTAATATGAGGCGGTCATGTTGCGTTCAAGCAACACCACACTTACAACCAGCAAAATTTTGGCCACCAGTGGGAAAAAATTGATCTTTATCGGATGGTTGACTTCTTTGGCGATCGCTCCGGGGCAGCGCAGTCCTTTGTAGAGGTAGATCACGCCAACCAGGCAGAACAGGGCCACGGTGACGAATAATAAAACGGTGCTGGCCGGGTGCAGGTTATGCAACAGGCCAGCTGCTTTTTGCACTGCAAGGGTAAAGCCGGCCAGACCAAGTACGATGGCAAAGAAGGTGATGTGAAAGTTGCACAGGCGACTGACTGTTGTTTCGTGGTGTTCTGCTGAAGACATGAACCTGCTCCTTCGATTTGTCTGGTTTACAGTGATTCCTGGATGACGCGCTCGATCTCGTCGTAGGTTGCGCCGACGGAAACCGCAAATTCTGCGTCGTGTACCAACTCCTCGATCATTTCACGGTTCAAGCGTAGGAAGCGGACCTGGGTGCGTCCGGCTGCACTGAAGACGGTGATGAACTTAGGCATCAGGGCTGCCCGTTCTGGGTTCTTCTGCAGGCTGCCGGCCGCTTTTTCAGGTTTGCAGACCTGGATCATATGTAGGTCGAAACCATCCGCCACCTGGACGCCGTGGGAGCCGAAGGTGTTGGCCATCTCCATATGGTCTTCGTTGTGGATCAACAAGCCATGTTGTAGGCCGTTTTCTTTGAGGTCTGCGACAAATTGCCAGACCGCTTTTCCGGTCTCGGCACGGTAGAGTTGTGCACAGGGGCTCATGCTGCATCTCCTTGGGTTTTCTGGCGGTCAGCCGCAGCCATGTCTACCTCGAAACTGATCGGCGCTGCCTCGCCGGTGACGGTGCTGATGTACTGGCTGATGGCGGCATGCACCGCCGAGGCGATCAGGTTTGAACAATGCTCCTTGTCATCGGGCAGGCCGCCCAAGGCGTCGGTCACGGTCTGGTCGGTCACCAGCAGCGCCTGGTTCAGGGATTTACCTTTGACCAATTCGCTGCCAATCGAGGCGGTGGCAATGGCTGCGCCGCAGCCCTTGATCAGGTAGCTGACGTTGGCGATGCAGTCATCTTCGATCTTCATGAACAGCAGCAGCGTGTCGCCGCAGTCGGGATCACCGACCTGCACAACGACATTTGCGTCATCGATGCTGCCTACGTTGCGTGGGTTACGGGCGTGGTCAAGCACGGCAGGTGTGTAGTTCGCGAACATGGGTCTCTCTGGGAACTGGATTGTTTGCATATGCACAATACGCTCGGCCGGCGAGCTGCGTCAAGTTTTTTGTGTATATGCACAAAAAAAGAGATGGTGGCGGCTGTTATCGGGGCCCAAAGCCGTTTTTGACAAGACGGTCAAGCTGTCTGAATTCAGCTCTGGTGAGCGGCTGGTTGCCATACAGGCTGCGGGCGTAGAGGGTAACGAATGCGTGTACCTGTGGGTGATCAATCTGACGGGCAAGATCAATCAGGCCCAGCTGGGCGGTGCGGGGGATGCCGTGACTGCGTTCAACTGCCCGCCGAAAGCGGCGCAGCAACCGGGTATTACGATCCAGCAGGCCGCTGCGGCGCAGTTGCAGCGTTGTCCGATAACCAAGCGCGACGGTAGCCAGCAGGGCAAGCGCTAAACCAAAGGGGCCGAGGTCTTTCAGTCTGAGCGACTGTAACCGGTTGTGTGCCTTGCCGGCTGCCTGCAGTTGACGCTCGAAGTCGTAGGTAATGATGGCTGAGTTCCAGGTGTGATCGAGCGAGTCCAGCACCAGGCGTAACCGGAGCATCAGCGATCGCCGGCGCGGTTCGCCTAAGGCGGCATCGGCATTGATCGAAAAGCTGCTGGGGTCGATGCGTTGCCAGCCACTCTTGCGTAGCCAGACCTCCACCCAGACATGGGCACGCTCTTCGCCTACCCGGTAGTAACCGCCCAGATCGTTGTATTCACCGCCGTAATAGCCGCCCACCAGTCGGGTTGGTAGACCTGAACCACGGGCCAGCAGGGCAAAAGCGGAGGCGAAAAATTCGCAGTGGCCGCTCCTGGTCTCAAAGAGGAAGCGCTCCAGGGCGTCATCGCCGGTGGGCAGGTTGGTGCGGCTGTAGCTGAAGCCGTTGCTGCGGAACCAGGCTTCCAGAGCAGCGAGACGTTCCTGGTCAGTGGCGCCGGATCGGCGAAGCCGTTGAGCCAGTTGCCGTACTCTTTGTGGCGTTTCGTTCGGCAGCTGGGACAGGCTGGTCAAGGCCTGCTCAGCAATCGTTGGTGGAGGCGTAAAAGTAGAAAGAACCAGATAACGCAGACGTCGTGAAGAGGGCAGGGGACGGTTCCAGAAGGCCCAGGGGATGGTGCTGCCGTTGGGATGCTGAAAGGAGATGGGCAGATCCAATCCTAGCAGTCTGCGAGAACTGCCGGGTTCCATGGTGATGATTTGACGTATGGGGGGGGCAGTCGATCTGGGCGGTTGCGCTGCGGCGGCAGGAGAATCCTGCAGCCAGCGCAGGCCGTCCAGCCGACTGAAGCTCGGTCCGCGCCAGTATAGTTGGTTGGCAGCGATGCGCGGCATTTCAGCACGAAAGACCAGTTGTCCACTCTCCGCTATCTGTGAGCTGGTGCCAGGAGTTACCGTGTCAGCCAATCCTGTTGGTTGGCTCCCGCCCACCTGCTGAATGAAGTTCCAGAGCGGAAACTGGGTGCGGGGCAGGATCGGAAAAAAAAGCGGTGTGAGTGCCAGCGCGGTCACAGGGATCAGCAGTCCTGCCAGTGATGCCTGACGCAGACCATGTGATGTGAGCGGCTGGTTGGCGGCCTGAAAGGTGAGCAGCACCAGCAGCAGGGCGATCATCGGCAGCATCAGGGATAACAGCAGCAGAAAACGAGGGCCAAGATCGAACAGGCTGGAGGATGAGAGGCAGAACAGGGCGATGGCGCTGGTCTGCAGCCAGGTGCGAACGGTCTTTTCGGCAGCCAGCCGAGTGCCCAGCACTATCGCCAGGATGCTGACCACCGGCAGAGCCGGGTTGGCGCGGCTGAACTGGACGGCGTACCATAGGAACAAGAGGATCGAGCTGATGGTCAGGGGCAGGTGCGGGACCAGCGGTGCTGTTCTGCGTTCAGCGTACAGGCCGGCGGCCAGTCCTGCCACCAGCACAAGGCGCGGCAGCAACGGCAGATGGGGGAAGAGTGAGCCGGCTCCCAGCAGGGCGATGCCGTACCCCAACAGACGTATCAGGCGGGGCAGCTCGAGGCTCATGGTGTCTTACCGTACGCGGGACGGTGGGCGGCGAGGTGGCGCGGGACGCTCCGGTCTGGCCTTGGTGCGGACCTCGGCAGAACCGGGGCGTGCTGAGCGTACCGGCGGCGGCCCGTCGAGCTCAGCGGCCTCCTGCGTGGTCAGCAGACGATACTCACCTGGCTTGAGGCCGCCCAGGGTCAGGTTGCCGTAACGGATCCGCCGCAGTCTGACCACCGACAGTCCAACGGCGGCGCACATGCGGCGCACCTGGCGGTTGCGTCCTTCACGGATGGTGACCGAGAGCCAGTCGTTGTTCTGATCGGTCTTCAGCAGGCGTACCGTGGCGCCGCTTACCGGTCCGTCTTCCAGCTCAATGCCGTCGTTCAGTCGTCTGATCTGCTGCTGATCCACCTTACCCCGCACTCGCACATGATACTCCTTGTCCACCTGGTGGCGGGGATGCATCAGCCGGTTAGCCCAGGCGCCGTCGTTTGTCAGCAGCAACAGACCTTCAGAGTTATAGTCCAACCGGCCAACGGGATAGAGTCGGGCGTTAACACCTGTGACCAGTTCAGTCACCAGCTGTCTTCCCTGGGGGTCCTTCAGGCTGGTGACGTAACCGGCCGGTTTATGTAGCAGCACATAGTAGAGGGTTTCAGCCGGTTTAACCAACGCACCGTCCACGGTGATCTGGTCGGTTGCCGGATCGGCCTTGGCACCCAGTTCCGTAACAACGCTGCCGTTCACCGCCACCCGGCCAGCCAGGATCAGCTCTTCGGCAGCCCTGCGGGAGGTGATGCCGGCGGCGGCGATGATCTTTTGCAGACGTTCAGTCATGATTGGTCCTTAGGTTTTTCGTTGGTGGTGTCATCTGGGGTCAGCGCAATGGCGAAACCAGCAATGGCGCCGTACAGGGCCCCTGACCAGGGGCTGCCCAGCATGGCTCAGCCGCTGCCGGTGCAGCGTGCCAGCCAGCCCAACAGGCCACCGGCCAGGGCACCGGCGACGGTCAGAAAGATGAATTTGAGCAGTTTGCGGTTCATGGCTCCTCACAGCGGGTCGGCAGTCGCAGCAGATACCAGATAATGCCAGCTGCCAGTAGAATCAGCAGCGCCTTCAGCCAGACCGCCGGTACCAGCAGCAGGGCGGATGGCGGTAACGTCAGCAGCACCAGCGCTATGGCGGTCCGTTTGGCCCTGAGCGGTATGCCGCTGCCATCGAGGTAGCCGCCGATGATCGGTCCCAGGTGGCGGTGTTGCACCAGCCAGTCATGAAACCGCTCAGAGCTGCGCGCAAAACAGGCGGCAGCCAGCAGTAGCAA
Source organism: Trichlorobacter sp. (assembly GCF_034008105.1). Taxonomy (NCBI): domain Bacteria; kingdom Pseudomonadati; phylum Thermodesulfobacteriota; class Desulfuromonadia; order Geobacterales; family Geobacteraceae; genus Trichlorobacter; species Trichlorobacter sp. The sequence goes on from NZ_JAVEPN010000006.1 coordinate 99,669, forward strand.
GGGAGTGGTGGGCAACAGCGGCACGAAGATGCCCACTACCCCCAGGCCGGTGGCCAGCAGTCCCAGGGCGATCAGCAGCCAGCGCAGGAGTGGATGGCGATCGTTCATCGGCCTGAAACGACAGAAGGGCGCCGCACAACAGGCACCCCTCTGTATCCTGTTCGTGTCCGCAGGACGCTATTCCGCCATCTGGGTCATGGCGCGGAACTTCTGGTAGCGATCTTCAACCAGTTCTTCCTTGCTCATGGCCTTCAGATCAGCCAAGTGGCTACGGATGGCCGAGCCCAGTGCCTGGGCAGTGGCCTCGTGGTCGCGGTGGGCGCCGCCCACCGGCTCATGGATGATTTCGTCGATCACCCCCAGACCGATGATGTCCTGGGCAGTGGGCTTCAGGGCCTCGGCGGCCTGGGGGCCCTTGGTGCCGTCGGACCAGAGGATGGCGGCGCAGCCCTCCGGCGAGATCACGGCGTAGACCGAATGCTCCAGCATCACTACCCGGTTGCCCACGGCAACGGCCAGGGCACCGCCGGAACCGCCTTCGCCGGTGATGCAGACGATGATCGGCACCGTCAGCTCAGCCATCTCGCGCAGGTTACGGGCAATGGCCTCGGCCTGGCCACGCTCTTCGGCGCCGATACCGGGGTAGGCGCCGGGGGTGTCCACAAAGGTGATGATCGGCAGGTTGAACTGTTCAGCCATCCGGAACAGGCGCAGCGCCTTGCGGTAGCCCTCCGGGTTGGGCATGCCGAAGTTGCGGAAGACCTTTTCCTTGGTGTCCCGCCCCTTCTGGTGGCCCACCACCATCACCGGCTGGCCATCAAAACGGGCCAGGCCGCCCACGATAGCGTGGTCGTCGCCGTAGTTGCGGTCGCCGTGCAGCTCGTTGAAGTCGGTGAACAGGTGCTTGATGTAATCCAGGGTGAAGGGGCGGTTGATATGCCGCGCCACCTGGGCCTTCTGCCAGCGGGAGAGGTTGTTGAAGATCTCCTGGCGTTCCTGCTCCACCCGTTTTTCCAGTGAGCTGATATCGTCGGTCAGGTTCAGTTCGCTGCCACCGTTCAGGGCGCGCAACTCCTCGATCTTCTTCTCAAGCTCGGCAATCGATTTTTCAAATTCCAGATACACAGTGGCTGCCATCAGGTAACCTCACAAAAATAATTTGGCATCAGGTAAGGAATGAGGATTTTTTCGTTCCGGGTACGGCAAGCAAGGCCTTACGCGGAGACGTACACGGAAGTACGTCGCACAAGTAAGGCTGCCGCTTGACGCGGTCGGGGCGGAAAAAGACCATTCACTCGAAGATCGCGGCATTATAGCCGACCAGCCGCTCCACTTCCAGCCTAAATTCATCGCTGGCCGCCACCTTCAGGTCGTCGGGCAGTCGCTGCAGTGCCATGAATCGGCTGGGAGACTCGAACTGCAGCGTCAGCGGCAAGCTGCCGGCATGTCGTTCAATCACGCCCCGTAGCGATGACAGCTGATCAGTTGAAAGCTCGGCCAATCTGAGCGCAAGGCTGACCCGGGTGGTGCTTTGGGCCTGTGCCTCCAGCAGCAGCCGTATGTCGCCGTTCGGTGCACTGGCGCCGTTTTTGCGACTATCTCGGCCGTTGGTGCGCATCACCAGCAGTTTGCAGCCCTTTTCACCCCGCTCCAGCTTGCCGGTCACCAGCAGCGGATCATCGGTTTTGAGCAGCGAACAGCACTCGGCATACACATCGGGGAAGACGGTGATCTCGATGGAACCGGTCAGGTCCTCGAGGGTGGCAAAGCACATCCGGTCGCCCTTTTTGGTCATGATCTCCCGGAAGAGGGTCACCACGCCGCAGATGCGAACCTCGCTGTTGTCCGCCAGTTCGAGCAGTCGGGCGATCTCGGCGCTGGCCAGGCGCTTGATGTCCGCTGCATAGCGATCCAACGGGTGGCCGGTGATCAGGAAGCCCAGCGCCTCCTTCTCAAAGCCAAGTTTTTCCTTGTCATGCCACTCGCCCACCGTGGGCAGCTTGCGGTTGGTGCGACTGGCAGCCACCTCGGGCAGGTCGCCGAACAGCGATACCTGGGCGCTGTCCCGCTCCTCCTGAAAACGCTGGCCAGAGGCCATGGCGTCATCCAGCACGGCCATCACCGGGGCCCGCCACTTGTGCAGCGAATCAAAGGCGCCGCATTTGATCAGTGCCTCCAGCACCCGTTTGTTGACCCGCCGCAGATCGACCCGCTCGCAGAAGTCGTAGATGTCGGTAAACAAGCCGTCCTTACGGGCCTCGATGATCGACTCCACCGCGCCGCCCCCGACCCCTTTCACGGCACCCAGACCGAAACGCATTGAGTTGCCCACCACGGTGAAGGACTGGCCCGATGCGTTGATATCGGGCGGCAGCACCTCGATCCCCTGCTCGCGGCAGTCGCTGATACTTTTGAGTACCTTGTCGGTGCTGTCCATGTCACAGGAGAGCAGGGCTGCCATGAACTCTACCGGGTAATGGGCTTTTAAATAAGCGGTCTGGTAGGCGATCAGGGCATAGGCCGCCGAGTGGGACTTGTTGAAGCCGTATTCGGCGAACTTGGCCATCTGGTCGAAGATCGCCTCGGCCTTCTTGGGATCGATCCCCTGGGCCTTGGCCCCTGCCAGGAACGGCTCCTTTTCCTTGGCCATGACCGCCGGGTCCTTCTTGCCCATGGCGCGGCGCAAGAGGTCGGCGCGGCCCAGGGAATAGCCGGCCAGGGAACGGGAGATCTGCATCACCTGTTCCTGATAGACGATGACCCCGTAGGTGTCTTTCAGGATCGGCTCCAGTTGCGGCAGGTCGTAGACCACCTTCTGGCGGCCGTGCTTGCGCTCGATGAATTCGTCCACCATGCCGCAGCCCAAGGGGCCAGGACGGTAGAGGGCGCAGGCCGCGATCACATCCTCGAAGCAGGAAGGTTTGAGCTTGACCAGCATCTCTTTCATGCCGCTGGATTCAAGCTGGAAGATGCCGGTGGTATTGCCGGCCGAGATCAGGTCGTAGCTGGCCTGGTCATCGTCACGCAGCAGGGTGATGTCGAAGGCGGGGTCCTTGCCCTCCCGCACCAGCCGCACCGCGTTCTGGATCACGGTCAGGTTCTTGAGGCCCAGGAAGTCGAACTTCACAAGTCCCACCATCTCGACGTACTTCATTGAGTACTGGGTGTTGATCGAGCCGGTCTTCTGATCCTTATAGACCGGCAGGAACTCCTCCATCCGGTCCGGGGCCACCACCACCCCGGCGGCATGGGTGCCGGCGTGGCGTGCCAGCCCCTCCAGGCAGATGGCGGTCTCCAGCAGTTCCTTGATCTGCGGATCGCTGTCACGCAACTCCCGCAGCTGCGGTTCCTGCTCGATGGCCTTGGGCACGGTCATCTTCAGGTCGTCCGGGATCAGTTTGGCGATCCGGTCCACGTCGCCGTAGGCCATGCTCAAGGCCCGGCCCACGTCTCGCACCACCGCCTTGGCCTTCATGGTACCGAAGGTGATGATCTGGCAGACCCGCTCCCGGCCGTACTTCTCCACCACGTACTCGATCACCTTTTCGCGCTGGTCCTGGCAGAAGTCGACGTCGATATCAGGCATCGAGATCCGTTCCGGGTTCAGAAAGCGTTCGAACAGTAGGTTGTAGGGCAGGGGGTCCAGGTCGGTGATCTTGATGGCGTAGGCCACCAGCGAGCCGGCGGCCGAGCCCCGGCCGGGCCCCACCGGGATGCCCTGGGACTTGGCCCAGTTGATGAAATCGGCCACGATCAGGAAGTAGGCCGGGAACTTCATCTGTCGAATACAGTCCAGCTCGATCCGCAGGCGGTCCCAGTAGGCCTGCTCCTGCTCCGGCGTCATCTCGGGGTGTTTGGCGCGGATGGTTACCAGACGCTGTTGAAGCCCCTCGGTGGCCTGTTGTTCCAGCAGCTCGTCATGGGTCTTGCCTTCTGGCGGTTCATAGTGGGGGAAGTAGTATTCCTTTTCCAGCGGCAGTTCCAGATTACAGCGTTCGGCGATGGCGACCGTGTTGGTGACCGCCTCCGGCGCGTAGGCAAAGGCGGCCGCCATCTCCTCCGGGGTCTTGACGTAGAACTCGTCGGCCGAGAAGCGCATGTGGGTCGGGTCGGACATGGTTTTGCCGGTCTGGATGCAGAGCAGCACCTCGTGGGCCTTGGCATCCTCCCGGTTGAGGTAGTGGCAGTCGTTGGTGGCCACCAGCGGCAGGTTGAGGGTGCGGGCCACCTCCAGCAGCCGTTGGTTGACCACGTCCTGCTCCGGCAGGGTGTTTTCCTGCAGCTCGATGTAGTAGCGGCCGGGAAACAGTTCGCTGTACCAGCGGGCGGTCTCCAGTGCATCATCCATCCGGTTGCGACCGCACTGCATGGCCACTTCCCCCTTCAGGCAGGCCGACAGGGCGATCAGGCCCGCGCTGTGCTGGGCCAGCAGTTCGCGGTCGATGCGGGGGCGGTAGTAGAAGCCTTCCTTGTAGCCGGCTGAGGTCAGGTAGGAGAGGTTGCGGTAACCCTCCATGTTTTCGCAGAGCAGGATCAGGTGGTAGGCCGCCTCGGAGATACCCTTGGCGTCTTTGGAAAAGCGGGAGTCGGGGGCCAGATAGACTTCGCAGCCGATGATCGGCTTGATGCCGGCCTTCTTGCACTTCAGGTAGAATTCCACCGCACCGAACATATTGCCGTGGTCGGTGATGGCCAGGGCCGACATGCCGGTCTGCTTGGCCTTGGCAACCAGGTCCTCGATCCGGATGGCGCCGTCCAGGAGCGAGTACTGGCTGTGCAGGTGCAGGTGGACAAAGGGGGTGGTCGTTGTCGGTGTGTCGGTTGCTGCATCCATGGGGCATCCAAAGTGTGAACGGGAGCTCATGGCGAGATCCCGTTCGGTAAAGTTGGCACCTAGTATGCCCCACGGCGACCGCAGCTGTCAATCGTGCTGAACAGCGCAAATACGCGGCTTGGCGCGTAATGCTGCGGGGTGATTGCGGTTATTTTTTGATGGCCTCTTGCATGGCCTCACCCATCCGGGTGGGGGAGGTGGAGACCACCACGCCGCATTCCTGCAGAGTGCGGATCTTGTCCTCGGCCTTACCTTTGCCGCCGGTGATGATGGCGCCGGCGTGTCCCATCCGTTTGCCGGGGGGGGCGGTAACTCCGGCGATAAAGGCTGCCACCGGCTTCTTCATATGTTCCTGGATCCAGTACGCTGCTTCTTCTTCGGCCCCGCCACCGATCTCGCCGATCATGAAGACCGCCTCGGTCTCCGGGTCGTCGTTGAACCGCTTCAGGACATCGATGTACTTCATGCCGATGATCGGGTCACCGCCGATGCCGACGCAGGTGGACTGACCCAGCCCCAGATCGGTCAGCTGCTTGACCGCCTCGTAGGTCAGGGTGCCGGAACGGGAGACCACCCCCACCTTGCCGGGGGTATGGATGTAGCCCGGCATGATGCCCAGCTTGCATTGGCCGGGAGTGATCACACCGGGACAGTTGGGCCCCACCAGCAGTGTCTTGCTGCGTTCCTGGATGGCGCGGGCCAGCACCATATCGCGCACCGGAATCCCTTCGGTGATGCAGACCGCAAGTTCCAGACCGGCGTCGCAGGCCTCCAGAATGGCGTCAGCTGCACCGGGAGGCGGCACAAAGATCATCGAGACCGTGGCGCCGGTGTAGTGCACCGCCTCCTCCACCGTGTTAAAGACCGGGATGCCCTCGATATGCACGCCACCCTTGCCGGGGGTGACCCCGGCCACGATCTGGCTGCCGTAGGCCCGGCACTGCTGGGTGTGAAACAGGCCGCTCTTGCCGGTGATCCCCTGTACCAGGATCTTGGAGTTGCTATTGATCAGAATCGACATGGTCGTAGTCCCTCTTAGGCCGTGGCCAGCATGGCGACGATCTTCTGGGCGCCGTCACCCAGGTTGTCGCCGATCTGCACGTTGAGTCCCGATTCCAGCAGCAGTTGCTTGCCGTCCTCCACATTGCTGCCGTCCATCCGCACCACGATCGGCAGCAGACATTTGACCTCATTGGCCGCCTCGATGATCCCCTGGGCGATCACGTCGCAACGCATGATGCCGCCAAAGATGTTGACGAACACCGCCTGCACGTCGCTGTCCTGCAGGATGATCTTGAAGGCCTCGGCCACCTTTTCGCGGGTGGCGCCGCCCCCCACATCCAGGAAGTTGGCCGGCTCACCGCCATATTCCTTCAGCACGTCCAGGGTGGCCATGGCCAGACCGGCGCCGTTGACCATACAGCCGATGTTGCCGGTCAGCTTGATGTAGGCCAGGTCGTACTTGCCGGCGGTGATCTCCAGCGGGTCCAGTTGGGAGTAGTCCACCATGTCCGGGTATTCGCGATGGCGGTAGACCGCGTTGTCGTCAAAGGATATCTTGGCGTCCATGGCCAACAGCCAGCCGGCCCGGGTCACCACCAAGGGGTTAATCTCCACCAGGGAGCAATCCTTTTCCAGACAGCATTTGTACAGGTTCAGGATCAGCTCGACGCAGTCCTCGCAGACCCCGCCGGTGAGCCCCAGCGCCAGGGCGATCTTGCGGGCCTGGTAGGTGCGCAGGCCGGTGAAGGGGTCGATGGTCAGCATATGGATCTTTTCGGGTGCCTTCCTGGCCACCTCCTCGATCTCCACCCCGCCTTCGGCCGAGGCGATCAGGCAGTAGCGCGACTGTTCGCGGTCAAGGGTGATCGAGAGGTAAAATTCGCGGGCGATCTCCACCGCCTCTTCCACCAGGATGCGGCGCACCTTGAGCCCTTCCGGACCGGTCTGGGGGGTGACCAGCCGCTTGCCGAACAGTTCTTTGGCAAGCTCGGCGGCCTGTTCGGGATGGTGGACCACCTTGACCCCGCCGGCCTTGCCCCGTCCGCCGGCATAGATCTGGGCCTTGACCACACAGTGGCCGCCCATCATCTTAGCGCCTCGTTCCACCTGGTCGGCGGTCAGTGCCACCCGGTTGCGCGGCACCGGGATGCCGTAGGTGCTTAAGATCTCTTTGGCCTGGTACTCATGGATATTCATGGCAACTCCTCATGGTAACGATGTGGGGAGTATACCAGCCTTCGGAGCGGCTTCAAGCAATGAGCTTAGATCTTTTTTTGTCGGGAGAGTTCGGCCTCGGAGAGGCGCAGGTAGGTGGGGAGCAGGTGCTCCGGCGTGGATGCCGCACCGTGCCGGAAGGCGGCCTCGGCCAGCAGAGCGCCATGTGCGGCAGAGGGGATGGTGTGAGAAGGCGGGGCGAAGAGGGCCCGCTCTCCCAGCAGCTCTTCGATCAACTGGCGGTAGCGGATGGCGCCGTCGCCCACAAAGATGGTGGTGCTGGACAGTTGCTGCAGGAATGCCGCCGGAGGCAGGGCGCAGTCGTCGCGCAGTGGCTTCGGCAAAGGATGACAATGGTAGAGGCCGGCGTAGACCTCGTTCTTGCGGGCATCCAGCAGGGGGCAGACCGGGTGAGCGGCGTAGGGCAGCTGCATGGCCAGCAGGGCCAGACTGGAGATGCCGATGCAGGGCTTAGCGTGGGCCAGGGCCAGGCCCTGGATGGTGGCAACCCCGGTACGGACACCGGTGAAGGAGCCAGGGCCGCTGGCGCAGGCAAACAGGTCGATCTGGGCGCTGTCGAGTTCGCAGGTGCCTAACAGCCGCTCAAGTTCAGGCAGCAGCCAGGCGTTCTGTCGTTTGCCCGGCGCTGTCACCACTGATGCTGCCAGTACCTGGCCGTCCCGGCTGATGGCGATGCTGCTGGGGCCAGTGGCGGTGTCCAGGCAGAGGGTCAGCATCAGTTACTGATGAAGTAGCGCATGATGTCGTTATAAAAGGCCAGCACCATCAGACCGATCAACAGCAGCATGCCGGCTTGCTGTGCATATTCGCGCGCTTTTTGCGGCACTGGTCGGCGGATGATCAGCTCAACGGTGTAGAACATCAGGTGGCCGCCGTCCAGCACCGGCACCGGCAGCAGGTTGAGGATGCCCAGGTTGATGGAAACCACAGCCAGCAGCAGGAAGAAGGTGGGGCCGCCGGATGCTGCCGCCTTGTTGGCCATGTCGGCAATCATCAGCGGGCCGCCAACGGTCTTGAGCGGCACAATGCCCTGCACCAGCTTCACCAGCGAGAGTACGGTCAACTTGGTTACTTCCACCGCCTTGGCGTTGCCCAGCTGTATCGCATCCAGCAATCCAAAGCGCTGTGTGACCACATCATAGGCCGGGCTGACCCCCACGATCGGTTTCTGGATGGTCTCGCCGAACAGGTTTTTGGCTTCGCTCAGTTCCGGCGTCATGCGCAGCAGGGCGGTCTGCTCCTTGCGCAGGATGGTGATGGCCACCTCATTCCTGGCCTTGGCCATTTCTGCCGAGAAATCTTCCCATTGGCGGACCGGGCGTCCATTGACGGCGGTGATCAGGTCGCCAGTCTGCAGGCCGGCCCGGGCGGCCGGCTTGTCTTTGAACACCTCGCCGATGGTGGCCTTCATGATCGGCATGCCGACCAGATACAGCAGCACCAGCAGCAGCCAGGCAAACAGCATGTTGAAGGCCGGGCCGGCGATGACCACCGACATCCGGTGCCAGACCGGGCGGTGGGCAAAAGACTGGGCACGGTCTTCATCACTGAGTTGTAATTCGGGACGCTGGGGCAGCCGTTCAGCTGACGGCTCATAGTCCTTCTCGATCATCTCGTTTTCTTCAAAGCCGCCTTCGCCGAACAGCTTGACGTAGCCCCCCAGCGGGAAGGCCGACAGCAGATATTCGGTGTCTCCCCAGTGCCAGCCAATCAGCTTGGGGCCGAAACCCAGGGAGAATTTTTCCACCCGGATGCCGAGCCACTTGGCCACCAGAAAGTGCCCCAGTTCATGGACGAAGATCAGGATGCCGAGAACAATGATGAAATAAAGAAGTATCATGAGCTTTACCTTGTCATGGTTGTGCAGATGGCGCGGGCCGCCTCGCGGCCCCACTGGTCGGCCGCCAGCACCTCATCGATGGAGGACAGGCGGTGGGCTTGGTGACGGTCCATGGTCTGTTCGATCACCCGGGCGATCTGCAGGAAGCTGATGCGTCCCTCCAGAAAGGCCTCTACGGCAATCTCGTTGGCGGCGTTCATCACTGCCGGCATGCTTTCCCCTTCACCCAGGGCGCGGTAGGCCAGCCCCAGGCAGGGGAAACGCTCCAGGTCGGGTTTGAAAAAGGTCAGCCCCGAAAGCTCGGTCAGGTCCAGCGGTTTGATCCCGCTGCTGACCCGCGCCGGGTAGGAAAGGGCGTAGGCAATGGGGGCCTTCATGTCCGGCATCCCCAGCTGGGCGATCACGCAGCCGTCCACATACTCCACCATCGAGTGAATGATGCTCTGGGGGTGGATATTGACACTGATCTTGTCGGCCGGCGCATCAAACAGCCAGCGGGCCTCGATCACTTCCAGGCCTTTGTTCATCATGGTGGCGGAATCGATGGTGATCTTGCGCCCCATGCTCCAGTTGGGATGGTTGAGTGCGTCTTGCACAGTGACGGTCTTCAGTCGCTCCAGGGGGGTCTCGCGGAACGGTCCGCCGGAGGCGGTCAGGATGATCTTGGTGATATCCTGATTGCGGTGTCCTGTAATGGATTGAAATACCGCACTGTGCTCACTGTCTACGGGGTGCAGCTTGACCTGGTGTGTGGCCACCAGTTCCATGAACAGGTGCCCTGCGGTGACCAGGGTTTCTTTGTTGGCCAGGGCCACATCCTTGCCGGCCCGGATCGCGGCGGCGGTGGGCACCAGCCCGGCAGCGCCGACAATGGCGGCCACCACCATCTGGACACCGTCGGCAGTAGCTACGGCACACAACCCCTCAAGACCGCCGGTGATCTCAACGTCCTGGCCGTCAAGCAGCTCCCGCAGGCGGGGCAGGTCATGGGGATCGGCCACTGCCACCAACTTGGGCCTGAACTGCCGTACCTGGCGTGCGCACAGCTCAAGGTTCTTGCCGGCCGACAGCGCCACCACCCTGAACGTATCCGGATGGCTGGCTACGATCTCCAGGGTGCTGACGCCGATCGATCCGGTGGAGCCGAGGATGGCGATCTGCTTCATCACGAAAACCTCCCGCAGAGGTAGATGGCAAAGTAGTAGGTGACCGGCGCGGCCAGGATGATGCTGTCCAGCCGGTCCAGCACCCCGCCGTGGCCCGGCAGGATGGCGCCGGAATCCTTGACCCCGAAGCTGCGCTTCAAGAGTGACTCGAACAGGTCGCCCAACTGGCCGGTGACGCCGATCAGCACGGCTGCCAGCACGGCGTCGACGTAACTCAAGGAGCCAAAGAAGGTGAACTTGGCCAGCAGGGTGCCGCCCAGGCTGCCTAAAAGCCCACCGAGGGCGCCTTCGACGCTCTTTTTAGGGCTGACGGCCGGGTAGAGCCGGTGTTTGCCGATGGCGCTGCCGATGTAATAGGCGGCCGTATCGTTGGTCATCACGATCAGCATGATTACGAGCAACCAGGAGCTGCCGTCGGGCAACAGACGCAGCATCACCAGGTGGGCCAGCAGAAAGGGTACATACAGGTAGGCAGTTACCACCAGGCTGACGTCGCGCGCCACGCTTTCCATATTCTGCAGACGGAACAGGAAGTGGAAGGCGGCCAGCAGGAAAAAGCCGGCGCCGGCCATGATGAACAGCCGCCCGTCGGACAGCAGCGGGGTAAACACTGCCAAGGCGCCGTACAGGGCAAAGGGCAGCAGTTCTCCTTTGCGATCCGGCAGTGCCATGGCAAAGAATTCATGCAGCCCCACTGCGGTAAACAACGACAGCAGCAGGGCAAAGTGCCACGGCAATCCTTTGACAATGGTCAGGATCACGACCGGCAGCAGTACCAGGGCAGTCAGCAGGCGTAGAATAGGTCAGCTCCTTTGGGTCAGCTTGATCTGGGCGCTGGTCTTGCCGAAGCGGCGCTCACGGGCCTGGAAATCGGCCAAAGCGCGATACAGTTCGCTGATGGTGAAATCGGGCCAGTTGATCTCGGTGAAGTACAGTTCGGTGTAGGCCAGCTGCCAGAGCAGGAAGTTGCTGATTCGCATCTCGCCGCTGGTGCGGATCAGGAAGTCGGGATCCGGCAGGCCGACAGTGTCCAGGTGCCGTGCCAGCAGTTCCTCGGTAATCTGGTCTGGTCGCAGTCCTCCGCTGGCCACTTCTCGGGCGATCATGGCCGCTGCGCGGGTCAGTTCCTGGCGGCCGCCGTAGGACAGGGCCAGGGTCAGCACCATGCCGCTGTTGGCGGCGGTCTTGGCCAACGCCTCATCCAGGGCCTGGTTGATGTCGTCCGGCATCTCAGAGCGGTTGCCGATCACATTGAAGCGGATGTTATGCTTCATCATCCGGCTGGTCTCGGAGCGGACGAATTTTTTGAGCAGGGTCATCAGGGCCCGCACCTCGGTCGCTGGGCGGGACCAGTTCTCGGACGAGAAGGCAAACAGGGTCAGGTAGGGAATGCCCAGCAGGGAGGCCTGCTCCACCACCATCCGCACCGTTTCCACACCTCGCTGGTGTCCTACGATCCGCTTCAGCATCCGCTCCTGCGCCCAGCGGCCGTTGCCATCCATGATGATCGCCAAGTGGCGGGGCAGTTTGGTCGGATCGAGCTCCATCATGTCAGACTTCCATGACCTCCTTCTCTTTGTGGGAGAGGATTTCATCCAGACGTGCGATGACTGCGTCGGTGGCGGTCTGCACATCTTTCTCCAATTTCTTGAGATCGTCTTCGCTGATCGCCTTGTCCTTCTCCAGTTTTTTCAGTTCGTCAATCGCCTTGCGCCGGATGTTGCGGACCGCCACCTTATGGTCCTCATCCATTTTTTTGAGCCCCTTGACGATCTCCTTGCGGCGCTCCTCGGTCAAGGGCGGCAGGGTCAGGCGGATCAGCTTGCCGTCGTTGCCGGGGGTCAGACCCAGGTTGGCGTTCAGGATCGCCTTTTCAATCGGGCCGATCATCTTGGATTCCCAAGGGGTGATGGTGATGGTGCGCGGTTCCGGCACCGCCAGGTTGGCCACCTGGGAGAGGGTGGCCGGATTGCCGTAGTAGTCCACCCGCACCTCATCAAGCAGCGCGATGTTGGCGCGGCCGGTGCGAATTTTCAGGAATTCTTTGCGCAGGTCCTCCACGGTCTTATCCATGTGGGCCTTCATGTCGGTAATGACGGTTTTGGGCATGGTCAGTCTCCTTGGACGATGGTGCCGATGGTCTGGCCGCCGATCACCTTCTTGATGTTGCCGGGGGTGGTCAGGTCAAAGACGATGATCGGCAGATGGTTGTCCATGCAGAGCGAGGTGGCGGTAGCATCCATCACCTGCAGGCCCTGCTGCAGAACCTCGATGTAGGTCAGTTCGTCGTAGCGTTTGGCGCTGGGGTCTTTTTTTGGGTCGGCCGAGTAGACGCCGTCTACCTTGGTCCCTTTCAGGATAACCTGGGCGTTGATCTCCATGGCCCGCAAGCTGGCAGCGGTGTCGGTGGTGAAGTAGGGGTTGCCGGTGCCGGCCCCGAAGATCACGACCCGTCCTTTTTCAAGGTGGCGTACCGCCTTGCGGCGGATGTAGGGCTCGGCCACTTCCTGCATGGCGATGGCCGACTGGACTCGGGTCGAGACGCCAATCTTCTCCAGGGCGTCCTGCATGGCCAGCGAGTTGATCACGGTGGCCAGCATGCCCATGTAGTCGGCGCTGGCCCGGTCCATCCCTTTGGAAGAGGCAGCCAGGCCGCGGAAGATGTTGCCGCCGCCGATCACCAAGGCCAGCTCGATCCCGTCGTCCATCACCTCTTTGATCTCGGCGGCGATGGCGTTGATGGTGACGGGATCAATCCCGTAGCCCTGATCCCCGGCCAGGGATTCACCGGACAGTTTCAGAAGTACCCGTTTGTAGGACTGTCGCGACATAGGTCATCTCCCCCCTTGATAAGAAAAAAGCCGGCCTTTCGGGCCGGCTTCTCGGCTACTTAGAGTCCGGCCGCCGCCGCCACTTCGGCGGCAAAGTCCGATTCCTTCTTTTCCAACCCCTCACCGAGCACGAACTTGGTGAAGCGCTTGAGGGTGATGGCGCCACCCAAGGCCTTGCCGGTCTCGTCCAGGTACTTCTGGACCGACTTGTCCGGATCCTTTACAAAGGCCTGCTCCACCAGGCAGATGTCGCCGTAGAACTTGTTGACCTGACCTTCGATGATCTTCTCGATGATGTTGTCCGGCTTGCCGGTCTGGCGGGCCTTGTCGCGGTAGATCTCCTTCTCGCGATCCAGCACGTCGCTCGGCACTTCACTGCGTTGCAGGTAGGAAGGGGAGGCTGCGGCCACGTGCATGGCCACATCGCGCAGGCAGGCAGCCAGCCGCTCGTCAGTGGCGCCTTCGCAGGCAGCCTCAACCAGCACGCCGATCTTACCGCCGGCGTGGATGTAGGAACCAACCATGCCGTTGCCGGCTACTCTGAAGCTGGCAAAACGACGGATCTGCATATTCTCGCCGATCACGGCGATCGCCTCGGTCAGCAGGGTCTGAACGGTCTTGGCTGCGTCGCCGGCAAAGGCTTGTGCCAGCAGGGCGTCCATGTTGGCCGGGTCCTTCTGCAGGACGTGGTCGGCCACCTGTTTGACAAAGTCCTGGAACTTGTCGTTTTTGGCAACAAAGTCGGTCTCACTGTTGATCTCGACCAGTACACCCTTTTTGCCGTCTGCCGAAAGGGCGGTGGCTACCATGCCCTCAGTAGCGGCGCGACCGGCCTTCTTGGAGGCAGCGGCCAGACCCTTCTTGCGCAGGTAGTCGACGGCCTGCTCCATGTTGCCGCCCACCTCTTCCAGGGCCTTTTTGCAATCCAGCATCCCGGCGCCGGTGGTCTTTCTCAGTTCATTGATCTGTGCAGCGGTGATTGCCATGTTCGTCTATCCTCCGAACCACACACGGTGGTCGTTTGTAATCTGATGTGTAAACTGCGATTAGTCGGCGCTGGCTTCGCAGGCCACGTTGTCACCCATGGCGGCCTCCAGCTCGTCGGCGCCTTCGGCGTTGCTCTGCAGGGCGGTGTTGCGGGCTTCGGAGCCTTCCAGCACGGCGTCAGCGATCTTGGCCGACAGCAGGCGGATGGCACGGATGGCGTCGTCGTTACCGGGGATCACGTAGTCGATCATATCCGGGTCGCAGTTGGTGTCAACAATGGCCACCACCGGAATGCCCAGTTTCTTGGCTTCCTGTACGGCGATCTCCTCATTCTTGGGGTCGATCACGAACATCAGGCCGGGCAGCTTGTGCATGTTCTTGATGCCACCCAGCACCTTTTGCAGCTTATCGCGCTCTTTGTCCATCTGGAGCGCCTCTTTTTTGGTGTAGGCATCGATGGTGCCGTCTTCGAACATGGCGTCCAGTTTTTTCAGGCGCTCGATGCTCTGCTTGACGGTGGAGAAGTTGGTCAGCATGCCGCCCAGCCAGCGCTGGTTGACATAGTACTGGCCGCAACGCGATGCCTCTTCGGCCACCGAGTCCTGGGCCTGCTTCTTGGTGCCGACGAACAGGACGCTGTTGCCCTGCTCAACGCAATCTTTGACGTAGCTGTAGGCGGATTTGAAGTAGCGGACGGTCTTCTGCAGGTCGATGATGTAGATGCCGTTCCGTGCCCCGAAGATGTAGGGTTTCATCTTGGGGTTCCAACGCTTGGTCTGGTGGCCGAAGTGGACGCCGGCCTCCAGCAGTTCCTTCATGCTGATACTTGACATACTAATCTCCTTTGGTTTTTTCCTCCGCCCCGTCTTTAATCCCTGCACGTCACAAGGGACACCGCCGGTTTTTTACTCGGGGCGTGTGAATTGAAAAGCAGGATTTTTTATCACAACATCACTAAGAAAATCAAGGGAAAAGGTGTGCAGGTGAGATGGCACGACGTGACTGGAGCCAGCTGGAAACTAAACTGCACAAGACCCATCCGGGTCTTGTGCAGGTCTCTTGTGCATATCTGCCGGAGAGGGTTAGCAGCCGGCGGTCTTCTGGGCCCGTTTCATGATCTTGGTGTCGCCGTCATAGATGATCCGCAGCTCGTCGCCCACCCGAATCTTGCGATCGCGATATTTTTCCAGCTCCATCGGGTTGGTGACCTGCAGCATGATCGGTGCTTCAGTCTTGCGGTCTTTGAGGGTGACTTCGGCGACGTTACCCAGCATCTTGATGTTGGTGACGGTGCCGATCATCCGGACGGTGCCGGCAAACACCAGGCTGCTGGACATCGTCAGCACGACCAGCACAACAACTGCGCACAGCTTTTTCATATGCTCCTCCTGTGATGAGCCGCCGGAAGCGGCCGAGTAGGGTAACTGAACTGAAGGTGTTGCAGCTGCATGTTGCAGCTAATGTTGGTTAAACGTTTGTTTGTATGGGGCTTTGTTGTGTCGCTGCACGTTTTTATTGGCAACTGTTGAGGTGAGTATAGCGTAAGTTTCAGCGACGTCAACCTATCAGCAACGTTGCATGATAATTTTCATTAAGTCTGGGCATCAGCAGCGGGCAGGCGGCAATGCAACGTCCGCACAGGGTGCAACGGCCAGCATCGTTTACCGTGGCTCGTTTGCGATGGTTTGTTGTCGTAAGGGTGATGATTCGCTCGGGGCAGGCGGCTACGCAGCGGCCACAGCCCGAGCAGCGGGCAACGGCCAGGATCGGCGGTTCAGTTAGCATCGCCGAACAGTTCCGGTTGTTTCCACTCTTTGATCACCTGCTGCTTTTTGCGCAGTGGATAGTAGCGCGGACAGGAAGAGATCAGGGCGAACGAGGGCTGCTTGCAACTGCGCCGGCAGCCAGCGCAGAGCTTGTTGGGAGCGGCGTTGTTCTTGGCTGTATGGGCAGGTTGTTTGGTCACGGGCTACCCTGGAGGCCAGGCAAATTCTCGTCCGGCCAGCAGATGGATGTGCAGGTGAAACACGGTCTGGCCGGCATCGGCGCCGTTATTCTGTACCAGCCGGAAGCCGCCTTGGTCCAGACCCCGTTCGCGGGCCAGCTGGCCGGCTACCCGCAGCAGGTGACCTGCCGTTGCCTCGTCCTGCTGCTCCATGTCGAGACAGTTGCTGAAATGCCGCTTGGGCAGCAGCAGCAGGTGGAGCGGTGCCTTGGGGGCGATATCCTCGATCGCCACCATCAGCTCGTCCTCATAGACCTTCTTGGCCGGGATCTGTCCGGCGATGATCTTGCAAAAGATGCAGTCACTCATGGTGTGCTCCTCGTCTCAGTCCCATCAGAAACTCACGGTTGCCATCGGCGCCGCTGATCGGTGAATCGCAGATGCCCAACAGCTCGGCGCCCAGCTCAGCGGCCAGGCGCTCCATGTTGGACAACACCTCGTCGTGCAGCCGGGGGTCCCGTACAATGCCGCCTTTGCCCACCGCCCCCTTGCCCACCTCAAACTGGGGCTTAATCAGGGCAACCACCTCGGCCGGCCGTTTCAACAGCGACAGTGTCGGCGGCAACACCAGGTTGAGCGAGATGAAGGAGGCGTCGATCACCGCCAGGTCCGGCAGCGGATCAAGCTGATCCGGTTGCAGGTGGCGGATGTTGGTCTTTTCCAGCACCACCACCCGCGGGTCTTCGCGCAGTTTCCAGGCCAACTGGCCGTAGCCCACATCCACGGCATAGACCTGTGCTGCTCCTCGCTGCAGCAGGCAATCAGTGAAGCCGCCGGTGGAGGCGCCCACGTCAATGGCCGTCCTGCCGGACGGGTCAATGCCGAACTGATCCAGTCCTTTTTCCAGCTTGAGGCCGCCGCGACTGACATAGGGCAGCAGCTCGCCCTTGATCCGTATCTCGACATCGGCTGCAACCTGCTGGCCGGCCTTCTGTGCGGCGTGATCCCCCACCACCACCTGGCCGGCCATGATCAAGGCCTGGGCCTTCTCGCGGGAAGGGGCCAGGCCTCGCTCAACCATTAGCTTGTCAAGGCGCAGCTTGCTGCTCATGCACTGACAAGTTGACTCTTTGTAAAGATGGTCTTCAGCCAGTAGCCTTCGGCTTCAATGTTTTCACGGCCGCCTTCCTCACGGTCCACCAGCGAGACGATGCCCAGCACGTCCAGCCCTTCCTCCTTGGCGCGGTTGACTGCCTTCATGGATGAGCCGCCGGTGGTGACCACGTCCTCCACGATCACCACCTTGGTGCCGGGAGGCAGGTTCTTGCGGCCCTCAAGCCACTGGCCGGTGCCGTGTCCCTTGGGCTCCTTGCGGATGATAAAGGCGTGCAGCGGTTTGCCGTCCAGGCAGGCGGCGATTGAGGTGGCGGTGGCGATCGGATCGGCCCCCAGGGTAATGCCGCCCACGGCCTGTACGCCAGGTACGTCCTTGATCGCCTCGTAGAACAGCTTGCCCACCAGCAGGCCGCCTTCAGCGTGCAGGGTGGTCTGTTTGCCATCAAAATAGAAATCGCTCTGGCGGCCGGAGGCCAGGGTCACCAGCCGTTTTTCGTAGGAAAGCTCCAGGATGATCTGTTTCAACTTCTCGCGGTCGGTCATTGCTCTTTGTACTCCTCTCCTTCAAATAGACCCATCTGGGGTTTTTGTGATGGCGCCGGGAAGCCGATCGGGTAATCGCCGGTGAAACAGGCGGTGCAGAAATCCCGGTGGCCCAGGCCGGTGGCGTTGATCAGGCCTTCCTCGCTCAGGTAGCCCAAGGAGTCGGCGGTGATGTAGCGCCGGATTTCCTCGATGGTGTGTGAGGAGGAGATCAGTTCCTTGCGGTTGGGGGTGTCGATGCCGTAGAAGCAGGGGTAGCTGGTGGGGGGGGAGGAGATGCGCATATGGACCTCCTTGGCGCCGGCGTTGCGCACCATCTTGACGATCTTGCGGGAGGTGGTGCCCCGCACGATGGAGTCGTCGATCACCACCACACGCTTATCTTTCAACAGCTCGCGCACCGGGTTGAGCTTGATCTTGACCCCGAAGTGGCGGATAGCCTGGGCCGGTTCGATGAAGGTGCGGCCCACGTAGTGGTTGCGGATCAGTCCCAGCTCGAACGGGATGCCTGCTTGCTCGGCATAGCCCATGGCGGCCGGTACACCCGAGTCGGGCACCGGGATGACGATGTCGGCGTCGATGGCATGTTCGCGGGCCAGTTGGCGACCCAGCTCCTTGCGCACCTGGTAGACGTTCTTGCCGAAGATGTTCGAGTCAGGACGGGCAAAGTAGACGAACTCGAAGATGCAGGGGGTCGGCTCCACCGGTTTGAACGGAAACAGGGACTGCATCTGGCCGTCCTTGGTGAAGATCAGCATCTCGCCCGGTTCAACCTCGCGGACGAATTCCGCTTCGATCAGGTCCAGGGCACAGCTCTCCGAGGCCACCACCCAGCTATCACCCAGTTTACCCAGGCACAGAGGCCGGAAGCCGTTGGGGTCCCGCACCGCGATCATGCGGGTCTCGGTCAGGAACAGCAGGCAGTAGGCGCCTTTGACCCGTTTCAGCGCATCAATGATCCGGTCCACCAGGGAGTGGGTGTGGGAGACCGCCAGCAGGTGGATGATGATCTCGGTGTCCATGGTGGTCTGGAAGATGGAGCCGTAGGCCTCCAGTTCTGCCTTGAGCAGGTGGGCGTTGACCAGGTTGCCGTTGTGGGCGACCGCAATAGAACCGCGGGAGTAGTCCACCATGATCGGCTGGACGTTCTTCTCCACCGAGGCGCCGGCGGTGGAGTAGCGAACATGGCCGATGGATGACGTGCCGGGCAGTTTCTCAAACACCTGCTGATTGCCGAACACGTCGGCCACCAGGCCCATCCGTTTGTGGGCATGTAGGCCGCTGCCGTCGGAGGAGACGATGCCGCAGCTCTCCTGGCCGCGGTGCTGCAGGGCGTACAGACCCAGGTAGGTCAGGTTGGCGGCCTCGGGGTGGCCGTAGATGCCGAACACGCCGCATTCTTCTTCCGGGCGGTAGATCTTCATAGCAGGTTGTTCCTCACAAATTCGGCTGCGTTGGTGTACAGGATCAGACCGTCGCCGGCTTCCGGCAACTGTTCGCGGGTCCAGCGGGGGTGCTGGGTATAGTGAACAAAAGCCTCCGGGTGGGGCATCAGTCCCATCAGGCGGCCAGTGGGGTCGCACAGGCCGGCGATGGCATTGGTGGAGCCGTTGGGGTTGGCCGGGAACTCCATGGTCGGGGCGCTGTAGTCGGCGTCGCAGTATTTCAGCACCGCCAGGTGGCCGGCCTCGATCCGCTCCAGGGTCTGCGGGGTGTCGGTCAGGAATTTGCCCTCGCCGTGGCGCACCGGCAGGTAGATCCCTTGGTCGATCCCCTTGGTGAAGACGCAGGGTGAGGCAGCATCAACCTTCAGGTAGCACCAGCGGTCCTGGAAACGGCCTGAATCATTGTGACAGAGGGTCACGGTCTGGGTCAGGGTGGTGCCGTCCAGGGCCGGCAGCATGCCCATCTTGACCATCAACTGGAAGCCGTTGCAGACTCCCAGCACCAGCTTGCCGGCCTTGATGAAACGGGTGAACTGCTCCACCAGTTTTTCGTTGCTGCCGGCTACACTGGCGTTCTTCAGCCGGTTGGCCTGGGCCTTGGCGCTGCCCAGGTCGTCGCCGTCCAGGAAACCGCCGGTCAGGTTCAGGAAGTGGTAGTCGTCAAGCCGAACCTCGCCGGAGAGGAGCTCCGCAATATGGGCGATGCGGGCCTCGTCGAAGCCGCCCAGACGGCAGGCGTGGGCCGCCTCCATCTCGCAGTTGGTGCCGTTGCCGGTAATGACCAGCGCGCGTGTTGGGTTCATAGTATGTCAGCCTTTATGGTTATTTGGCACTATATTTGGGAGGTTTCTCGAATAAACGTGGTTGTGGAGGTTCAATAACTTTTTGTTTGTTCCAAACGATTCCGTTTCTCTTTGTTCCCTCATCAGAGATCTCGTTTCCCCAAGCCATCCAGCCTGGTTGAGGGTGACGGCAAAAAAGTTCGAGATATGGGCCAGGACTACATGATTCAATGAGCTTGTATTGTTCGTCAGGTTTTCTAGAATGCTCGCGTTTATTTGACGCAATAATATTTACCTGGCGTCTTCCGGCATCCAGTGTTCTTAATTTGCCGCGTATGCCAAAAAGAATTAATTCAGTAACATTACGAAAATAGAATCCAACGCCACGGCCATCAGGGCCACCGTCTTTTCTTGTCTTGTACCAGACAAGGTTGCTTTTATAAGTAAAACCCCAGCGTTTCATAACTTCAAGCCCTTCTGCAAGAAGAGCGTTCGGAACCCACAGATAGAGATGACTTTGCTGCGCTGCAATATCTTGGACAGGAAGTGACATGATGTCTTCTAAGTTCATAGTTGGATAGCGAAGCAGTCGTTGATGCTCTGGCGCCATTTTGCCTGTCCTATTATTAAACTGCCAAGGAGGGTCAGCAAGAATAGTCCCAAACTCTCCGTTAACTCTTCTTTTGAAGTCCTGTATAGCTTCAATCATTAGCAATCCTCAAGGTACAGCGATTTTTTAATTCCAAACACAAGGAGCGGGCACCCAGCACCGCCACCGCCTTCAATCCTTGGTAACAATTTACTCATGTGGGTAGTAGAAGATCCGTAAGAAGAACCGCGTTGCAAGCTATCAAATATATCCTGCAGTTCGTCGCACCGCGTAATAATAATGCCAGCGCAGATTGCTCTGAGATCGAATAGAAGTCTGAAGTTGTTGAGATCTCTGTCGAAGAATGGGTCTTTGTTATTCCATTCAATTTCCAATGCAACTCGGTTTTTATAGCAGTCTACCTTGTGAGTTGGCGAGTCCATTTGATGTGCATCAACAATAACTTTTGTCTCAAATGATTTTTCAATCCAACCCTTTTCGGCAAAAGCGCTATCGATGGACTCAGCAACTTTCGATTTTCTACCACCGCCTACAGTGATCCAGCTTTTTTTTAAACGAAACTCTGTTAACACAGAAATAATATCATGCCATTCAGTGGTGAAGTCGCTCTTCAATATAGCACAGGCATGCTTCCACTCGTGAACCTCATAATTTTGGCGAATATATTCAGGAAGCAAATCAATAGCCATAATTAACTCCGAAATATAGGGTGTTCATACCCCTACAGCTCCTTCAGGGTGCGTTGCCAGGCGGTCTTCAGTTCTGCCAGGCTGCTGTGCAGGACGGTCTTGCCGGACAGGCCGGCGATGGTCAGCGCATCGCTCTCGGTCACCTGGCCGATCTGACGGAAGGCCGTACCGGCCATGGCCTCCTCAAAGGCCGACCACTGGGCCGGGTGGACCGTTATCAACAGGCGGGAGGCGCTTTCCGAGAACAGCAGCACCTCATCGGTCCGGTAACGTGTATCACCATCAAAGGGGACATTGGCCAGCTCGACCCGGCAGCCAAAGCCGCCGGCAAAGGCGCTCTCCGCCAGGGCTACGGCCAGACCGCCGTCGGACAGGTCGTGGGCCGAGGCCACTAATCCGCTCATAATCGCCTGGTGCAGCGCCTGATAGCGTCTCAGCGCCGAGCCGACATCCACCTGGGGCACCTTATTGCCGGTGTAGCCCTGCATGGCCAGGTATTCGGAACCGCCCAGTTCGTCCCTGGTGTCCCCCAGCAGGCAGATGATGTCGCCGGGCCGTTTGAAGTCCATGGTGACGGCGTTTCTGGCATCGGGAATGGTGCCGATCACCGAGAACAGCAGGGTGGGCGGGATCGAGATCTTGGTGGTGCCGTCGTAGAAGTCGTTCTTCATCGAGTCCTTGCCGGAGATCAGCGGCAGGTTGAGCGGCACGCAGTAGTCCAGCAGCGCCTGGTTGGCCCGCACCAGCTGAGCCATCTTGTAGGGGCCGTCCGGAGTTTTTTCGGATAGCACCGGGTCGCACCAGCAGAAGTTGTCCAGACCTGCCCAGTGTTCCGGGTTGCCGCCCACCGCCACGTAGTTGCGCAGCGCCTCGTCGATGGCGTTGGCGGCCATGTGGTAGGCGTCGATGTCGGAGTAGCGCGGGCAGATACCGTGGGAGACCACCACCCCTTTGAAGGAGTCAAGGATCGGCCGCACCACGGCCGCATCGGAGGGGCCGTCGTTGGTCACGCCGCTGAACGGCTTGACCACCGAACCGCCCTGCACCTCGTGGTCGTAGCGCCGTACCACCGATTCCTTGGAGCAGATGTTGAGGCGGCCCAAGAGTGTAAGCAGGTCAGGGGTCCAGTCGTCCTTGTCCTGGGCCGGGGCCTCGGGGTTGACCGGCGGCTGCCACTTGGCCGGGATCTGCATCGGCGGCAGACCCTCGTGCATGAAGGCCATCGGCAGCCAGGCCACGGTCTTGTCGCCATACAGGATATGGAAGGTGCCGCTGTCGGTGAACTCGCCCAGCACGGTGGCCTCGCAACCGAAGCGTGTGGCCATGGCCATGAATTCGTCCAGCTTTTCCGGCGGCACGGCCAGCGACATCCGCTCCTGGGCCTCGGAGATCAGGATCTCCCAGGGATCAAGGCCGGGGTATTTCAGTGGGGCCTTGGCCAGGTCCATCCGGCAACCGTTGCACTCGCCGGACATCTCGCCGATAGAGGAGGAGAGGCCGCCGGCGCCGTTGTCGGTGATGAAACGGTACAGGCCTTTATCGCGGGCCCGGATCAGGAAGTCGAACATCCGCTTCTGGGTGATCGGGTCACCGATCTGCACGGCGGTAACCGGGGAGTTTTCGTTCAGCTCCTCGGAAGAGAAGGTGGCGCCGTGGATGCCGTCCTTACCGATCCGGCCGCCGGTCATCACGATCAGGTCACCGGGCTGGATGCTCTTCTCGTGGCCGGGGATACCATTCACCTGGGCCGGCATCAGGCCGGCGGTGCCGCAGAACACCAGCGGCTTGCCGGCAAAACGTTCGTCAAACACGATCGAGCCGTTGACGGTGGGGATGCCGGACTTGTTGCCGCCATGCTCGACCCCTTCCACCACCCCCTCGAAGATCCGGCGGGGATGCAGCAGGCGGCTGGGCAGCGGTTTGTCGTAGAACGGATCGGCAAAGCAGAACACATCGGTGTTGAAGATCAGCTTGGAACCTTGGCCGGTGCCGAACGGGTCGCGGTTGACCCCCACGATGCCGGTCAGCGCCCCGCCGTAGGGATCAAGGGCCGACGGCGAGTTGTGGGTCTCCACCTTGAAGACCAGCGAGTTGTTGTCGTCAAAGGTGATCACCCCGGCGTTGTCTTTAAAGACCGACAGGCAGAAGTCCTGCTCCCCCATCTTTTCGCGCACCTCCTTGGTGGTGCGCTGGATGAACGACTTGAACAGGGATTTGATCTCCTGCCGGTTGCCCTGCTCATCCTCGTACTGCACGGTAGCGGCAAAGATCTTGTGCTTGCAGTGTTCCGACCAGGTCTGGGCCAGGCATTCCAGTTCCACGTCGGTGGGCTTGGCGCCCAGGCCCTGCTGGGCCCGCTCAGCCAGCACCTTTGGGTCGCGGTAGTGGGCCTGGATGATCTTCATCTCCTCCAGGGTCAGGGCCAGTACGCCCTCTCGGCTGATCCGCAGCAGTTCCTCGTCAGTAACCTCCAGATCGATCTCCCGCACCTGGCCTTTGGTCTCGCCGGTTACCTTGGGGATGGTGGTGGGGAAACCGCGTTTGGCCACAAAATCAGCAGCCGACAGGATGCTGTAGCGCTGGATCAGGGTGTTGCACAGCAGGCCGGTGGCGATGGTCTCCACCTGCTCACGGGAAAGCTGGCCGCAGAGCAGGTACTGGACACCGGAGTAGACCCCTTGACCTTCGCCGAAGGGTCGGCCGGTCAGGTATTCCACCGCTTCGCGGGCGGTACGGCCCACGTTGTCCGTCACTCCCGGTCGGAAGCCCACTTCAACCGCCCAGTCAAAGCCAATCGCCTGGGGCAGGTCAATGCTCCAGCTCTGGATCACCGGGTCGCAGAACGGGCCGGAGGCTGTCGCCTCCAGTTCGGCACGGGTCAGGTCGGCGTCAACGGTGAATACGTCGATGGTACGCACACTGCCCACCGGCAGGTGCAGAAAATGATCGATCTCGCGCTTGATCCGCTCGCCGCGGGAGTCGCGCACACCGTCTTTCAGGGCTATCTCGATTCTGTTGGGCATGATGATCCTGTTTCTGTTGTGATTGGGTAGAGCCGTGTGTGTCAGATGTTCTGCATCGTGTCGTTAGTGAACGGTGGTGGCTGTCTCCGGCGTCTGCATCTGTATCGTGCGGATCGGGAAGGGTATCTCGATCCGTTCTTCGCGGAAGCGGCGGATAATGGCGCTGTTGATCTGGTCGGTGACGGCCCCCAGCCGGGTCGGGTTGTTGACCCAGAACAGGAGCAGCATGCTGAGGGCGCTGTCGCCGAAGGAGGTGAACAGCGCCACCGGGGCCGGCTCGTCCAGCACCTCGTCGCAGCTGCAGGCGATCTCCAGCAGCACGCGCTTTACCTGCTCCACATCGCTGTCGTAGCCGACCCCCACCGTGGTACGGCCCTGGATGACCGAGCTGGGGCGGACCATGTTGATCACGGTGGAGTTGCACAGATCGGAGTTGGGGATGATCAGCACCGTGGTGTCCAGCCCCTGGATCTTGGTGGAGCGCAGGCCGATGTCGAGCACGTCACCGGTCTGGCCGTTGCCCAGTTTGATCCGGTCGCCGATCTGAAACGGCCGGTCAATCATCAGGGTAAAGCCGGAGATGACGTGGGACAGGGTATCCTTGGCCGCCATACCGATCGCCAGGGAGCCGATGCCTAAGGCGGTCACCAGCGAGAGGACGTCGTAGTGGAAATGCTTGAACACCACGATCAGGGCCGCGCCGACAATGAACAGCATGACGATCTTTTCGGCCAGCGGCACCATCTGGCGGGCTAACGTGCCGTCCCCCTGATCCTGGCTGCGTTCTACGTACCAGAGCAGGGTCTCGTTCAAGGCCCGGTAGAGCATGACGCAGATGATCACGACGTTGATGATGAACAGGCCGCCGGCGCAGGTCTTCAGCAGCTTTTCCGGCAGGGGCAGGGTGCGCAGCGCCAGGTAGACGCCGGTCAGGGTGATCAAGAGCGAAATGGACGGGGCCAGCCGTTTCAGAATCCGGTCATCCAGGTCGGTGCGGGTGAAGGCGGTCAGCCGGCTGGCCCAGTGGCTGATGATGTAGGCCACCGCCTGGGACAGCAGCCAGAAGCAGCCCATCACTAGGGTGGCCAGCAGCAGGTGCTTGGCCCAGAAGATGGCGCTGCCGTCCGTGGTTCCCGGTGTAAACAGGGCTATCAGCATCTCAACCAGGCTAGGCACCGAACACCCGCTTGAAGATAGTATCGACGTGCTTGAGATGATAGGACAGGTCAAAGGACTCACGGATCTTGTCCTGGCCCAGGGCGCCCACCACCTCGGTGTCGTTCAGCAGCTCGGTCTGGAAGTCCTTGCCCTCTTCCCATACCTTCATGGCGTTTTTCTGCACCAGGCGGTAGGCATCCTCGCGGGAGACGCCGGACTGGGTCAGGTCCAGCAGGATCTTCTGCGAGAAGACCAGCCCCTTCATCTGGTTCAGGTTCTTGAGCATGTTGTCCGGGTAGACCACCAGGTTCTTGATCAGGCCGTTCAGACGGCGCAGGGAGAAATCCAGGGCCACGGTGACGTCCGGCGCGATGTAGCGCTCAACCGAGGAGTGGGAGATGTCCCGCTCGTGCCACAGGGCCACGTTTTCCAGGGCTGGGATGCACTGGGCCCTGATGTAGCGGGCCTGGCCGGTCAGGTTCTCGGACAGGATCGGGTTGCGCTTGTGGGGCATGGCCGAGGAGCCCTTTTGGCCCTTGGTGAACTGCTCCTCCGCCTCCAGCACCTCGGTGCGTTGCAGGTGGCGCACCTCGATGGCGATCCGCTCCATGGAGGAGGCGATGATGGCCAGGGCGCAGAAATACTCGGCGTGACGGTCGCGGGGGATGACCTGGGTCGAGACCGGCTCGGGTTTCAGGCCCATCTTTTTACAGACGTATTCCTCAACGTAGGGGTTGATGTTGGCAAAGGTGCCCACCGCGCCGGAGATGGCGCCGGTGGCGATGTTTTCGCGGGCCGCCTGCAGACGGGTCCGGTTGCGGTCCATCTCGGCGTAAAAGGATGCCAGCTTGAGGCCGAAGGTAACCGGCTCGGCATGGATGCCGTGGGAACGGCCCATGCAGACCGTGTCCTTGTGCTCAAAGGCCCGTTCCTTGATCGAGGCCAGCACCAGATCCAGGTCGGTCAGCAGCTCGTCGGCGGCCTGCACCAGCTGCACCGAGAGGCAGGTGTCCAGCACGTCGGAAGAGGTCATACCCTGGTGGATGAAGCGGGCCTCCGGGCCGACGAACTCGGCCACCGAGGTCAGGAAGGCGATCACGTCATGCTTGACCTCGGCCTCGATGGCATCGATACGGGCGATGTCGAAGTTGCCCTTCTCGCGGATCACCGGGATGACTTCCTTGGGGATTACGCCCAGCTCTGCCTGGGCCTCGCTGGCCAGGGTCTCGATCTCAAGCCAGATGCGGAAGCGGTTTTCCGGTTCCCAGATTTTTGCCATCTCAGGTCGTGTATAACGGGGGATCATATACAGAAACTCCTTCGCGTAGTTTTATAGTTCCAGTAGCGGACCGGCCTGATACTGGTCGCCGATCACAATCTTAGGGGCGCAACGGTTTTGGTCGTTCAGAAATGAGGCGGTGGTCTCGGCCACCTTGTCGGGATGGTTGTTCACCTCCGAGAGGTGGGCCATCACCAGCGCCTGTAGGCCGTCGTGGGCCAGGTCATGCAACAGCTCCAGCGATTCCTGATTGGAGAGGTGGCCATGCCGTGATTTGATCCGCTGTTTCAGGTGCCAGGGGTAGGGGCCGTTCAGCAGCATCTCCGGGTCGTGGTTCGCTTCAAGGTTCAGGGCCCGGCAACCCTGCAGTTTGTCCCGCACCAGGCGGGTCACCACCCCCAGGTCAGTGGCGCTGCCAAAGCGCCCTTCGCTGGATTCCACCAGAAAACCAACCGGGTCGCTGCAGTCGTGGGTCACCGGAAAGGGGTCCACCATGCAGTCGCGGAAGGCAAAGGCGTAGCCGGTCTCAAACTCCAGCAAGGGGGCCTTTTTCAGGTAGCTGGCTGCAGCCTGGCGGGTGGCGTAGCTGACCAGCACCGGCACCTGATAGCGCCGGGCAAAGGAGCCGGCGCTGCGGATATGGTCCAGATGTTCGTGGGTAACCAGTACGGCGTTGATCGTTTCCGGGGCAACCCCGACCGTAAGGAGTCGTGTGGTCAGCTCCCGCAGCGACAGCCCTGCATCCACCAGCAGCCGGGTTTCGCCGGTCTCAAGATACAGGCAGTTGCCCTTGCTGCCGCTGGCCAGTGAACAGATTTTCATCCGAACATATATACAGGAAGTTCCCGTGCCGTGGCAAGGCAGACGTGGAAGCCGTTGAAATGGTTGTTTATCCCGCCGGTCTACTGTGGCGGGCCCACTTTTCAGCGGCTTTAGCGCACAGAGCTGCTGTGCTGGCCTACTGGAATTGACAGGGCGCTGGAGGCTGGTTATGGTAGCGCAATGACAGAACAGATGCTTGACAAAGAGACCTGGGATGCGCTTTGCCGCCAATGCGGCCGCTGCTGCTTTGAGAAGCTTGAAGATGAGCGTGGCCGGGTGACCTACACCACCACCGCCTGTCGTTACCTGGACCTGGACAGCCGCACCTGCAAGGTATTCGAGAACCGTGCCCGGATCAACCCTGAGTGCATCGCCCTGACGCCGGCCCTGGTCTGCACTCTGGACTGGCTGCCCGATGATTGCGGCTACCGGGTAGCGCTGAAGAGTGTTCAGCCGGGGCCGGTTGAAGAACCCAAAAAACGGCGGGGGCGAGGCAGGCGCTAGGCGGCTACCCCGGGAAGCCAGCCGTTGCAACCGTTTCGCCGAGGCATGCAGACAGCCGATTCCAGGTCAGAAGGATGCCACCAGGGCCATCTCCAGGATTGTATCGGTCTTTTTCAGGTCAGCGGGAACCGGCTTGCTGTGGAAGCGCAAAGTGTAACTGGTCTTAAGCGAAAAGATGCTGTTCAGCGCTGCTATGACGGCAGTTTCAGAGGTGATCACCTGTCGTGACGTCTGGTCAAGGCTCTGCAGGTATTCAACCGACTGGGTGAAGGCATTTTTTTCAGCAAAGGCAAAGCGGTACTTACCGAACAACCGAGCCCCCGGGTAGTTGTCAGTGCTGCCATTGGTGTATTCCTCGTAGGTGTAGGTCGCGCCGGCTTCCCCCAGCAGGGTGTGGCGGGGGCCATCCACAAATTTGTAGCCACCCCCCAGGTTGCCGTCATAGTGGGTAGCAATGCCGGCAAATGTGTCGCGCAGCCATGCTGTCGAAGCGATGCCATACATGCGCTGGGTGAACAGATAATCGACCCGCAATTCGGCCAGATAGCGTTCCGCGGTCTGTGAACCGCCTTCTTTTGAGTTAAGCGCTTCAAGCTTCGCTGAAATGCTGAGCGGGTCGGTGATGGTGTAGCTAAACAGATTTTTGAGCGACAACGTGGTGACATCGGTGTTGCCGCCGGTACGGATAAAAGATACCTCAGCCCGGTTACTCCACCGTTTGGCAGGTGTCTCTGCCCAGGCGGTGCCGCAGGTGATGCCCAGCACCAGCAGGTGCAACAGAACAACCGACTTCATAGTGACAACCCTCCTTAACAGCAGGTCCTGCAGCGTGGGTGGCGTAAACCTGCTCTCACACCTGATTCCCTGCAATGGCAGCAGCCCAGGCCGCCAGGCCACGCATGATCATCTCAATGGCAAAGGTGCCCACCACCAGTGCGGTGACCCGGCCGGCGATATCCATGTAACGCTGCACCAGTTCTGCGTTGCGGGAGCGGACGTAGTCATGCATGTACTTGAGCAGAATCATGATCCCGACGCAGGCCAGCACGGCAGTGGTGATGGCGCCGACCGCCGCGGGCTGGCTCAGTCGCTTTCCCGCCAGAATACTGGCGCTGATGGTCCCCGGGCCGATCATCAACGGCATGGCGATCGAACCGGCAATGTAGCGAGATTCGCCGCGCAGTCCCTTGATGGCTGAGTTGCCCTCAAACACAAAGCGCAGGCCGATGATCAGAAAGACCACGCCGCCGAACAGCTGGAATGATGCAAACTGGGCCTGCATCAGATCCTTGAAGAGCATGTCACCCAGCAGCGCCGCTGCAGAAAAAACACCGATGCTGATCACCCCTGCCCGGATGATGACCGCCCTGAAGGTGGCCGGCTGCAGCTTGTCAAAGACATCAATCAGATACACCACCAGCAGGAACGGGTTAAGCAGCATGAACAGCAGGGTTGCTGACCTGAGAAAGTCAGTCATGAGCTGCCGTCCCGTCTCCTGCCGGCTCGTTGGGCTGCCGTTTGTACCAGACGTTCATGCTCTCCAGGCCACCGGAGATCTGGGTGTTGTTGGTCAGGGTGCCGGCATAGCCATAGCCGCTTTTGGCGAAGGTGTTGTTCATGCCGTATGAGCAGGCCCGCGCAATGGTGTACCAGGTAACGATGCCCCGCTGCACCATCTCCCGCTCCATCTGCTGCAACAGGTAGCGGGCCAGTCCGTGGCCACGGTATGCCTCCAGGGTTGCAAAATCGGTCATCTCAACACTGCTCGTTTCCTGATCGATCTCTGCCGACGACAGCGCTACCAGTTTTTGGCCCGCCCAGATGCCGAAAAACACCGTGTTGCGCATGCATGCTCGCAGGTAGTCTGGGTCAGTGATCGGGAACGGGTAGCTGGCAAAGATCAGCCGATACAGCGCTGCCATGGCGTCGGCGTCATGCTGGTCGGCCATGCGGCAGACCAGCCCGTCGGGCAGTGGTCTGGTTGCGGCGAGCGGTTGCCTGAGCGCGGTCTGCAGCACATCGTGCACCAGCTCCGGGTTGCTTTCGGCCATGCGCTGTTCGGTGAAGTATTTGCCGAGCAAGCAGGCGTCGTCTTCCTGAAAAAATCCCGGAATGGTTGCCTCGATGCGATAGCCGTCTGCCAGGAACGGTTCGGATGCAGGGGCCGGCAGCTTGGCGAATATCTTTGAGTAACCCTGCTGCGTCGCCAGCCTGTTGATGACATCGATGATTGCCGGACTGTCCTGCAGGGCCAGCTTCATCAGATACACCCGGTCGTTGTATTTCCCGTGCTGCACCACTGATGCGCCGATGGTGCTGATCTGGTCAGTCATCATTCCTCCGTTTCATCCGCTCGTTGTCTTCCGGTGTCAGTGAAATGGTAGCGTCATAATCCGACAACAGTCGCTCGATGCCGATGGCCTCGTATTCGGCGCCACCTTCAATATGGAGGTCAAGATGACAGTCGGCGCAGTTGCGGTCGCAAAAGGTCGGCTCATAGGATTCAGGTTCCTGGTAGGTGGTGATGACCCCTTCGTAATTACGCAACACCACCTTGTTGGTGGCCAGCGTAATCAGGTAATTCGGCATGACCGGAATCTTGCCGCCGCCTCCAGGCGCGTCAATCACATAGGTCGGCACAGCGAAGCCGCTGGTATGGCCGATCAGGCTTTCCATGATCTCCATCCCCTTGCCGACCGGTGTGCGAAAATGGGTCAAGCCCTCCGAAAGGTCGCATTGGTACAGGTAGTAGGGGCGTACCCGGTTCTCAACCAGGCGCTGGACCAGTGTCTTGATGATCAGCGGGCAGTCGTTGACGCCGGCCAGTAACACGGTCTGATTACCCAGGGGGATACCGGCATCAGCCAGTTTGGCCAGCGCCTCCTTGGCCGAGCTGGTGATCTCGCTGGGGTGGTTGAAATGGGTGTTGAGCCAGACCGGATGGTGTTTTTTGAGCATGCTCACCAGCTTGTCAGTGATGCGATAGGGCAGCACAACCGGCATCCGGCTGCCGATCCGGATCACCTGGACGTGGGGAATGGCGCGCAGTTCCGTCAGAATCCAGTCGAGGTGCTCGTCGGAGAGCATGAGCGGGTCGCCGCCGGATAACAGCACGTCCCGGATCACCGGCGTGCTGCGGATGTAGGCCAGCCCCTTCTCAATCTCTTCGCGTTGCGGAATTGAATCGGTGTCTCCCACCTTGCGTTTGCGGGTGCAGTGGCGGCAGTACATGGCGCAGATGTTGCTGATATGAAACAGGACTCGGTCGGGATAGCGATGGGTGATGCCGGCAACCGGGCTGTCTTCGTCTTCGGCGAGCGGATCCGCCATATCGCACTGCCCCATCTGCAGCTCCTGTGGTGACGGGAAGGACTGACGGAACACCGGATCCTGGGCATAGTTCTGGCGGTTGATCAGGGACAGGTAGTAGGGGGTGACGGCCAGGGGGAATTTTTCCAGGGTCTGGGTGCACTGCTCTTTCAGTTCTGCCGGCAGCCTGATGCCCAGCAGGCGTTCAAAGGTGCCGATATCCCGTACCGAATGCCTGAGCTGCCACTTCCAGTCCTTCCAGTTGGAGAGAGCCGGTTTGGACTCGATTTTGCCGGCTATTTGCTGTTGCTTTGGGGAATAGATAGACATTACCCCTCCTTTTTAGGTCGTGGTATGCAGCGGTCTGCAGCGTTCTCAATGCGGGGCGCGGGTAATTTGGGTAAGGGGCGGGGTGGCCGTGGCGCGGCATGGGCGCCAGCATCCGTTGCGTGACTGTGCATCCACGTAGTTTGTTTGGCTGGCTAATTATTAGCTATGCTAACCAATATGTCAAGTCTGATCTTCTCGTGGCGGCTGTGCGGCTATCGGATGCAGCAGGGAAATAGGGTGATGGTTGCAGGCCTAGAGCGTGTTCCACTGGCCGAAGCGTGTCGCCGTCAGTTCAGTACACAGTTATCCGCGGGGGTGTAACTGGCGGTGCAGCTGTTTCAGCCGTTCCTGGGTCACATGGGTGTAGATCTGGGTGGTGGAGAGGTCGGCATGGCCCAGCATCATCTGCACGCTGCGCAGGTCGGCGCCATTGGCCAGCAGGTGGGTGGCAAAGGAGTGGCGCAGGGTGTGGGGCGAGATGCTGGTGCGCACCCCGGCCAGCAGCGCCCGTTTTTTGATGATGTTCCAGAAGGCCTGGCGGGTCATGCCTTCGCCCAGCCGGGACAGAAAGAGTTTTTCGCGTACGCCCTCCGGGTCCTGACGATTGCGGACCCGTTCCACGTAGTCCACGACCCGCTGACGGGCCGCCTCGCCCACCGGCACCAGCCGCTCCTTGTTGCCCTTGCCCACCGTCATCAGGTAGCCGACCTCCAGGTTCAACTCCCGCTTTTTCAGGTTAACCAGCTCAGATACCCGTAGACCGGTGGCGTAGAGCAACTCCAGCATGGCCCGGTCGCGGATGTCTTCGGGCCGTTCGCCGCAGGTGGCCGCCAGCAGAGCTTCAACCTCGGCGGTGGTCAGAAAGGAGGGCAGTTTCTTGAGGGTGCGCGGCGCCTCGATGATGGTTACCGGGTTGAGGGTGGCATAGCGTTCGATCAACAGGAATTTATGAAACATCCGGATGGCGGACAGCAACCGGGCCCGGCTGCGGGGGGCCAGGCCCCGTTCGCGCTCTGTGGCGAGGAAATCGGCAATGTCGCTGGAAGCTATGCTGTCAGGTGTAAGGCGCTGGCGGTTGTCGATGAAGTCGAGATAGCGGCCCAGGTCGGCGGCGTAGGCGCTGCGGGTATTGGAGGAGAGTCCTTTTTCAGCCACCAGCCAGGCCAGAAACAGGTCCAGAAAGCGGTTCATTGCCAGTCGTCGATGGCCTGGGCCAGGGTTGACTTGAGCTCGGCCAGCTTTTCATCCGCCGTAATCTTGTGGCCGAAGATGTCGCGTACGTAGAAGACGTCGGCCACCTGGTCCACCTTGGTGGAGATCTTGGAGACGCCGATGTAGAGCCCAAGGCGGTTGAGGGTGCTGGTTATCAGGTACAGAAGCCCCACTTTGTCGTGGGTGTAGATGTCGATGACCGTGTATTCATCGGATACGTCATTGTCGATATCGATACGGGTGGGTACCTTGGGGGCCGGCTTGGCGGTCAGCAGAGTGGGCCGCTCCCGCATTTCCACCAGTTTCTCAACGGCAACCGTACCGTTCAGCACGCCGGCAAGGTCAGCTTCCACCTTCTGCCAGCGGCGTTCATCGGTGATTACCAGCCCCTGGCTGGAATTGACCTGCAGGATGTCCAGCACCTTGCCCTTCTTGCTGGTGTTGATCTGGGCCCCCAGGATGTTGACGCCGTTGGCCGCCATGACGCCGGTCAACATGGCGAACAGGCCGTAGACATCAAAGGTGCAGATGGTGACCTCTGAATAGCCGTAGTCAGGTTCGTGACGCACCTTCAGCACCAGGTCGCGATCATTGAGGCCCACCAGCAGTCGTAGCTGTTCGGCAATCACCTTCACCGGCGTGGAAAGCAGGTAACGGATCGGCAGGCTGCGCAGCTCTTCGCGGGCAACGGTGGCCGGTATGTCGTATTCCACCATCTCGCGCACGGTGCGGCGGATGGCGCGGGCCCGCTCGCCGCTGGCTTCAAGTTCGAAGTTGCCACGCTCCAGGATGCTGAAGGCCTTTTCGTACAGCTCGTTCAGCAGGGTCGCCTTCCAGGTGGTCCAGACATCGGACCCCACGGCCCGTATATCTGCTATCGTCAAAAGGTAGAGCATCTTCAGGTTTTCGCTGGTACCCATCTGGCGGGCAAACTGCAGCAGCATCTTCTCATCGGACAGGTCGCGGCGTTGGGCGATGTGGGCAAACAGCAGATGCTGCCGCACCAGGAACTCCAGCCGCTCGGTCCCCTCCTTGGAAAGTCCCATCCGGCGGGCAATGGTGGGGATCATGGCCGCGCCCTTCTCGGCATGGCCACCCCCCTCGCCCTTGCCGATATCATGGAACAGCACCGCCAGCAGCAGCAGCTCCCGTTTGCCGATCTGTCGGGCCACGGCACAGGGTAACGACAGGGTCTCGCTCAGCTCGCCGTTCAGGATCTGTTCGGCCTGCTCCACGGCGAACAGGGTGTGAATATCCACGGTGTAGATATGGTACAGGTCGTGCTGCACCTTGCAGTAGATATGTTCGAACTCGGGGATGTACTCGTTCAGGAACTCCAGGTGGTGCATCAGGCGCAGGGTGGCAGTAACCCCTTTTTCGGAGCGCAGGATGTTCAGGAACGACTGGTTGACCTCGCGGTTGCGGCGGAACTTGTCGTTGACCAGGTACAGCGAGCGCCGGATCAGCCACTTGACCCGTATGTTAAGGCTGACGCCATGTTTCTGGGCCAGCTCGAAGATCCGCATCAGTACCGCAGGATCCTTCTCCACCACCGACTCGTCCGGGATGATCAACTCGCCCTTCAGCACGAAGCAGCCGTCACCCACCGGCCGCCGCACGAAGTAGCCCAGGACCTTGAGCCCGCCCTCGTCGCGCCAGATGCAGCGTGATACCAGGGTCGAGGCAAAATGCTCCACCCGGGCGGCGTGGCGGTAGTAATCCCGCATGAAGTCTTCCACCGCCAATACCTTGCCGCGATCCTTGTAGCCGAGGAAGGCGGCCAGATGCACCTGTAGATCGAAGTTGATCTGATCAGACTTGCGGCGGGTATGGAAATGCAGTTCGTTGCGCAGTCGCCAGAGATGGTCCAGGGCGGCGCGATAGACCTCCAGCTCCTCCTCGGAGATGACCCCCTTGACGATCAGTTCCCGCGGATCGTTGAACTTGAACTTGACCCGCGTCACCCACAGGGCGGTCTGCAGGTCCCGCAGGCCACCTTCGCCCTCCTTGATGTTGGGCTCCAGCAGGTAGATCGTGTCGCCGTACTTCTCGCGGCGTTTCTTCATCTCGGCGATCTTCTGCTTGATGAAGCTGTCGCTTGATTTGGTCAGGATCTGGGAAAAGACGGTCTTGTGCAGTGCCTCAAACAATGGCGGATGGCCGGTCAACAGGCGGCAGTCCATCAGAGCGGTCTTGACGGTGGTGTCGGCTGCGGCCATCTCGATGCAGTCGGCAATGGTGCGCACCGAGTAGCCCACATCCAGCCGCAGGTCCCACAGGAAATAGAGCAGCTTCTGGGCAAAGGCCTCCACCCGTTCCGGCGCCAGGCTGCCATCGTGCAGGAACATGATGTCCACATCGGAGTAGGGGTTCAACTCGCCTCGACCGTAGCCGCCCACTGCCACCAGGGTCAGATGGCCCTGGTGCGAACCATCGACCACCGTTGACAGCTCCTGATAAAGGCCTACCACCATCCGGTCCATCATGGCCGACAGCTGGTGCACTACCTCGGTGCCGCTGGCCCCGGCGCTGTGGTGCTGGCGGATCAGTTCGTGGGATGCGGACAGATACTGTTTGCAGGCCTCCAGAATCTGCGGACGGCGGTCATCGAAACCGCGTCCGTCAGGCGCTGGAATCTGCAATGCAGGCAGGGGCATGTGGTCCGGTGTGACAACGGTCATAGGGGTTACAGCCACCCCTTGCGCTTAAAGATATACAGCGGCAGCACGGCCGAGATCACGATCATGCCCAGGGCCAGCGGATAGCCGAAGCCCTGTTCCAGTTCAGGCATATACCTGAAGTTCATGCCGTAGATACTGGCGATCAGGGTTGGTGGCAGGAAGATCACCGACATCACGGTAAAGATCTTGATCACCTTGTTCTGCTCAATACTCATGAAGTTCAGGAACAGGTTCTGCAGATAATCCAGCCGCTCAAAGTTGAAATTGGCGGTGGTCACCAGCGAGTTGACGTCCTTGATCATGATGCTGAAGTCGCTCTTCAGCGAACTTGGCATCTTGCTGCTCTTTAAGAGCGACGACAACACCCGCTGCTTGTCGGTCAGGTTCTCACGGATGGTGATGTTGGTGGCCTCGAAGTCGGCGATCATCGACAGGAACTGCTTGGTGTCGTCGAAGTTGCTGGGGTTCAGTCGGGCAATGCCGGCAATCTCGCGGGAGACCGCCTCCAGCGTATCGGCATCATCCTCGATCCGCATCTCCAAGATGCCGCCCATCACCCGGGCACCATCGGTATAGTGGCTGGGGTTCAGCAGCAGTTTGCGGGTAAAGTCGCCGAACACCGGCAGCTCGATGAAGCGGATGGTGACCACAAAGTTGTCTTTAAGGGTGAACGAGACCGATTCGTTGCTGGCGGTAATACCGTGCTTCACCAGAAAATAGGTGTTGATGGTGATGCCGTACTCGTCCTCCCAGTAGCGGGCCGAGAACTCGATCTCCTCAGTCTCCTGGCGGGTCGGCAGGTCCAGCCCCAGCTTCTTGTCCAGCTGGGCCACCTCGGCCATGCTGGGGGAGAGCATATCCACCCAGATCAACTGCCTGGATTCGATCAGATCGATCTCATCACCGCTGATCAGATGGCTGGAGATAACCCCATTGGCGTTATAGTAGACTTTAATCATAGCGGAATCCCTCCAAAGAGATCCTGGTGGAGCGGTTGGAAACCCTAGCAGTTTTGTATAGTCTGCCCTGCAGTCGCTTGTCAATCGAAGAGGTGGCCTTTGGGCCGCTCATAAGGTTACGGTTACGAAACGTTTCCGGCGATTCCCTTTTTGGTCCGGCTCTGCTACAGTCATCAGCACTATGGCTGAGAAACTGATCTGCGCCAACAAGCGCGCCTTCCACGAATACCATATAGAAGAACGGCTGGAGGCCGGCCTTGTGCTGGTGGGCACCGAGGTGAAATCGCTGCGGTCCGGCAAGGCCAACCTGGCCGATGCCTTTGTGATTGTAAGGAATGGCGAGGCCTGGCTGCATAATATGCATATCGCCCCTTACGACTTCGGCAACCGCCAGAACCACGATCCGGAGCGTCACCGGAAGCTGCTGCTGCACAAGCGCGAGATCGACAAGCTGCACGACCGGATCCGGCAGGACGGCTGCACCGCGGTGCCGCTCAGGCTCTATTTCAAAGACGGCAAGGTCAAGGTGGAAGTGGGTGTGGCCAAGGGCAAGAAGCTGCACGACAAACGTGAAGACCTGAAAAAGAAGGATATGAAGCGCGAGCTGTCAAAAGACTTTAAAATTAAGGCGCGATAGAGTACACTAATTTTGTAAAGATCTTTGACAAATGGGGGCGTAAAGGTTTCGACGGGGGAATGAACTCCTGGGTTGCACCGGGTCGGGGCAGGTGGCCGACCTTAATAAACCTGCATGGCATTAATTGCCGACAATTATAACACTCCTGTTGCACTAGCTGCTTAACAGGCGGTCCCGACTGAGATGTCGGTGGTAGGAAGGGACCGTCATTCACTACCGAATTGGATTGCGTATGCCCGCTACGTCGTCTGAAATCCAGGGACCGTTGTCAGGCTGTCTTGTCCGCTGTACAGCCTGCCGACTAAATTGATCAACGGACTAACGGTGTAGTAGCTCTGGTCGTAGGTCTTTCGGACGTGGGTTCGACTCCCACCGCCTCCACCATTAACAAAAGACAAACCCGTCTCTCTGGAGTCATTCTCCGGGGTGACGGGTTTTCTTTTTCCCCTTGTTTCTAAAGGGTTTGCGCCCGTTTCACATCTTTCCAAAGCACCTCTCCGCACCATCGATTCTCCCCATCTTCCAGCCTTTCTTTCTCTGTTTGGCCCCTGATTCTCTGTTTTCTCCGGACCAAGTCCGAAGCTCGTCCGGAAAGCTACATCCTTGATTGAT
Source organism: Trichlorobacter sp. (assembly GCF_034008105.1). Classification (NCBI taxonomy): domain Bacteria; kingdom Pseudomonadati; phylum Thermodesulfobacteriota; class Desulfuromonadia; order Geobacterales; family Geobacteraceae; genus Trichlorobacter; species Trichlorobacter sp. Next base: position 137,221 of record NZ_JAVEPN010000006.1, read on the forward strand.
ATGGGTTTGCGGCTGATTGCCATTTTGGGCGGTTGTCTTAGGTCATCGTTCGATGCCGCAACCGGACGTTTTTTTCGAAATCGCCCGCCTCGGCCATGAAAAGAAGCG